>JBGSSY010000263.1:0-8626 GCA_041736775.1 Bdellovibrionales bacterium | reverse complement strand
ATGGGGATCTTTAGGGTCCACAGAATAAAGGGCCTGTTGCTCACAACGTTTCTTTTCTTTAATGAGCCAGTCGAGGGTTTGAGCGAGCCTTTTATTGCGTTTGTCTTGAAAGAACGGATCATTTTTAAGAGCATCTTTTGCTTTTTTGAGTGATCGTGATTCTTTCACATCATTTTCACGCACATCGTAACAGTGAAGATCATACTTTTTAACATCCTCGGGTAAAACACCCAAGAAGTGAACCTCAGGGGCTGAGAAATCACTGTTTCGGATAAGACTTGCCGCTGAACCGGCTTTGAGGGTTCTAAAAATATTTTGCAGAGTGTAGGCATCCAAATCCCCAAAAAAGAAGATCGGCACTTTTATTTGGTTCTGAATGCTTTTGGTCCAAGCTCGAACCGCGTTGGAAGGAACACCCTGAGCACCCATGACAATGCAATTGTGTCTTTTGGTCATACCGTTAGCCACCAAAGTATTGGCTGTGCCTTCTGATTCGACCACTAAACAAAAATCAATTTTCTTTTTAGCTTTAAGCTTGAGAGACTGAGGACGGTTTTTAGGCTGAAAAGGGCTTGTCCCGAGCATGCTTAAGTCGATGGTTGCTGTGGTGCTGTCAGACATGGTTTCTGTGACCACCAGCTGTTGAGAATAGGTTTGTCCACCGCGATCGTTGGCAAAACAGTTCATCTCTTCACGATAAACTTCCATAAGATCGCAAATGTAATCAATGATCGAGTCACTCTCCACCTGATCATCAAAATCAAGGGGCCTAAGCATTTTTTCACTGCGAATAAGACCTTTTGCAAGATAGTAAATTTCACGTTTTGTATTGACGTTACCTATTTCGATATTGCGCAAAAGAATCTCTAGAAGAAAAGTCATTCTCGCCATTTTTTGAACCGAAGAAACATTAAGCTCGGTGGTGACTTTTTTATCACCCGGAGTGAGGTAACCTACTTTAGGGTCATAGAAAGAATTATCCAAAGAGCACTTGGTGGCATGAAGTTGGGGTCTTTTGGCATTTTCGAGATCTTTAAGCATTTGATCACAAATGATGCGCGCCTCTTTGGTAATGTTAATAGTCGATTCTCGCACTCTAATCATTTTAGACATTATTTACCCCTTAACAGACTGAGATGAAGCTCGGCTTTTGCTTTTTTTGTTGGTTAGTTTTTTAGCCAAGACCGCCGCTTTTTTTACGGTTGTTTTTTTAACCGCCACTTTTTTCACTGACTTCTTGCTGGTCTTTTTGGACGACTTTTTTTTAGTTTTTGGAGAGTCAGAAGCCTCATCCTCTCCGTCAAAAATTTCAGTATCGTCGAAATCCTCTTCGCGATACTCATCTTCGATCATTTCATCTTCATCGCGACCGGTGAAAGAACCTATACCACGCTCACGCATGTTTTCTTTCAATTTATTAAGCTTATCATCGGCCTCATTAAAGTCTTTTTCTGCCGCTCTTGAATCACGACCCAGAATTTTTTCAAGACCTTCAATCGCTTTGTCTTTTCGGGTTTTAGAGGCACTTGTGATGCGCGCCAGAGTTTCTACCAAAATCGGTCCGAACTGCTCAATATGTTTAATTTTTCTTTCAAGATCAGCCGCTTTGTTTTCTCTTTTAATATGTCGAGAAAGTTTTTGACCAGCCCTCATCACTGCGAGGCGAATTTCTTCGACCAATTCATCAGAGGCATCAATGGTTTCTTTAGAAGCATTTTTAAATTTAATAAAGGGTGAAACCACACTGACTGCAAAAACATAGGGTCCCGACGGCAAACTATTTTTAGCCTGACTAAGCCCATAGGATCGCCAATTCACTGACTCTAAAGCTCGCGTGATGGCGCAAGCCCCTTTATCAAATTGCAAAGGAACTCGGTTGGCAAAACGCAAAAGTTGAATCATAGAGTCTTCATTGCCGCGATCGAGAAAGCGGGCTAAGGCCACCTCAACCACCACGGGTTTATGATCGCAAATTTTAGGTTTGCGAGTGACCACACTAAAAAAATCGACGGCACCAATGCGCAGGACTGATTTAGAGAGAGACTCTTCACCCACAGTTAAAACTGAACGAGTGGAAGGGCTTGGCAGAGGGGTGTTTTGAATGGCTTGAAAGGCTTTTTTAAAATTCTCTTCGCGGATCTGATTGAGATTGCGGTTGACCAAATCTTTGGGCATTCCATTTTTAATAAAATCTTTAATTGTACCGTCTGTGACTCGCGAGAAACCCGTTTTCAAAAATTTACCAAAAGTGATATTTCCGTATATGCCCGAGTGGGTGATAAATTCACCCAGTTTCATCGTGTGGGGATGGGGCAAAGTCGCCGCTGGAACATCAGGGACTTCATCTGTTACTCGAGTAATGTGAACAGCTGGATTATCAAGAAGTTTGTAATTGAGTTCAAGATGGGGATTCACTAAGGTTGTACCCTCAAGATAGGTCAATAGACCACCATCACCATTGAGTTGAACTCGCCCATCAATTCGAAAGGCAACCCGTGTGCCATGGGGAACATCCCAATCGACCATTTGTTTATTTTTAAGAAGACCTTTATTGCCTTTGATATCAACATCGACTTGCGCATCGATGGCTTTACGCATTTTTTTTGTTTTGCTTCTGACTTGGACTCCGGCAGCGTTCGTGAGCTGAGCCCAAGTTGTGGCTGCAGAAATACCAATCCCCTGTTGTCCACGTGAAGCGCGCCCACGACCAAATTTAGAAGAGGCTAAATACTCACCAAAAACTTTAGCGAGATCATCCACTTCAAGACCAGGACCGTTATCTTCAACTACCACTTCAATGAGATCAGTATTTCGTGCGCTGCCATTTCCAAGGCGAGTGACTTCAACTTTTAATGTCGGAGCGATACCAGCGTCTTCGCAGGCATCCAGAGAATTATCCACGGCCTCTTTGAGTGTGGTTAAAACAGCTTTTGTTGGTGATGAAAATCCCACCTGTTGTAAATTCTTAGCAAAATACTCTGCCGTACTGCTTGAGGTAATTTTAGACTGACCCAACTGAACAACTCCTCATAAAAACAAAAGAAAACTGAAATAATCCCAACAACCATAGGTCTTTAGTAAAAAAACATAGGGTGAACAAAGGCATTGTAACAATAAGATTTTCTTTAAGTCTAGGAAACTGGGCTGGTCAATCGTTAAGCATCTTGTGAATTGAGGATCAATTCAGCAGGAGTAAAATATTTTTTAGCGGAGTTACAATCCTTGCAACACACCACCACATTGCCTTTGCTGGTGGTCCCGCCGCGAGAGATAGGAGTCTTATGATCCATGGTCAAAACCTCTCTCGAAAAACGCTCGCCACAATAGTAACAAACTCCCTCTGAAAGCTTCTGTTTCCACCACGAAGTTTTTCTCAGCTCTTTGGCCTTATTTTTCTCGCGATTGATATGTTTTTCATCAACAAAACCATGGACGATCATGGAAAAAGAAATAACACTTTTCGACTCTGTGCGCAATAACCTTATTCATCGGGCCGCTTATTTACTCGGCGAGCCAGTTCCACTAGAACATAGACAAATTAAGGCTTATTTCGCTCAATAAAGGACTGCAATGACACCCGAACAGGTCAAAAAGCGACTGCAAGACACCTACCCTGATGGCCACGTTGATGTGACAGACCTCACCGGCACCCATGATCATTACTCTGTTTATATTGCTTCAAAGACCTTTACCGGCCTCACCCGCATGGCTCGACATCGCCATGTGATGGATGCCTTCAAAGAAGAACTTAAAACCGGTGAAGTCCATGCCTTAACTATAAGAACTGATGAAAGATAAAATTGAAGGAGAACCCATGAACACCCAAGAAAAAATTGAGAAACTACTGAAAGAAAATAAGATTGTTTTGTTTATGAAAGGGAATCCTGAATTTCCACAATGTGGATTTTCAGCGCGCGCAACTGCAATCCTCGCAGAACTTAAAGCTCCTTTTTATTCGGTGGATGTTTTGCAAGATCCTGAAATTCGCGAGGGCATTAAAGCTTACGGCCAATGGCCCACCATCCCCCAACTTTATGTCAATCAAGAGTTAATTGGTGGCAGTGACATTATGATGGAAATGTTTGAAAGCGGAGAGCTGAAAGACGTTATCTCACAATGAAAATTAATATGGGAAGAGTGCAAAGCTTGATACGTATGCTATTGGGTGCTCTTCTTTTTTTCTTTTTTGTAATCGGTGGTCCAGTCTGGACTATAGTGGGTCTTTACCTCCTTCTCACCGGCTCCTTCCGTTTTTGTATACTCAACGAATATTTGCGCTAGTCATTTTCACTTAAGTCCAGTTCAAAATCCTCATGAAATACCTCTAGAATACCGAAGAGTTTCTAGAGGTTAGCCTATGAAATTTTTGATAGTCGATGACGATCCTGCTATTTTAAAGATCACTGAAAAATTACTCACACTTAAAAAGTTTGAAGTGGTTTGTTGTGATAATGCACTTGAAGCCATTCAAACTCTGGGTGATTTGAGTTTTGATATCATGATTACAGATGCGACGATGCCCGCTTATAGCGGTTTTGATCTCATTCGCTCCACCAAAAAAAGAGAAGACCTCAATTATCTCACCATTGCGATGCTCACAGGAAGATCCGACAAAAGTGACATTGAACAAGCTGTTGCACTGGGAGTGGATGATTATATTGTAAAGCCGATTGATCCAGAACTTTTTCTCGAAAAAGTGGATCGACTGGTGCAACGTCATCAAAAAAAATTGAAACAAAAACCAGTGAAACTCACCAGCAATGCAAAAATGCTTGTCCCTATCACAGTCACTCGTTTCACTGACATAGGAATCACAATTGAGAGCCCCTACCCTCTGACCAAGGGGACTGAAGTTCAGATTGAACTTGAAGAGCTCAAAGAAATCGGTCTTAATCAAAATCGTTTTAAAGCTAT
This sequence comes from Bdellovibrionales bacterium, assembly GCA_041736775.1. GTDB lineage: Bacteria > Bdellovibrionota > Bdellovibrionia > Bdellovibrionales > JAGQZY01 > JAGQZY01. The sequence continues at coordinate 3,712 of JBGSSY010000263.1, read as the reverse complement.
TTTTAACTCTGAAAGCCGTCATCACTCTCGAATTCTCACCGAACTGATCTTGTTGAATCTGGATGAAGAAGAACAAAAACTTTTGGCACAGTTCTCACAAAAAAAATCTAAAAAAGCGGCAGCGTAAGGAACATTTATGAAAATTCTTTTAGCTGAAGACGACCTCAATATTATCAAAATTGCCCAGTTGATCTTAGAAAGAGTGGGCCATCACCAAGTGGATACTGCCACCGACGGCGGAGAAGCTTTAAAGAAAGCTCTGAGCCAGGATTATGATCTCATTATTTTAGATGGGATGATGCCGGTTTACCCGGGATTAGAAGTTTGTAGGCTTTATCAGCAACAAAAAACTGGAAAAGTGGCTTCTGTCATCTTTCTCAGTGCTAAATCATCGCAAAAAGATATTAATGAATTTTTAAGCCTTGGGCGAGGTTACATCCAAAAGCCTTTTGAACCTCATAACCTCTGTCAACAAATTGAGACTATTCTTAAGGATGTCGCATAATGAAAACCATCACTGCAAAAATCAATCTTATGATTTTTTTGATTTTCAGCAGTGCTTTTGGCTTTGGTTATATTGCTTTTTTACAAAACAAAAAAGTGGAAGCTCTTCACTCTGAAGTTTCAGAAAGCCTCTTAATGCGCGATGAAGTTAAAAAACTGGATCATCGCGATCGAGGAACTGATGTCTTAAAAAAACTCAAGGTATTTAAAGCTCAGCTCCCTTCTGGAGACCGAGATTATGCGGCTAGTAATCTGATTCAGGCCTATAACGCCAACAATGATCGCCTTTTTGAGAATCGAGTGAAAGAATTTGAACATGAGGAACAGAAGTTTTTTAAAGTTTCTCAGTGGCTGATCAAAAAACATAAAAAGCAGACTCAGTTCTATCTATTACTAGCGACCCTTTTGCCCTTTATTGGTTTGCTCACTTTGACCTATTATCTTTATGTTGGGATTCTTTCACCCCTTCAAGCTCTTTCAAAGAGAATGATGGAGTTTTTGATTGATCAATATTCCTTTCGCTTTTCCAGTCCAGCTGATAACGAAATTGGTAACCTTGAAAGAACTTTTAACTCTTTGGCGCAAAAAGTTCTTAACAATATGGATGAACTTTTAGCGCTCGATCGTGCGAAATCAGAGTTTGTCAGTATCGCAAGTCATGAGCTTAGAACCCCACTCACTTCGATCAAGGGTTCTTTAGGCCTTCTCAGTAGTGAGATTGTTGGCAAACTTGATGAGAGCGCCAAAGAGATGGTGAATGTGGCTGAGCAAGAAACGGATCGCTTAGTACGACTGATCAATGAGATGCTTGATTTAGCTAAAATTGAATCTCGATCTTTATCTCTTAAAAAAACGTGGGTTCCGGTTGAAGATCTACTTCTTAAAAGTGCTCAAGCCATCCAAGGTTTTGCTACAGCCGCACAGGTGCATATAAAAGTTGAATGTATCCATCAGAAAATGGACTGCATGGTGGACTCTGATCGAATTCAGCAGGTCATCACTAATCTCATTTCAAATGCTATCAAATTCTCATCACCAGAGAGTGAAGTCATTTTGCGCTCGACTCTTAATGAGTTTGGAATTCTTGAATTTTCGGTCAACGATCAAGGCCCTGGAATTTCTGAAGAGAATCAAAAACTGATTTTTGAAAAATTTCGTCAAGCCACTGACTCATCGACCCATCTGGTAAAAGGAACGGGTCTAGGCCTTGCGATTTCAAAAGCCTTAGTCGAAGAACATGGTGGAGAAATTGGAGTCCGTTCTATCCATGGACAGGGTTCTACTTTTTATTTTACCATTAAAGAATGGCGTCCATTGACGGCTGAATCACTTAAACTGCGAAAGGTCGCGTAATGAACACCTCCAACTATCAAGCTCTTATGGCCGAACTGAGAACAGAATACTTTGAAACTTTTTCTGATAAATTTAAGCTTTTGAATGAACTTCATAAAAAACAAGATTGGAATGGAATCGAGTTAGAATTTCATAAACTCAAAGGGACTGGGGCGACATATGGTGCTCCAGAGGTGAGTACATTGTGTGCCCACCTCGAGAGAATTTACCGTCAACAAAAGAGAGTTGACCAACAGCTCATTGACCTCTCTATTGACCTTCTGACTAAAGTTAAAAATAAATACATTAATAATTTGGCTTTTGAGCTTGAAAAAGACCCGCATTATGTGACAATTTGCGGTCTTTAAATAAATGAATTAAAGGATTTTAAATGGAAAGCCCCTACAGCAACAAACTTCGAGAGATGACCATCCAACCTGGATGCCCGTGGTATGATGCTCAGCAAAACCTCGGGGCCCCCAATGTGAACTGGTGCGAACCGACCATCTGTGCTGTTATTAATGAACCTGCCAACACTTGGAGCAACCTCGGTTATATTATTGTCGGCATTGCTTTGATGCGAGTCCTTCTCGGCACACGATTGATGTTTTTTGGACCCACAGTCATTATCATGGGTTTGTTGTCTTTTACCTATCATGCCACCAATAATTATTTTACCCAGTATCTCGACTTTTTTGGAATGTTTTTGATGATGAGTTTTATACTCACCTTTAATCTTCAGAGACATTTCACATCACTTCTCAGAAATTTTTACGCCACTTATTGGTTTATGGTGATGGCGAATATGTTTTTATTTATCAGCTTTGATATCTTTGATAGTCCCATTCAAAAAATGATGTTGATCAACGCCATTCCCATTTTGATTCTTGATCTCTATGCTGGTTACAAAGAAAACACCTTAAGACACTACCGATTTTTTTGGCTCACCGTCTTGACCCTTATTTTAGCTCAGGGTTTTGCTATCATGGATATTACTCGTATGTATTGTGAGCCCGAGAACACTTGGCTTCATGGTCATGTGATTTGGCATTTACTCGGTGCTGTGGCCATGCTCCTTGCTGGACTTCATATGAGAAAAATCACCAGCGAGAAAATGTTCACCTAGATTTGATTGAACTTTCTAACTTGACCGTAATGTACTCTCGCTTTTTAATCCCATTCAAATGATTATTTGATTATTTTTTGATGTGGGTGGCTTCAGAAAAAACTTTAAAATCAACCATCGATCCGGCTGTCATTCCTAAGAGAAGAAGGTAAGCTGAATCTACCATGACTCCGAGCTCATGCATTCGTTGAGTATCAATGTGCTGATCGGGTTTAGTATTTTGAGTGGCTACTAAAGATTTAAAAGAGCTCTGAATTTCTGTGAGCATCACAATCTCACGTTTTTTGATTACATCAAGGATGACGTTGGTGATATCAGGGTTGATCGAGTACTTCTGTGTTCCGGGTCGGTCTTTTTTTACTTCAAGAATAACATTAAAATAAAGCAGCTCTTTGATCGACATGCTGGCCAAGGCTTTGGAAATTTGCAAATTATCAATAAAATAATTGGCATCCACCGGCTCGGGTGAAAGAAAAATCAGAGTCCAAATTCTTCCGTGGACTTCTTTGAATCCCCAGTACTCAATGAAAGAGCCAATTTTGTTAGCAATATCTAAGGTATTCTTGTTCACTTTATTAGGCATAACACAGATTCCATTCGGATTGATCAGTCATCGGGTCCACTTTGTGACTTTTCAATTCTGTACAATGACAGCGCTTTTTGCTTTTGCAACTGATGATCGACTATCGGGGGTGGATAGAGATTATAATCGATCGGATCATGTACCTTATTTGAATCTAATTGGCGCAA
>JBGSSY010000254.1:0-10486 GCA_041736775.1 Bdellovibrionales bacterium | reverse complement strand
AATGATTCAAATTGAAGTCGAGCTAGGCCATTTTAGGGTTTCAAAAAACCGCTAAAGAAGTGTTCAAAAAAGGATACGGTAGAATGAAAATTGGTTTTTTATAAAAAGCCTCAAGACAAAGGTCTATACTTAAACTTGTTGGACTAATTTTTCCGCCATGGTTTTGTAGGCCATGGTCACTGGATCAGAACTTTTTTGGGCAGTATAAGGGATACCCATTTCACAAGCCAAGGCCATTTCGGTGAGAAGGGGAATCTCGGCCAAGTGAGTGATTTGTTTTGAATCCAAATAGCTGAGTAAGTCCCCTTTAGGAAAAATTTGAATTTTTTCACTAGGGTTTGAGGGAGAAATAAAATAAGCCATATTCTCGACGACACCGAGGATGGGAACATTCACTCGCTCAAACATATCAATCGATTTTTTTACATCGGCTAAAGCCACATTCTGTGGCGTGCATACAGTAATGGCTCCACTCACAGGAACTTTTTGCACCATACTCAATTGCACATCGCCTGTTCCCGGTGGCAAATCGATCAACAGAAAATCAAGTTCGCCCCAATCCACATCATAAAAAAGTTGGTTCATCGCCTTAAAGAGCATGGGTCCTCGCCAAGCGACCGCCATCTCCTCTTCTACTAAAAAACCCATACTCATAATTTTTATTCCGTGGCGAACAATAGGAAGAATGCGATTGTCTTTACTGATTTCAGGTTTTTGATGAAGAGCCCCCATCATCCGAGGTTGGCTTGGCCCATAAATATCAGCATCAAGAAGTCCCACTTTTTTTCCCAGCTGAGCCAAAGCAATAGCTAAATTCGATGCGACCGTACTTTTTCCAACGCCCCCTTTACCAGAACTCACAGCAATAATTTTATTCACTCCAGGAATTGCTTTCTGTTGATCAAAGGGATTGGGACTGGCCATAATGACTCCAACGCAGGGCGACAAAAGATCGTTTAATTCTAATCTGACTCATGAGACAATTTTTTTTATGAGCCCAACACAGTTCCTAATCCTCAATGCATTTGTTGTCACTCTTTTGGTCATTCTTTTTCTCAACAGTAAAAGACAAAAACAACAGCCCAGTCGCCTCAACCTGAAAAAAATCCAATTTAGCCCCGCCAAAGACGTCGATATCTCCAACGAAGAAGAACTGAACGTTTATTTCAATTTCAACGGTCATATGTGGGATGCCTATGAAATCATAGGAGTTCCTGCCGGTAGTCCCATGAGCGATATTGAAATGGCCTACCTCAAATGCCGCATGCGAATCGACAATGAATCCAAAGAAATCCTAGAAATGGCCTACGCCGCCATCCACGAAAAACTCGCAAAACGCCGCTACTAATCCTTCAAAATTTTTCCCATTGGCCATAGAAAGAACCAGTCTAGTCCCAAGCTCAATAAGTAATGCCCCTCTCCCACTCCTTTCACAAAAACCGCAAAAGCTTTTCCCCATTTAATCAAAACCTTAATCCTTCTCCCAACTCAATGAGATCCACAAAACCTTCACTCAACCTGATCAATACGGTAAACCCTTTCAAACCATAGCTCTTAAAATCCCCCCGCTCATTCCCCCCAATGGTTTTTTGTTTCTTTTGGATTTTCTTTCAAAAATTCTTGAATCTCCTTCATTGAAGACCTCCTGCAAGCGTGACGCGTTCGCCACCAAAGGTAGCGATGCAGGCGAGGGCAGGAGCCCGCGTCTTCAATGAAGGAGATTCAAGAATTTTTGAAAGAAAATCCAAAAGAAACAAAAAACCAAAATGAGCAGGCTTAATTTTTAAGCTTAAAAGGAGGGAGCTTTGTAATTTGGGGATGGAGTTTTTCAGGGGCTTTTGAGAGGAGAAAGTGGGGACTCAGTCGGGATGATTCGTTGACTAATGAAGGGCCCGAGGTTAGTTTTTGCGGCTTAAAGTTGGGTTGATGGGGTTGGTTTGCCAATTCTCAGAAAATCGTTTTATCTTCTCTGCCGCGGAGGCTTGTCCTTGGAAATTAAGAGGCTTGATCAGTTACAAACTTTAGTATCACTTTCAAAAAGACGGGGCTTTGTTTTTCAAAGCAGCGAAATCTACGGGGGACTTAATTCCTGCTGGGATTATGGACCGTTGGGTGTCGAACTCAAATGGAACATTAAACAAGCCTGGTGGAAATCCATGACCCAAAGGCGGGATGTGGTGGGGCTGGATGCTTCGATTTTAATGCATCCCAATGTTTGGAAGGCTTCGGGGCATGTTGATAATTTTTCCGACCCGATGATTGATTGTAAAGATTGTAAGAGCCGTCATCGGGCGGACCATTTAAAAGAAAAAGTATGTCCCAATTGTGGTTCTAAAAATTTAACTGAGCCTCGTGATTTTAATTTGATGTTTCAAACTCACATGGGTGCGGTCGCTGATGAGGGAAGTTTGGTTTATCTTCGTCCTGAAACAGCTCAAGGGATTTTTGTGAACTTTGAAAATGTTCAAACCACACAAAGATTGAAAGTGCCTTTTGGAATTGCCCAGATCGGTAAATCCTTTCGAAATGAGATCACTCCAGGAAACTTTATCTTTAGAACTCGTGAATTTGAACAGATGGAGATGCAGTACTTTGTCACACCAGGTACAGATGAAGCCTTTTTTGAAGAGTGGAAAAACACCCGTCTGCAATTTTATAAAGAGATCGGTCTTAATCTTGAGAATATTCGCTTTAAACCCCATGGAGAAGGTGAGCTCGCTCACTACGCAAAACAAGCCGGTGACTTTGAGTATAAACTTCCTTTTGGTTGGCAAGAGCTTGAGGGAATTCATAACCGCGGTGATTTTGATCTCAGCCAACATCAAAAACTCTCTGGTAAAAGTTTAGAATATTTCGATCAAGCGCAAAATAAAAAGTATATTCCCTACGTGATTGAAACGGCCATTGGTTGTGATCGACTTTTGTTAACGGTCCTCTGTGATTCTTATCGAGAGGAACACACCAGTAAAGACGGTAACGAAGATATTCGAGTTGTTCTTGGTTTTCATCCCAATCTTGCCCCTGTGCAAGTGGCTATTTTACCTCTCTCTAAAAAAGCTGAGTTACAAGAGGTTTGTTTTCGTCTTGATGATCAAATGCGCAAAGACGGCTACCGTGTTCAGTATGATGAGTCGCAAAGTATTGGTAAACGTTATCGTCGACAAGACGAAATTGGGACTCCTTACTGCGTAACGGTTGATTTTGATTCACTCAACGATCAACAAGCGACCATTCGTCATCGCGATAAGATGACTCAAGAAAGAGTTTCTTACGATCAGCTCAATAATTATATTCAGAAAAATTTTAAAAACTTTTCCAACTGAGGTTTTCTATGACGAACGAGAAAAAGGTTTATTTTTTTGCTCAAGGCGAATCTGAGGGCGATGCTTCAATGAAAAACACTTTAGGTGGTAAAGGCGCCAACCTCGCTGAGATGACCAATCTTGGAATCCCAGTACCCCCCGGCTTCACCATTGCGACCGATGTCTGTATGCAATTTTACCGCGAAGGCAAAAAACTTTCTTCAGTCATTCGCGAGCAGGTTGAAGAAGCTCTTAAAAGGGTCGAAAAAAATATTGGTAAAAAATTTGGTGACCCGTCAAACCCACTTCTTGTCAGTGTCCGTTCTGGCGCAAGAGCTTCAATGCCGGGGATGATGGATACCATTCTTAATCTCGGGCTTAATGATGAAACTGTTGAGGGTCTTGCTCGTTCATCTAAGAATGAACGCTTCGCTTGGGATTCTTATCGTCGTTTTATTCAAATGTACTCCAACGTCGTCTTAGGAATGAACACCTCACTCCTTGAAATGGCCCTAGAAGATTTGAAAGATGAAAAAAAATACACCAAGGACACTGAACTCACTGTTGCTGATTTCAAATTTCTTGTGGAAAATTTTAAAAATCAAATTGCCGCAACCACGGCAAAAACATTTCCTATGGACCCCAAAGATCAACTTTGGGGAGCGATTGAAGCTGTGTTTTCAAGTTGGAATAACGATCGCGCAAAAACCTATCGTCGTTTGCATATGATTCCTGACGACTGGGGTACGGCGGTGAACGTTCAGTCCATGGTTTTTGGAAATCTTGGAGAAGATTCTGGAACGGGTGTGGCCTTTACACGAGATCCCTCAACCGGAGAAAAACTTTTCTTTGGCGAGTATCTGATGAACGCTCAAGGCGAAGATGTGGTTGCCGGTATTCGCACCCCGCAACCGATTACAAAAAAAGCAGCCCAGGGGACAGGCCATATGTCTCTTGAAGAAGAGTGTCCTGAAGTTTTTAAAGAACTGGTGCAAACCTATGAGAAATTAGAAAAACATTATCGCGACATGCAGGATATTGAGTTCACCATTGAGAGAGGTCAACTTTGGATGTTGCAGACTCGAAATGGTAAACGAACTGCAAGAGCCGCTCTTCGAATTGCGACCGACATGATCGATGAAGGTTTGATCACAGAAAAAGAAGCGATATTAAGGGTCCAGCCTTCAAGCCTTGATCAATTGCTTCATCCAACCCTTGATCCCGATTGCATTAAAACTGTGATTGCAAAAGGTTTACCCGCTAGCCCCGGTGGCGTTTCTGGAAAAGTGGTTTTCACCAGCGAAGAAGCGGTTGAATGGAAAGAGCGCGGTGAAAAAGTTATTCTCGTTCGGGTTGAAACTTCGCCTGAAGATATTGAAGGCATGGTGGCCGCTCAAGGCATTCTCACCAGTCGTGGTGGAATGACTTCTCACGCGGCCGTTGTCGCTCGTGGAATGGGTAAATGCTGTGTCGCTGGCTGTGGTGACGTTTATGTCAATGAACACCAAAAAGAATTTCGTACCAATGGCTATCTAGTTAAAGAAGGTGAGATGATCACTCTCGATGGTTCAACCGGGGAAGTCTTTCTGGGAGAAGTGAAAACCATACCTCCACAACTGGAAGGCCCTTTTGAACGAATCATGGAGCTGGCTGATCGTTACCGTAAACTCAAAGTTCGTACTAACGCCGACACACCTGCCGATGCAAAAGCGGCTCTTGAATTTGGTGCCGAAGGAATTGGTCTTTGTCGTACAGAGCATATGTTTTTTGCTCCTGAGCGCATCGACTGGGTTCGTCGCATGATTCTCGCTGAAAATAAAGAAGAAAGGGAAAGAGCGCTGGCCCAACTTCTGCCCATGCAGCGAGAAGATTTTTACGGAATCTTTAAAGTCATGGAAGATCGCCCCGTGACCATTCGTCTCCTCGATCCACCCCTGCATGAGTTTCTTCCTCACACCGATGAAGAAGCTAAAGAATTGGCTTTACGCCTTGATGTTCCTTTTAGTGAGCTTCGTTCAAAAGTTAAAATGCTTCATGAATTTAATCCCATGCTCGGTCATCGAGGTTGTCGCCTCGCCATTACCTATCCTGAAGTTTATGGGATGCAGGCTCGTGCCATTGCCGAAGCTGTAGCTCAACTCACTAAAGAGGGTCGAAAGATTACTCCTGAAATTATGATTCCCCTCGTTGGTGAAGCCAAAGAACTTTCTCTTTTGCGTGAGCTGGTCGTGGATATTGTTGAAACTGTGAAACGTGAGTTTAATGTCGAATACAAATATCTCATCGGCACAATGATTGAGCTTCCGCGAGCTGCAATCACTGCAGATCAAATTGCCAAACATGCTGATTTTTTTAGCTTTGGAACCAATGACTTGACGCAGACGGCCTTAGGCCTCTCTCGAGACGATTCCGGTCGCTTCCTGAATACCTACGTTTCTAAGGGGATTTACGGCAGTGACCCCTTTGTATCACTGGATCAACCCGGTGTGGGTCAATTGGTGAAAATGGGTGTTGACCTTGGTCGAGCCTCCAAGCCAGACTTAAAAGTCGGAATCTGTGGAGAACATGGCGGTGACCCCGCTAGCATCTTGTTTTTTGCCTCAACGGGCATGGATTATGTAAGTTGCTCACCCTTCAGGGTTCCCATTGCGCGTTTGGCCGCTGCCCAAGCCGCTCTCAAATAGAAAAATTTTTTAAGGGGACGGACAGTTGAGGATTAAAAAATTAGAACTTATAGGATTTAAGTCTTTTAAGGATCGTACAGTTATACATTTCGATGCCGGTATTACCGGTGTCGTTGGTCCCAACGGTTGCGGTAAATCAAACATTGTCGACGCCCTGGTTTGGGTTATGGGTGAGATGTCGGCCAAGCATTTGCGTGGTTCGAGCATGGAAGACGTGATCTTTGCCGGAGCCGAAGGCTACGCTCCCATGGGGATGTGTGAAGTTTCACTCACCCTTGAAAACGATGGTGGTCCCTTCCCAATAAAATACCTTAATCACTCTGAAGTTATGGTGACAAGACGACTTCATCGCTCTGGCGATTCAGAATATCTTGTCAATAAACAAGCGGCTCGTCTCAAAGACATCCAAGAAATCTTTATGGATACCGGAGCCGGTTCAAAAGGTTTTAGTATCATCGAGCAGGGAGCCATCGGAAAGATCGTGACCTCAAAGCCTGAAGAGCGTCGTACCCTGATTGAAGAAGCTGCAGGGATTACAAAATTTAAAGCCCGCAAAAGAGAGTCTCAAAGAAAATTAAAAGCAACCGACGCCAACCTTATTCGCTTGCAAGATATTATTGGCGAGCTCAAAAGGCAGCTTGAGAGTTTGCAAAGACAAGCTCAAAGAGCGGAACGTTATCGAAAACTCAAATCTGAAATTGAAGATATTGAACTCTGGCTTTCTTCAAAAGAATTCATTGAACTCAAAGAGAAAACAGAAAGTTCATTGTCTGATTTTGAGCAGGCTCAAAATATTCAAGTGGAGTCAGCCGCTCAGGTGTCTCGTCTAGAAGCTGAAGTGGCAGAACTGCGAGGTCTTGCTCTTGAAGGCGAAAAAGTCATTGAAGATTTTCGCGTTGGTCTTAAAGACAATCAAGACCGAGTTCGTGTCAGAGAAACGGAAATTCAAGAACTTCGCTTTGAAATTGAACAAGCCAAACGCAGTAAAGAAATGGCAGGCTCCCTTTTTGGCGAAAACCAAATCCGCGAACAAAAACTTCTCGAAGAATTTAATTTAGTCACTGAGAAACTGGCTCAAATTGAACGAGTGGCCGAAACACTCACTGCAGATTATAAATCCAACAAAGAAATCCTTGATGAACGTAAAGAGACTATTGAAAGTTCAGATAACGAACTCTCAGACAAAAGAAGAGAACATCTTTCAATCTCTGGGGCTGCAAGCCAAGCCAAAGCCAAACAAGCAAGCCTTGAAGAAGCGGTTAAAAATCTCGAACGTGAAGTTTCTCAAGTCAAAAACGTCATGAATGAACTTCAAGACAAAAGAGAAGAGTTCGATAAAAATCACAAAAAAGTCTTCTCTCATTTTGAAAAAGAGCGTCAGATCCAAATGGATATTCTGAATGATGTCGATGCTCTTCGCACTCAAAAACAAGAACTGAACGAACAGTGTGAGACCAAAAAATCAGAAGTTCTTGAGTTTAAAGATAAACTCAATGAAGTGGTCTCTCGTCTTTACGGTCTTGAAAACCTCAGAGACAATTTTGAAGGTTTCCAAGAGGGTGTAAAGTCTGTCATGTTTTGGCAAAAACAAAATCTCACAGGCCTCAGCGAAGAAGAACAAGAAGCCCGTCGAAGTTTTAAACCGGTTTCTGAAATCGTCAGAGTGCCAGAGAAGTATGAAATTGCCCTTGAGGCCGTACTGGGTCCAAAACTGCAGATGCTCCTCAGCCAAGATCAAAACAAATCCCTTGAAGCCGTTGATTATCTCAAAGAAAAAAAATCCGGTCGCTCCACTTTTTACTCGGGCGGTTCTTGGCTGCAAAGCCATGACCAATCAGAATCTGAGCTGATCAAATCCTGCAAGGGTATTGATGGTCTTCTTCTGGATGCGATTGATGTGCCTGAAAAACACCGTGCCGAAGTTGAACCTCTTTTGGATCGAGTCGCTGTGACCGATTCCCTTGCTTCGGGCATGGAGCTGCGTGGACAATTCCCAGCGTGGACCTTTGTAACTCTTGATGGTGACGTTCTGACTCGTGAAGGTTTTATGAGTGGGGGATTTAAAGGGGATGCCTCAAGTGGAGTCCTTAAGCGTGAGCGTGAGATTGATGAGCTTAGAAAGTCCAAAGAAGAATGGTCGGGTAAGTTAGCTCTTGCCGCCACCGCTCTTAAGAAAATGGAATCTCAATTAGAACATGTGGCTTTAAATCTGGAAAAAGCTCAAAAAGATAATATCGAAAAAGAAATTCTTATGGCGGGTCTTAAAAAGGATCTTGAGCGAGCCGAAATTGAAGTTCGTAACGTCAATACCGCAATCGAACGTCAAACCAGGGATTTGGATCAAGTCCTTTCACGGGAACAGGCTAAATTAGTTGAGCTCAATGACCTTACTCAAAATATTAAAAAACTCACAGATAGTCAGCAAGGTCTTCAAGAGCGTATTGAAGAGCTCACCCAAATCCTTGAGACTGAAAAATTAGGAATTGGTGATCTTCAAGACAAAGTGACCCATTTACAAGTTGAAAGTGCTAAGAAGCAACAAGAGCTTATTGGTGTTCGCTCGGAACACTCTCGTCTTGAACGCTCATTAACGGACGTGCGTGAACAAATGAATAAAATGGATGCTGAGACTTCTCGCAACACCCATTTTATGAGTGAAAACCAGGTTCTGCTCGAACAGAAAAAAGTCGAGCTTGAGGGACTAATCCAAAAAGTCGAAGAGGGCGAAGCCCAACTCTCACGCATGAGAAATGAATTTGAAGAATCAAACTCTCGTCTTTTTGAACTGCAAGATCTTCTTTCGCAAAAAATGTCTGAAAAAAATAAACAACAAGCCATCATGAACGAATCTCAACTTGTTCTTGAGCAGGCCAAAATGAAAGAGCACAATCTCGTCTCTCATATCGAAGAGAAGTACCAAAAGAACTTGGCCGATGTGGCCCCTCTTTATGCCGATCGTGAAGGGGATAGAGAAGCTTCTCGAGAAGAACTTAAATCCCTTAAAGAAAAAATCAGCCGAATTGGTGAAGTGAATCTTTCAGCCATTGAAGAGTACGATGATCTTGCCAGCCGTTATGAGTTTCTCAGTAAGCAGTACCTTGATCTCACTGAAGCTAAATCGCAGCTCACAAAAGTCATTGATCGAATCAATCGCATCTGTTCAAAACGTTTCAAAGAAACTTTTGAAGCCGTCAACGATCGATTTCAACGTGTGTTCCCTGTTCTCTTTGGTGGTGGTGAAGCGCGCTTGATCTTGATCGAAGATCCCGAAAAAGATGAGATGGGTATAGATATCGTTTCACGTCCACCGGGTAAAAAATTGCAAAGTGTTTCTCTCCTCTCCGGTGGAGAAAAAGCTCTGACAGCAGTGTCGCTGATCTTCTCGATCTTTCTTGTGAAGCCCTCACCTTACTGTTTACTGGATGAGGTTGACGCCCCTCTTGATGATGCCAACGTTATGCGCTTTAACGATCTCGTTCGCGAGATGGCCAAACGCTCACAGATCATTGTCGTCACCCATAACAAGTACACGATGGAAATCGCCGAAAAACTTTATGGCGTAACCATGGAAGAAAAGGGTGTTTCGAAAATGGTCTCTGTTGACCTCGGCGTCTCAGACATACCGTCCATCCGTTAAAGAGACTTCGATCTATAATTATTAGATTATTCCAGTAATTTAATACTCGGAGTATTTAAAAATGAAGGTGGTTATGAAAATATTTATCTGTTCTTTTCTTTTCTTTTGTTTAAACATTTTAATTTTAGCAGGCTGTCATTCCTTGCCTGTAAGAAATATTGCGCAAACGCAGATTGATGATTCTACTAATCTCGAAAAACCAACAGGGAGAAATATTGAGTTTCTTGCAACTGCTGATATTAATAAAAAGTCAGGTTTTAAATTTAATCGTGAAATGAGTATCAACGAAGTTTGCAAAGTTGTTTATGGCACTAACAACTACAATCAAGAGGGCAACACTCCGATCGACTTTACCGTCTATCCCCCTAAAGGTCTTTCGCACTTGATTCCAGAAGAAGATCCTTGGGCCTTTTCGCCAGGTATAAAGATGGATAAGACCTCATCTGAACCCCCCAAACCACTCTCTTCAAAAAAAGCGAATTTTACACATAGGTATAATTCCATGACTGTTGAATGGGGTGGAATACAACCTGGCTTCTATGTCCGTAAAACCATGGAAGTCAATGTGGATGGTCATTACATGACTGGCATCTCTTATGAAATTAGAAAAGGTAAAGACGGCCAAACTTTCGATGAAATGGAATATCAGGGGCGTGTTAGCTGCACTCCTGCGGGATACTAAATCCATCTTTGGTAAAACCTAGGGCAAGCAGTTGAACCAGTGTGAATCATTACTGTTGGGTTGATTGAGCTGGGAGTGGGTGGTGTAAAGGCCCAGTTCAAGGTATTCAAGTTGGGATTTATCGTCCCAGTTGGTACGAAGTTCAAATTGCCAGACTTCAGTTTTTCCGTTGATAGGTTCA
>JBGSSY010000217.1:0-2644 GCA_041736775.1 Bdellovibrionales bacterium | reverse complement strand
GAAATCTAAAACAGCTATTGGATAATAGCGGATGTGCACACGACTGTCATCAATGAGATCACTGATTCCCGTGAAGTGGGCCACATTAAATATATCCCAATCTTTTTTCGTTTGCGAAGGGTCTGCCACGCACAAATATTGCACTTGAATGGTCGTAATCGGTTCTTCTTTTTGTACTTCAAAAAAAATAAAGATTTTATCCCCTTTTTCATTTTCAATGATCTGAGGTTTTACTTTTTTACTGATGTCACTAAAGGTGGTTGAACTTATATTTCTTTGATCTTCAGGGGTATGAACACAGAAAGAAGTCGCCAGCAAGGTTAGAGAAGTGAGAAGTAGTAATAAACTTTTTTTAAACATAACTGATACTCCTAGTAAGTGATTTTACCATTACGCCAACAGCCTAAACTAAAATGGGCATGATCCCAGTGACAGGTGGTGTGGTTACGACCAGATGAGTTGCAACCATTTCTTTTATCGGTCTGACGATAAAGGGCTTTCCAGCGAGTTCCCTTATAACTTTTGGACTTTACACAGGACACGAATTTTTTGAAACGGTCCGAGTAAGCATTGTAAGTCACTCCTCCACAAATCAAACCATGGACATCAATCGCGTCACCCGTGCTATGGCAAGTGCGATTATTTCGCTGTCCATAACAGTGAGCTCTTCCCGCATTACAACCTTCTGCACACTGATTAAAAACTTGTTGAAACTTTGGAAAGATCGGAGCCTTACGGTCGCGAGCAGAGGTATTGGTGAAAGTGCCACCTTGGCCGCCACTCACTGGTATGCGTGGCTCTGCCGGCTGCACTTCAACTTTTGGTCTTGGTTTGACTGGAGGCTCTTCTTCGTAGGTTTGAATTTGTGCAGGAGGTGCACCGCTTACAAAATCATCACCGCGATAAAAATCTTCTGATGATGTTACGTCTTGAGCGTTCACCATTTGAATCTGTAAAAAGAGAATAAGAAGAGAGATTATGTATCGCAGGACAGCACCCTCCATGGGCTGGAATTCTATTATAGTCAGAGCTTACGGTGCTGTCTATTTCACAGCCCGGAGAGTTTGATTACTCGACCTTAATCCCTACTCGTCATCCATTTCGTCATCAGAAATGGAGCCTAAATTGTATTTTTCCACCCGATATCTCATGGATCGAAATGTAATACCCAAGAGTTTAGCCGCTCGTTTTTTTATGCCATTGGCAGCGTGAATGGATTTTATGATCAGCTCTTTTTCAATCTGACCAATGACTTTATCAAGATCAATTCCATCATCAGTGATCTCGATCCCTTCGCTAGAGACCATTTGGCGAGAACCACTAACGGTGTTCACAAAGGGAGGTAAACTTTCAGGTAAAATCGAAGCACCGGCTTCAAGGGCCACCGTCCTTTCAATAATATTTTCAAGTTCGCGAACGTTTCCAGGATAGTCATACTTCTTTAAAATATTCATCGCTTCAAGGCTAATTGAATTCACCGTTTTATTAAGTCGTTCATTGTATTTTTTAAGAAAATGCTCTGCGAGAAGTTGAATGTCTTCTTTTCTCTCTCTGAGGGGTGGTGTTTTAATTTGAATAACGTTCAAACGATAATAAAGATCTTGTCTAAAAGTACCATCTTGAACCATATCTTCTAAATTTCTATTGGTAGCAGCGATGAGGCGAACATTGACATGGGTATCATCGGTTGAACCCACTCGACGAATCACACGCTCTTGAATCGCACGAAGAAGTTTGACTTGAATGGTTAAGGGTAACTCGCCCACTTCATCAAGAAACAAAGTTCCACCGTCGGCCACTTCAAAAAGACCGGCTTTATCAGCAACCGCTCCCGTAAAAGATCCTTTTTTGTGACCAAACATTTCTGATTCCATCAATGACTCTGGAATCGCTCCACAGTTAATGGTGATAAAGGGTTTATCTTTAAGAGGACCATTATAATGGATTGCTTTAGCGACCATTTCTTTTCCGGTTCCACTCTCACCCGTGACCAAGATGTTAGTCGGTGTGGATGAAACTCTTTTCACCAAATCATAAATATGGTGCATAGCCGAAGAGTTTCCAACGATACTTTGAAAGCTGTACTCTCGATTGAGTTCTTTTTTTAATGTTCTATTTTCAAACTCAAGATGCTGACTTCTCAAAGCGTTTGCAATGTTGATACGGACTTCATCCAGCTTAAATGGTTTTGTAACGTAGTCGTAAGCGCCCATTTTCATAGCTTCAACGGCGGTCTCAGTGGTGCCAAAAGCTGTGATCATCATGAAAAGAAGTTCAGGATACTGTGATTTTACATGCTGAAGGAGTTCAATGCCTGTAACATTAGGCATCTGTAAATCTGAAATAACGAGATCAAAAGATTTTTTGACAAGAATATCTTTCGCTTTTTGGCCATCCTCAACGCAAGTGACCTCATAGCCTTCTTTTTTAAGCATGATTTCGAGAAACTCACGTATGGACTCTTCATCATCAACAACAAGAATTCTTGGTTTCATCAAATCCTCCAGATACTATTTTCAAATGATTCAGAGGTTAGAGCAAGTTTATAACAAGGGCTCTTCTTTAGTACGTAAGCGCCGCGTCTAATGCTGACAAATAATTTTAATTTCTAAGCATTGAGTGACATAAAAGACAGATTGAATTC
>JBGSSY010000215.1:0-3441 GCA_041736775.1 Bdellovibrionales bacterium | reverse complement strand
GCTAAAAAAGCGGAAGAGTATGGCTCTCATGATAAAACTTTTGCCATTGAAAAAACCGGACGAGTCCAAGTTCTCGATGACACCAATAAAATTCTTTTTGAACATCGAGTGGAAGCGGGAGACATCTGGAGAATGTGTCAAACTAAAGATGAGGCGATAAAAGATTGGGTCAAGCTCGCAGTGACTCGCGCTCGCCTTTCGGGTCAGATGGCCATCTTCTGGCTTGATGGCGAAAGAGCCCATGATCGAAACCTGATTGATAAAGTGAAACGTTATTTGAAAGACTACAATACAGAAGGCCTTGAAATAAAAATTCTTAATCCCGCACAAGCCACGCAAGAAACTCTGGAGCGTACAATCAATGGCAAAGACACGATTTCAGTCACAGGCAATGTTTTGCGAGATTATTTAACGGATCTCTTTCCCATTCTTGAACTTGGAACCAGTGCAAAAATGCTATCGATTGTTCCACTTCTTGCTGGTGGAGGTCTGTTTGAAACTGGAGCCGGTGGAACAGCCCCCAAACATGTGCAACAATTTCTTGAAGAAAATCATTTGCGTTGGGATTCTTTAGGTGAATTTTTAGCATTCGCAGTTTCTTTGGAAGATCTTGCCGATAAAACCAAAAATGAAAAAATTAAGGTCCTTGCCACCACCATGGATCAAGCGAATTCAGAATTTCTGGCTCAAAACAAATCACCTTCTCGCAAAATTGGCGATATTGATAATCGTGGGTCTCACTTTTATCTCGCTCTTTATTGGGCTCAAGCTTTAGCCAAACAGAATGATAATCAAGAGCTGAAAAAATACTTTACACCGATCGCAACCAAACTGACTGAATTTGAAAAACAAATTGTGTCTGAGCTCATTGCCGTACAGGGAAAAAGTACAGACATAGGCGGCTATTTTCACCCCAATGCCAAACTTTTAGCCCAAGTGATGAGGCCCTCTCAAACACTCAATCAGATTATTGGTTGATTTCAATCTGAGTTGCTACTTTTCGTCGGGTTGATCTGACGAAAAGTGAGATTGATTCTTGGTCCCATTTTCCCCGCTCGTTTGGGTAAGCTGTGTTGCCAGCATTTTTGGGTTAATCCCTTCATGATCAAGAGACTGCCAGAACTTAAGGGAATTTTGAGTTTTCGAGAACTTTCTTTTTTATGTCTCAGCAAAAAATCGCGAGTTTCACCAAAACTTAAGGAAGCAATGTAAGGTGTATCCCCCAGCTCTTTTTCATCATCGCTGTGCCACCCATTGCTGTCTGCCCCATCGCGGTAAAGATTGAGTAACACGCTATTAAAAGTGACACCTGTTTTCTCTTGCACATCCGATTGAATTTTTTTGAGTAAAGGGGTCCATGGTAATGGAGAGAGATTGAGTCCTGAATAAGAATAGAAGGCATTGCTTTCGCCAAACCAGGCGGTTAAACGGGGCTCTGCTACTTTTTTACCGAAGATGATTATGGATTTTTGTGACCAGGGAATTTCTCTTTGTAGTTTTTCAAAAAAAACTTGCGACTGGTCTAGCTCGTAAAAAGAACGATATAAGTTGATATGTCCGTCTTTAGGTAGAAGGTTTTTCATTCATCTCCTGAACTGCAGTTAAGTCTAAAGTTCGTACCATTCGGTTGATATTAACGTTTTACAGGCCCTTTATCTCAGTCACTAATGAATCAATGTGTAGTACAATTTCTGAAATTTAACAGTAGCTTTTTAAGGAGGCTTTTTATGAAATTTATTATTGCTTTACTCACGTTGATGTCTTTTCAATTCTCTTTTGCAAACTCCCCCGCTGTAACTAATTGTACAGATTATAAACAGTACAAAGATGTATCTATGGCTGAAATGAAAGAGATGACTGCAAAATCTTCGGCTACAATTATCGATGTAAACTCAAAAGCTTCTTTTGAAGAAGGCCATATTCCTGGAGCCATCCATTTTCAAACCGCTCAAAATGACCTCGCTAACAAACTTCCTAAAGATAAAAATGCACCGATCGTTGCCTATTGTGGTGGAAAAAGCTGCACAGCTTGGCAAAAAGCTGCAAAAACCGCTTGTGAGATGGGTTATAAAAATATCCGTCATTTCAGTGAAGGCATTAAAGGCTGGAATTCAAAAAAATCTTAATTCTTCAGTTCTAATAAGGTTGTTTGGTTTTAAATCAAACAACCTTTAATTTGATCTAGGTTCTCCAACTAACGATCTCATTTTTTTTTCATAATCCCATTCAAAATGAAAACTGAACTCATTTTTTTAAGTCTTGTAGAAAGAATCACTTCTTTCGTTAATTGATTATTTTTATTCAGAAAAAGGCAATTGATCGGGACTTAAGTCCTGTTTGGTTTTGAGACAAAAATGCCGATTTCTCTATAATGGTTGATTTTAAATCTGATAAAAAAATTGTGATCGGATTACTGATCGCACTGATCCTGCAAGTGGCTTTGCTGTTGTGGCACCTTGGCCTTATTGATTTTCTCCAATCTGATACACAAAAAAAACAGGGACAAATAGCTGGAACCATTGAAAATATTGAGAACTCACTCAAGCGACGCCCGGTGGATGGTTTGATTTGGGAAGAATCAAGACAAAATGAAACTCTTAATTATTATGACTCAATTTTAACTCTTTCACAGAGTACGGCATCCATTAAACTGAATAACGGAACTCAAATATCCCTTTCTGAAAATACTCTTGTGACGCTCGAGCCTCCCGAAAAGGGACGAGAGAACGAAATTCGGGTTCAGTTCACAAAAGGAAAACTTCGAGCGCGTAACCCATTTGATAAAACCGTACTTTCTAATAAAACCATGACTCTGACTCTGGGAGAAAAGAGTGAAGTTAATCTGGGAAAAGTCAGCGATGACAATCTCAGCATTGAAGTTCTTAAAGGTGAAGTGACTCTTAACCAAAACGGTCAGTCTGTGAATCTTTCTGAAAATGAATTTTTGGAAGTGAATGGCGATGTTCAAAATAAGCTCACCCTTGATCAAACACTTGAGTGGGAAAGTAAACCCGCTGAAAGAATTTACACTCACCAAAATAAAGAAAACGTTATCCTCAAATGGACAGGTCAAGCGGAACGAGTTGAAATTTTAGGAGGTGAGAGCGAGAAGAAAAAAATCGACCTTAACCCTGGACAAACAGAGCTGACTTTGACACTTGAGTTGGGGGCCCATGAAATTTTTCTTATCAGCCAAAACCGAAGAAGCCCCTCTCTCTTTACTGAAATCTGGCAAGCACCCCCATTGCATTTACTCAGGCCCCAACCCCGAAATCGATTGCTGTTTGGGGAACATCAGTTTTTATGGACGGCTTTGCCCGATATTAAAACCTATAAGGTTGTGCTTCAGGGTCAAACTGAAAACCTCTCCTTTGAATCTGCAGAAAATTCACTTTTGATTCAACTGAATAAAGAAGATGACTTCAAATGGAGTGTCTGGGC
>JBGSSY010000191.1:0-5856 GCA_041736775.1 Bdellovibrionales bacterium | reverse complement strand
GAATTCACTGTATTACAATGAATTATCCTCCCCATCCCATTAAAGAACTGATTGAAAAATTGGGAGCTCAGGTGTTAACTCCACAACTGTAGTTAATATTACGAGTCTGACCCTATTACGATTGGCCACAAATGAAAAATGCAAAGATCACCTTCTTGGGAGCCGCACAAACTGTGACCGGCTCCGCAACCTTAATTGAATACAAACATTTTAAAGTTTTAATCGACTGTGGTTTGTTTCAAGGGCCAAAAGAAATTCGTAAAAGAAACTGGGAGCTTTATGATCAAGCTTTGGCCCAGTCCATTGATTGTGTGATTTTAACCCATGCCCATGTTGACCACTCTGGAATGCTTCCAAAACTTTGCCAACTGGGGTTTAAAGGAAAAATTTACTCCAGCGAGAGTACTTTTGATTTGTCTAAAATTTTGCTTCCTGACTCTGCCTTTTTGCAAGAGGAGGATGCAAAGCGCTTCAATAACCGAAACAATAAAGGTTATTACGGACCACTGTTTACATCTGAAGATGCTGACAAAGCACTTGAGCAATTTGAAGTGGTCGAGCGCCATCAGTGGATTGAGCTCACCGCCGGACTCAGTTTTCGACTTTTGCGCGCAGGACACATTCTTGGCTCCTGCATTGTTCAACTTTCGTTAAGCACTGAAAATGGGGTTAGACTCATCACCTTCTCTGGCGATCTTGGTAACGACAAACAGAGAGTGATCAAAGGACCTGAAGAAATTCATGAAACCGATGATTTAATTTTGGAATCAACTTATGGAGACCGCACTCATAGTGAACTTTCGCCCGATCACAGTCTCAAAAAATTAATTCTCAAAATCCAACAAACCGGTGGTGTTCTTCTCATTCCCTCTTTTGCGGTGGGCAGAGCCCAAGAAATTCTCTTTATAATTAAGAAACTCGAAGAGGATGGAGAAATTCCAAAAATTCCAGTTTATCTGGATAGCCCTATGGCTTTAGAAGCTACAAACCTTTATTTACAAGGCAGTGATGATCTCAAACTAGTCCTCAAAAAAGATGAACTTATTTCGCCCCTCTCACCTTTTCATTTTCATAAAGTCAAAAAAATGGAAGACTCCATAAACCTTATGCACAAAAAAGGCCCCTTGATCATTATTTCTGCGGCCGGAATGCTCACGGGCGGACGAATTCTTTATCATCTCAAAGAGAGACTGGGAGACCCCAATACCATAGTGGTTTTTGTGGGTTATCAAGCCGAAGAAACCAAAGGTCGTTTGCTGCAACAAGGCCTTAAAACCCTAAGAATCCATAAAGAAAATATAGTGGTTAAAGCAAGCATTGAAAGTGTTGAATCTCTTTCCGCTCATGCTGATTCTGATGAGCTTGTCGCTTGGGTCTCTCGAATTGAAAAAAAACCAAAGAGAGTTTTTCTCAACCACGGAGAAAAAAATTCACAAAATGCACTGGCTTACCGCCTTAAACATGAATTAGGCCTTGAGGTTATCATTCCCCTGCCCCGCCAAGAGTTTGGATTGAGTTGAGGTCTGCAGTGTGATAATTTTGTTCTGAAAAGGATGGCTTATGAAAAATAAAAACTTTGTTTACCTCTCCCCGAACGATGATCTTAAATCTCTACTGGCCTGCTTTCATGTGAATAAAATTAGCCATGTCCCCATTTTCAATGACAAAAAATTTGTAGGCTTAGTTTCTAAAACCGATGTGACAGATTATCTTTATCAATCCCTTGAAAAAAATCCTTCTTCTACGCTTCTTGAACTCTCAAAGAGACTTCTTGTGAAAGAGATGATGGTTCAACCCGTCGTCACCGCATCCATTGACACTGACGAAATGGAAATCCTTAATCAACTTTACAATCACAATGTCAGTTCAGTCGTGATCAAAGATGGCGACAAAGTGGTTGGTATTGTGACCGAAAAAGATTTAATTAAGTATCTCGCCCAAAACCAAAATCAGAATCCTGATTTCACCGAAAAACTCAGTCACAATTTAGTGCAATGGATGGACGAACACGGGATTTTTCAGGTCTCAAAATTCTTATCGGATATTGGTATCTAATTAAACGGAGTTGATATAATTAAAGGCTCGTATCACCGGTAATGAAAAAATATGGGTGTTTTGTAAAATTGAATTTTCTTGGGCACCCATTTGTTGTATCGCCATTGCTAAAACACTTTTGGCTTTATCTTCTGTCACCACAACCCGAATGATTTCTTGGGGAACGACAAGATGCTCATCACCGAATTCAGGCGAGAGAGTTCTTAGAGGTTGAACCGTCGCACCACTTATTCCAATGGCCATAAGGGCTTTAATGATAGGTAGAGAGGTTCCTTCGTTGACCTGCATGATCAGTTGAGTCCCTTTATAGTAATTTCTTTGTTTTGACTCTGACAGAACCCCACCCCCCTGTCTCCAAGTAAAATCACCCTTGAGTGAATCGATAGCGGCAATGATTTGTTCTGTACTCGCCGCCTGTCCAATAGTTTTTTGAGCGGTCTTAAAATTAACCACACCTTTTTTAACCGGCACTTGCCAAATAAATCCACGCCCCGGTCGATCCAGTTTTGCCCAAGTGATCATCTTATCCATAATACTGCTTGCCTCGTGAGGTCCAACAATAATCGAAACAAATTCTTTATCTTTTGGAATCGTTACGCGCAAAAGTCCTAATTGATCCCGTAAGCCAGTGCCGGTGGCATAGGTGATGGTGGGTACAACTCCAAGATGAAGTAAAACTTTACCCAACTCATCGGCATATCCCTTGCTCATAGTGCAGAGAATTTGGGTGAGATTTTCAAAAAGAGTCACATCACTTAGCTCTTCAGCCGTGGGTAGGGCATCGGTATTTAAGGATGAGAGAAGTTCATCGATATTACCATTATGAAGGTCGACGTAGCGTGAAAATATACTGCCACGCCCAGGGATATCCAGACGACACCTTTTGATAATTGATTTCATCACTAAGTCTTCATACTGCAGTGGCAAATAAAAAGTAAGAACGTCCACCGATTCACTAATCAAGTCAGATGAAAAAAACAGTGACTTAACTCCTCGCCCCTCATTGAGAAGAAGGGAGCGACCAAAAAGAGAATAAAGATGATTAATACCTATAGTATTAAGGTGATCGAGAAGTCTTTCCATTAAGGAGTTATGGATAACAACAGTGATGTGGGAGCATTTGACTGGAGTCATTAGGATTCAGCTCCTTCAAAATCTTCGATGGAAGGATAACGACGAAAACGATTGAGAAAAAGTCCCATAACAAGAACAGACATGATGGGGCATACCGAGGCCATGGCCAAAATCCCAAAACCTTCGACCGCTCCCGATTGCGCCCCAATCCCTAAACCCATTGAAAGCACCAAAGGAACTGTTACCGGTCCGGTTGTAACACCCGCCGAGTCCCAAGCAATGTTGACAAACTCTTCGGTTGAAAAAGCTGAGAGAATCATCAATAAAACATAAGGAGGGAGGATGAGCCAAATCAGCGGAAGACTCCAGATGATCTTAATCACACCTATAAGAATTCCAATCCCAACGCCAATGGCAACCGCCTGGATTAAATTTTTCTTTTTAAAAGTTCCCACCGAAAGATCTTCGACCGTATCTCCCAGAGTATTAAGTGCAGGCTCGGCTAAAGTAGCCCCATAGCCCATCAAGAAAGCAAAAAAGAGCACCACTAAAATTCCGGTGAGGCTAAAACTATCTTGATTCCAGATCGGTCCATAAGAAGGTGTAAATGTATAAGTCTTTTTTTCAGGATCATAGTTATTTTGATCAAAGAGAACGATTTCCATTTTTTTATCTTTGTTGAGATAAAAAAACTGTTCTTCTTGACCGTCTTCGGTGTAGCGAAACTGAACATGATTTAAATTAAAATTTTCAATCATCTTCGTTTCATTATCCAATCGAATCACCGAATAGGCCGAGGGCAATACTTGTCCCACTTGTTTTCCAAGTTTGCCTAAACCAAAATCAATTCCGAGACTGAAGATGGTGAGGCCAAAAAGGGAAAGAAAGAGTCCTAAAGCAATCTCGTCAACGTATTTAAAACTCTGGCGAAGAATCAATCGAAAAACCACAAGCATAAATAAACAAAGGGGTAAGATGGCTTGGGCTGCAATGATGAAACTTTTTTGTAATGAGACTTGGATTTGTTGTTTAATGGT
Organism: Bdellovibrionales bacterium; assembly: GCA_041736775.1. Taxonomy (GTDB): domain Bacteria; phylum Bdellovibrionota; class Bdellovibrionia; order Bdellovibrionales; family JAGQZY01; genus JAGQZY01. Next base: position 1,690 of record JBGSSY010000191.1, on the reverse strand, counting down.
TAAAGATTTCTCGACCGCCTCGCTGATGAGCTGAGAAGAATGCTGAATCGTGCTTTCAAGAATTATATCATTGGGTTGATTAAAGTTATAATACAGCCCCATCAATAAAACTGTAATCACTGGAAATAAGGACGCTAAAGTGACCACCCCAAAACCACTGGTTGTTCCTTCATCGGAATGACCGGCAACCACTCGTGACATACCAAGCCCCAAGGCAATGACCAATGGGACCGTCACTGGACCAGTTGTCACCGCTCCACAGTCCCAAGCAAGGCCAACGATATGTGCAAAATCGGCATTAAAAAGTGAATAAAGACTTAATCCTAAAGCTGTGATGACGAGTGGGTAGATTAAAGGTTTCAAAGACCAATTGTAAATCAGCCGAAGAACTCCAAAGATAACCGCAAGTCCAACTCCGACACCGACAGCAACAATGAGTTCAAGAGTTTTTTCGTTTAAAATATAAAAAAGGAGTGGTGCTCGCTGCACTTCAACACTGGACCCCATGGCTCGGAGAATTCCAATCGCCGGTTCAGCAAAAGTCGCTCCCACTCCGAGAATAAAGGCAAAGAGGAGCACCGCGAAAAGCGGAGCCTGTGCGGGAAGTTTAGTTCCTAAATTTTCTCCAATGGGCATGATTCCTAAGACCAAACCTTCCATAAAAAATGTCAGGCCCATGACAACAAAGACAATACCTAAAATAATTTTAGGAAGTTCATGAATAGGAATATCAAGAATAAAAGTCTGAAAACAAAAAAGGTAAATCACTATAAAAGCCACAGCCTTCATTTGAGCTACGGTTTTTTTCTTAAAATAGGCCCAGATCAAATCTATGGCATCCCGCCACCTTAGCAAACCAAACTCCTTGTTAACAATCAAAAGGTTAACTGATCCAGTGAAAGAGAACAAGTCTATCTATGATTAGATTCTTTTTTCTCAATATTTATATGACTGTTGTTTGAAACTGTTAAATGGCTCAAGAAAATCCTCCTCCTTACAATAATTTCTCAATCCATAATTAGAAGATTCATCTTTAAAATAATTGCTCAAACCTTTTAAAAATTTAACCCTAATAACTGAGTTCATCTCAAGAAGATCTAACTCAATGACATATACGTATTTCAATTCAAACAGGTTGCATCCATGGTATGTTTTATCGATTAATATTCGATTTTTATTTTCATTATGACTGTTTTATGATGAGCTATAAGTCAAAAATAAGGAGACTTGATGAATTGCCCACGCTGCCAAACCGAACTTCAAGAAATGTCTAATCACAATGTTAAAATTGATGTTTGTTATAATGGCTGCGGAGGCATATGGTTTGATCCTCGCGAACTTAAAAGAATGGATGAACACCATGAATGCGATGAGGATTTTCTTATAAAACTCAGCCAATCCAAAACCAAAAGAGTTTCTCTCGATGAAAAATTCAATTGTCTCAGCTGTGAAGATCAACCCATGTACCGACGTTTTTTTAGCACCCTCAAAGCCGTCGAAATGGACGAGTGCCCACAATGCGCTGGAATTAGGCTTGATGCTGGTGAACTCACTCACATTTATAGCCTTTTTAAAACCGAAGCAGACCGTAAGAAAGCCGCCGACGCCTACTTCAATGAAGTCTTTAAACCCGGTTTAGACGAAATGAAAAAAGAATCTCTCAAACAACTTGAATCCCGAAAGCGCTTCG
>JBGSSY010000187.1:0-7669 GCA_041736775.1 Bdellovibrionales bacterium | reverse complement strand
GCTGGGGCAAGGGTAAGAACAGTAAGAACCAGTACAATTTTAATGGAATCCACAATTTCTTGTGGATTGTCCGTAGTTTTTAACCCCATAGAAACTTGTGGAATACTGACCTGAGCGAGAGCTTGTGTCGAAAAAAATGCAAAAAGGAGCAGGATTCCTAGTTTTTTAATCATGAAAGAAACCTTTTTTTAACGGCATTTTTAACATCATCAAGACGGGATACCGAATAGCCATCGAGCTCTTCAATCTCATCGGTGATTTTGGTTTGTTCTATTTTTGTTTTTAATTGTTTTGAAAACTGGGGCGCCACAAACTGAGGAAGCTCGTCCTCAAGGAGTGAGAGGGTTTTTATTGGTGTGATATTTGAATCTGTGACACCCAAAAGAATGGTTTCACCAGCCACTCGAATCAGCATGAGATTCTTTTTGGGACCAATGGATTTTTGAGTCAGGATCTCAATGTTTTTAGCAATTTCAGTGTGTCCCACTTTTACACCTAACTTTCTGATCATCAGTAGTAAACTTCCGGCAATGGCAAGAAGTGCCACAACGGCCAGAATCATTTTATTAAAAGGTGAAAGTTCAGCCGAGGCCTTGGATTTTTCTTTCGTCAAACCCAAGAGGATTTGGTCTTCGCTTTTTGCCTCAGCTACTTCTTCAGTTTTTTCGTCGACGATAGGAATCTCGCTCTCTTCATCACTGAGTTTTTTGTTCATTTTTTCGATGTAACTTGAAAGCTTTGTGTCTTTATTGACATCGACAAGTTCAGACTCAATTTCTGCAAAAGAAACTAAAGCTGAAAATAAAATGAATGTAAAAGTGATGAATTTCATAGTTCTTCCTATTTCAGTTGTTGAACGCGTTCTTTGGGAGAAATAATATCAGTGAGTCGAACACCAAATTTTTCGTTTACGACCACGGCTTCACCGCGAGCTACGAGCTTATCATTCACCAAGATCTCCATCGGTTCACCGGCGAGTTTATTGAGCTCAATCACGCTTCCTTGACCCAAATTTAGAAGTTCACTAACAACCATTTTCGAACGACCTAATTCGACAGTGACTCGTAAAGGAATATCCAGAATCAGCTCTAGATTTTTGTTTTCATTATGGGACGCTGATGAGTCCACACTGTGTAGCTGTGGCATATCTGCACTCAGCAGGTCTGCTAAATTTTCGGCTTCATCACCCATTGTTTTTCTCCTTAGTAATTTTCTTTGTTAATTGCATAGCAACAGACCCGTGGTAGACACCATAGAGTCCTTTAAATTTTTTAACGTCTTGAACCAAAACATCAAACTCTCCACTGGCATCTTGATCCAACGGAATCACATCTCCCTCTTTAAGGGACATCAGCTCTTTAAGAGTAATTTCACTTTGTCCAAGGTTCACTTTGATATCGAGTTCAGTATCAAGAAGCTGATCTTTAATAATAGAAGTCCAAAGTTTTTTATCGGTTTGATCCGACTCCACTTGAAAGCCGGTTGAAAGCTTATGTTTTATCGGCTCAATAGTTGAGTATGGAATAACGAGAGTGATTGTCCCGTTGGCGTTTTCAAGCTCCACATCAAACGCTGAAGCAATAACTACATCGGTCGGTGGAACAATCCCTACGAATTGAGGATTCACTTCTGTTCTCACAAAAGAGCATTCGATCGGGTGAATCGACTCCCATGCCGCTTCAAGATCATCAATGGCAAGATCTACCACTTTACGGACAATTGAAATTTCAATCGGAGTAAAGTCTTTACCTTCCACTTTAGAATAAGGACGATCATCTCCCCCAAAAAAAGAATCCACAAGAGCGTAAGCCAATTTGCTTTCAATCACAAAAAGAGCCGAACCACGAAGTGTGCTAAAGCGAAGAACACTCATGCAAGTGGGCATGGGCAAAGTATTAATGAACTCACCAAACTTCAAAAAATCAGTACTGGCATGGTTAAGAGAAGCGATCTTTCTAAGGGCTGAAGAGAGAGAAACTCGAAAGGAACGCATGAATTTTTCATAAATAACATCGAGCTGAGGTAAGCGACCGCGAATAATACGATCCTGGCTGGTCAGATCGTAAACCACCACCACTCGGTCGTCTTTAGGAGCGCCCGATTTGGATTCGCTGGTTTCGATTTCACCTTCTGAAACCGCCGCTAATAGGGCATCAACTTCGCTCTGTGAAAGTACTTGATTCATTGTTTCCTCGAGTTAGCTGTTGATAAACTGTGTGAACAATACTTTGTTAATACGACCTTTGGTGAGGAACGAATTCACCGTGTCGCGAATCTCTTCTTTAAGTCTTTCTTTTCCTTTGGGAGTAGAGATCTGAGAGTAGTTTTTGCTGGAAAGAACAATAATTATAATGTCACGCACTTGCGGCATCCGTTTATTGATCTCTTCTTGGACCTCTTTATTATCCACATCAAATTCCATTTCGACTTTAAAGAGTTTTTGTCCCTGATCTTCCGCGAGGTTCACTAAGAAATAATCCAGTGGAACGGCAAAAGTACCACTTTGTTCAGCCGAACCTTCTTTATCATCCATTAAAGAACCTTCAATGATGGGTTCCATCGAAGGGCGCTCTAATTCTTTTTTCTTTCCGAGATAAAGAAAAACACCAATTCCTAAAATCACAATGGTATTGAGCGTGATAATGACAAGTAATAAGGGTGAAGACTTAGACTTCTTACTTTGGTCTGTGCTCTTTGAGCTGTCGTCTAATTTCTCTGCTGTGTTGTCAGCCACAAATCCTCCGATGAATAGATTCTCTAGTGCTTGCTGAAGCAACCCCAGTGCCAACAGGACCTTAGTGAGGATTGATTCGGCCAAAGCAAACACAATCCAAGCCAACAACCGGACCACCGATTGAAGTCGAGTGGTAAAACATGGGTCTCTGACTCATCTGTCATGTTTTTGACCGACTTCGACCAAAAGACAGTGGCCTTGTTTTGCATCACCCCGCCTTAAGACGCGCTCCCCATAATGCTTTCCTGCTTGACGCGCTAAGTCTGTTTCTTCTAAGATAGGAGTGTTGTCTATTGGGGGCTCCATGAAAAGAAAAGGTAAAGAGTCAAAACTGAATGTTGTTCTTACGGCACTTCTTGTGGTGTTTGTTTGTTTGCTCTCTTTTAGTATCGGTGTGATTTCTGGCAAAGGTTGGAGCGACCGCGATTATCGAGTGAAATACATTGAACAAGATTCAAATGTGAAACTCGCTCAAGACGATGAACAAGAAGTTCTCGATGATGAGATTTCTGAAAAAGAAGTTGAGCTTCTCACCCAAAAAGCGTTGGCAGAAGCTAAAGCACTCGATCCCAATCTCGAAATGATGAAAGAAACCATCGAACTTGCAAGCAATGATGATCTCGAAAAAGCAGAGATTCCCGTGGGTGCAAAATCAACGACTGTTAAGTCTGATCGAAAAACAGCTTCACTCGACTCAGTTAAAGGGGCGACCTCTTCAGCACAAAAAAACTCTCAAATGGCTTTAGAGTCAAAACCACAAAGAAGTCTTTCAAGCTTGCCTCCGCGACCCACACTTCCAAAGCCTTCTTTGATTGAATACACCGTTCAAGTGGCCGCCTATAAAACGATTAATGAAGCCGAGAGCCACTCACAAAAATTAATTGATAAGGGATTTCCGGCTTTTCCGGTAAAAGCGATGATTGACGGACAAGAATGGTATCGCGTCAGTATTGGCAGCTTTAAAAATAAAGCTCAAGCGATGAATTACGAAAAATCTCTTAAGAAACAAGCTATGGTGAAAAGCACTTTTGTGCAAAAAATCACCCGAGCCCAAGAGCAATAAAGCGCATTAAATCTTTATTGGATTAGACTCTCGCTCTCTTTTATTATAAGACAGCGAGATGAATACACTCCATCCCGAATCTATTCTTAAGAGTCTCAATGAACCCCAACGAGAGGCGGTTCTTGATTTTGATAATCCCCTTCTTGTCTTAGCGGGTGCGGGTTCAGGTAAAACAAAAATGCTCACCAGCAAAATCGCCTACGGACTGCAAAAAAACTACTTTGATCCCCAATCTTTTTTAGCAGTCACTTTTACTAATAAAGCCGCTGGCGAAATGAAAAACCGCATCACCCAAATGATGGGTGGTCAAAATTTGAGTCAGTCTTGGATTGCCACCTTTCACTCTTTTGGCAATCGACTGTTGCGTCTCTATGCGTCTCGCCTTGGATACACCAGCGATTTTACCATCTTCGATAGTGCCGACCAAATTTCATTGGTTAAAGGCCTTCTTAAAAGCGCTCGTTTTGATAATAGCTCTGTCACCGCTCGAAAGGTGGCGCGAGAGATTCAAGCTTTTAAATCAGACCTCAACGCTCAAAAAGATCCTGACTCTTATTTCTTTACCCCAATCACTCGGCAAATCTATCCCGCTTATGAACTTGAACTTAAAAAACTCAATGCCTTTGATTTTTCTGATCTTCTTTTAAAAACTTACTTTCTGCTTAAAAAAAATCCAGATATTGCTGAACAACTGCAACAGCAGTTTGCCTATATCCTCGTGGATGAGTATCAAGATACTAACCTTCTTCAGTATGAAACTTTAAAACTTCTCAGCCACAACAAGAAAAATATTTGTGCTGTGGGTGATGAGGATCAATCGATCTATTCTTGGCGTGGAGCCCATATTTTTAACATTCTCAACTTTGATAAAGACTTTCAAGGTGCGCAAGTGATCAAGCTTGAGCAAAACTATCGTTCCACTAAAAATATTATTGGTGCTGCGACCGCAGTGATCGCTAACAACACCCAAAGAAAAGGAAAAACTCTCTTTACTGAAAACGATCAGGGTGATTTGATTGAAATCTTTGAAAGCCCCACCGAGTACGATGAGGCCTTAGCCATCAGCTACAGCATACAAAAACTGGTGCAACAAGGAAAATACAAATACTCTGATATCGCGATTTTTTATCGCACCAATGCTCAATCACGAGTGCTCGAAGAAAAGCTGAGAAACTTTGCTATTCCTTATAAAATATTTGGCGGTCTTAAGTTTTATGATCGCAAAGAAATCAAAGACATCAATGCCTACATGAGACTTGTGGTAAATCCAAAAGATGATGTCTCTTTTAAACGTGTGATCAATGCCCCCGCCCGAGGCCTTGGTAAAACCACAACGGATAAGATAGAGGTTTATGCTCGAGAGAATAATTATTCTCTGATTGAAGCCTGTATCCAAATGATTGATCAGAGAGGCTTACCTGCAAGGACCCTATCCAAGCTACAAAGTTTTCTCGACGTGATCAGCGCCTTAAGAGAGAGTTGTTTACAAAATGAACTTCCAGAATTTTATCAGGATCTTTTAAAAATCACGGGCTACCTAAAAAGTCTTGAGGATGAAGACACCATCGAATCCCAATCTCGAATCCAGAATATCGAAGAATTCGGCAATGCCATTGCTCGCTACCTTGAACTTAATCCGGCCGAAAAACATATCACTCAATTTTTACATCATATGGCCCTGGTCTCTGATGCTGAAACCAAAGAAGACAGTGATGATTTTGTGACGATGATGACACTTCATATTGCCAAGGGTCTAGAGTATCCGGTGGTCTATGTCGCCGGACTTGAAGAAGGTCTTTTTCCCCATACAGCTTCCATGGACGACTCTGATCCTGCCGACATGGAACTCGAAGAAGAACGCCGTCTTTTTTATGTCGGCATGACTCGCGCTGAAGAAAAATTATTTCTCTCTTACTCAAAACAAAGAAAAGTTTGGGGACAAAACCAGTATCAAGCCCCGAGCCGCTTTTTAAAAGAAGTTCCCAGCGAATTTCTTAAAGCTCCCCTGCTTAAAAAGACTTCGAGCTTTCTCAACACTTACTCCACCAGCTCGTTCGGAAGTGATTCTCGATCATCCCTTTCGTCTAACCCTTTTCCTGATTATGAATCTGGAGAAGATTCAAGTGACTCATCACCTTACCGTAAAGGTCGAAGAGTTTATCATCCCCACTTTGGTTCCGGAGTCATTCATCAAGTTGAAGGACAAGGGAGCAAAGAAAAAATCAGCGTTTTGTTTGATGATAGAACTTTAAAAAAGTTCCTCTCTCAATACGCCAATCTCGAATTAAATTAACTCTCATTTTTCTTGAAGGGTTAATTGTTGTCTGCAGGACTCACAAAAGAGTCTGAGTCGTGTTCTAAAAGTTTGATTGAAGATTTTGAAAGAAGATTCGCAGCAGGGGCAGTTCCCCTCACCGGAAGACAAAAAGTGAGTCATCTTTATCTGGCACCAAAATGCATAAAGACCATAGATTAAAAAAAGAGGCGTTAAAAGAAAATGAACAACCGGAATGAGTAGACACAATAAAGCAATGCTCCAAAAAAGAAGAACTTGAGTAAAAGCATTGATCAATTTTTGTCGTGAAGAAAGTTGAGTTACAGTGAGCAAAAGATCAGTGCTTTTTAAATCAATGGAATTTAATGTCCACGCCAAGGCACAACTCCAATTACTCTTTGATCCAAACTAAGTCTGGCTTTTTAATTTTATGAGGCATCGGAGAAATGTAGTCAGCTGTCACATGGTCCCAGCCGGTAAATGTTCTTTTGTTTTTTTCTTGAGAGATTTGAAAATTGGGAGTGAGTGCCGCTTTACCACCTCCACTAGGAATGTCGACAATATAAGTGGGCATCGCAAGACCTGATGTGTGACCCCAGAGTTGTTTTTGAATATCCAATGAGTCTTCAATTGAGGTGCGTAAATGATCGGTTCCAAGGGACGGATCCACTTGAAACATATAATAGGGTTTCACTCTTAACGAGAGAAGTTTTCTTGAAAGTGCATAAATCACATCCGGATGATTGTTAATGCCATTAAGTAGAACAAGTTGATTAAAGACAGGAATACCGTTATCCACCAATTTTTCAAGGGCCAGGGCTGAGTCTTGGGTGATCTCTCGTGGATGATTAAAATGAGTCATCATATAAATTGGCTTATAACTTTTAAAGATTTGGATCAACTCATCATCAATTCGCATCGGGCTAACCACGGGCATGCGAGAGCCAATCCGAATGAGTTCTATGCTTTCAATCTTATAAAACTCTTCAATCACTTGAGCTAATTTTGCATTGGAGATCGTCAGTGGGTCACCACCGGAGAGAATAATTTCTTTAATTTGAGGATTTTTTTTAACATAGGCAACCGCTTGTGAAAGTTGTTCTGATGTCGCGAGAACCTGATCCGTGGCGGTAAAATGTTTTCGGGTGCAGTAGCGACAATAAACCCCACAGAGATCAGTCACTAAAAACAACGCACGATCGGTATAACGATGAATCAAACGATCGGTGGCCCTATTTTGACTTTTATTTTCTCCGAGTGGATCCAACATTTGTTGGGCGCCCTCTTCAAGCTCTTCTTCGCGTGGCATGACCATCTGGCGAATGGGGCAGTCGGGATTATCTCGATCCATTAGGTGAGCGTAATAAGGAGTTGTTTGTGTTTTAAAGAGTGCTGTGCCATGGGCAAAAGCTTTTTTTTCTGAATCGATCAAATTGAAATGGGTCTCAAAGTCCGCTTGGGTTTTAAAAGCGTTCTTCATCTGCCATTTCCAGTCGTACCACTGCTCAGCAGTCACTCCGAGCGGAATTTCAACCGGTTTAAATTGTTGATTGAGTTTCTTCACAAAAATTCACTCCTAAAAAACCCCGGGAGGAAA
>JBGSSY010000126.1:0-2906 GCA_041736775.1 Bdellovibrionales bacterium | reverse complement strand
ATTTTTTAAGGCCATTGAGAAGGGCCATAAAGTAGGCAAAAAGGCAGATGAAAAAGAGAAAAAAGATCATGATTCGACTCATATCGATCGTCATGGCCAATTTGCCTGGAACCTCAACAAAACCCTTTCCACTGAGCATGAAACTCACTAGCTCTTCCATAAAAATAAAACAGGTCACACAAATCAGGGTGGCTAATCCCATGAGAAGAGTAAAGACTCCATTCACCAGGGCTTGTTTTTGACTCTCCGATTGGGAGTGGGATTGGCTAGCGATAAAGATCGGTATAAAACTCACCGAAAGCCCTCCCTCCCCCAGGAGACGACGAAAAAAATTGGGAATCCGAAAGGCCGCTAACCAGGCATCTTTCATATCCAGTGGCATCAGAGAAAAGAGTAAAGAATCCCGGATGAGCCCTAAAATACGGCTACTTAGGGTCCCCGATCCAAATAAAAGGGCGGCTCGGGCTATACGGTCAGGGGGTTGTTGGGGGGCTTGGGGCTGAGTCACTTAAAAAGAGTATCCTTTATTTTGGAAAGAGCTTGTCTTGGGGCACCTTTTCCGTTATCACCACATATTCATTAAGTTAGCTCGGAGGTTAAGCCTTGGCAAATATTGTATCTGCAAAAAAACGCGCACGCCAATCACTGGTTCGTAGAGACCGTAATCAACAGATGAAAAAAGCTGTCCGTCATCTTGAGAAAAAAGTGAGAACGGCCATCGCTGCTAAAGACAAAGACTCTGCTGTTACTCTTCTCAAAGATTATACCAGTGCCATTGGAAAAGCCGCTCAAAAAGGCAAATTCCATGACAACATGGTGGCTCGCAAAATCAGCCGTCTGACTATTTTTATGAACAAAGCTCTCGGCTAAGGTCGAGACTTTACCCTTTTGATTCCGTCTATTTCACCAAAATCCTTCCTATCTTATTAAGTTTTAAGCCTTTTTCCCCGATTAAGACCCATGGAAATTGAGCATCGCAGGAAGGCCCCCCGTAAAGATTTTAACGGCTATGTCTCCCTTCTTTTTCAAGGAAAACTCATGATCACCACCTCCCATCAGATTGGAGAGGGGGGAGCCCTGATTGATATTCACCCCCGTCATCAAGGCATGAAAAAGGGTGATCTTGCTGTACTCACTCTTTTTCTTCCCAATGTGGGTGGAGTCGTGGCGACTGCACAGTGTGTTTATCTCTCGGACAGCCAAAAAACTGGTTTTCAATTTATTGATCTTGATCTCAAGTTTAAAATTCGTATTCGTGAATTTGTATCGAGAAGAAAATTCGCAGGGCTAATGTAACTATGAACGCACAAAACACCCAAAAAGATACAGCCTTTAAAAATCCACATGTTTCACTTCTTATCCCTGTTTACAACGAAGAAGCGAGTCTGTTATTTTTATTAAACAAGATAAAAGGAGCGCTGCTGGAAATTGATTATGAATTGGTCATTGTCGATGATGGCTCAACGGACGGCTCCGCTGAAAAAATTGAGACCTTTATTGTTCTCAATCCACATTTAAGAATTCAGTTGATTCGTCAAGAAAACCAAGGAAAGGGTGGCGCCATTCGTACTGCCATTCGAAATGCTTTAGGAAATATTCTTGTGGTTCAAGACGCCGATCTCGAATATGAACCCAGCGACATTCTTTCGCTTTTAAAACCTTTTGAAAAGGGCGAAGTTGTGGTTTATGGCTCACGCAACATGAACCCAGAAAATCGAGAGTACTCCAGTTTCTTTTTTTACTGGGGCGGAATTTTGGTGACGAAAGTGACCAATTTTTTATTTTCTTCGCAACTCACCGATGAAGCCACTGGTTATAAACTTTTCGACGCTCGTTTGTTCAATGATCTCTCTTTTAAAGAAAATGACTTTGCTTGGGAGCCAGAGGTTACAGCTAAAATTTTAAAAAGAAAAATTAATATCGTTGAACTCCCCGTTCAGTATCACCCTCGTTCCAAACTAGAAGGTAAAAAAATCTCGTGGCGTGATGGTGTGAAGGCGATTTTTGTACTTTTTAAAGAATATCTGAGAAGATGAAAAAAGAAGGTTGGTTCTCCTTATTGGCAATCACCTTAGTGACACTCATCGCCTACGGCAACAACCTCAATAATGAATTTATCTGGGACGATGAGTTTCTCATCCAGAAAAATCAATTCTTACGAGACTTTAAATTTCTTCCCGAAATCCTTGTAACCAATTCCACGGCTGGCTTTGGTGGAAAGGACAATTTCTATCGACCGACCCAGATTTTATTCTACCAAATCATTTACCAAGGCTTCGGCCAAAGTCAGCAGGCCTTTCATTGGGGCAACATTCTTCTTCACCTGCTTTGTGGTTTTATGGCTTACCTTTTTTTGTTCAAACTCTTGAAGTCTCATTCACTGGCTTTGATCTCAAGCCTTCTCTGGGTCGCACACCCTACCCACACCGAAGCCGTCACCTATATCAGCGGGACGGCAGATCCCCTTTCAACACTTTTCCTTCTAATTTCGCTTTGGTTCTTTCTCAAACTTCTGGAAGAGAGAAAAAAGTATTATTTGTTCCATTCAACATTTTTTTTCACATTAGCTTTAGTTTCGAAAGAGGCTGTGATCATTGCACCCGCGTTATTGATGGCCTTGGTTTTTTGCAAAGGTCACGGAAAATTTTTAGACCGAGATTTTTTTCTGACTCTTCCCCACTGGTTCCTGGCTGTGGCTTATTTGATTTTAAGAAAAACACTTCTCAACTTCGACAACACCTTTCAGTTTTACAAAACCACAAATGTTTATACCGAAAATATTCTCTATCGAATATACACTCACTTAGCGACGTTACCAGAGTATTTAAAAATTCTACTGCTTCCCATAAATCTTCATATGGAAAGAGAGTTCCCGGTTTATACTGGCTGGAACTCTTCCATGGTAG
>JBGSSY010000101.1:0-7134 GCA_041736775.1 Bdellovibrionales bacterium | reverse complement strand
CCCTGAGCAAAGGTGGAAAAAACACCCAATGTCTTTGGCGTCGTTCAGCAACTCCACTGGATGACAACGTCGAAGAGGGTGGAAATAAATCGGCCATCACTCATAATGTGAAATCCATTAAGTTTAGTTATCGAGGCTTTCGCGAAGATGATGAATGGGTCGACCAATGGCGATCCGATAACAAAGGTCGTCCCGATCATCAAAATAAATTTCCCCACCTGGTTAAAATTTCTTTAGAGCTCGATGATCCCAATAATGACAAAGCAAAACCCCTCAAAGAAACTATGGTGGTGCGAGTGCTTTTTCCAAACAATGATCCCCACATCAGTGCTCCAAACCCAGTGACTCCTGGAGTGGGCCCATGAAAAAACTCCTAGCATTGACAAAAAACAAGCGGGGCTCAGCCATAATGCTAGCGGTTTTTACCGTTACCTTTGTTATTTTTATAACCACTGAAATTGCTCAGGTGACATTGATGGAGTATTTTGCTTCGGCGACTGAAGTTAAAAAAGTTCAGGCCTATTACGCCGCCCAGTCTTGTCTGCGTCTTAATCTATTAAGAATTAAAGGATATCAACAGGCCACTCAAGCTTTAGGCGGTTTGATGCCGGGAATGAGTATGCTCGACATGATTTGGAGCTTCCCCTTGTCGTGGCCGCCAACTCTACCGGGGGATATTAGCAACTTTGATAGTTCAACCATTAAAAAAACGGTTGCAGGATCCCTTCTCAAACAACAATTTGTCTCATCGATTACAGCCGAAGGGGGCAAAATAGATATCAATGATCTTGGCTCTCCTTCAGAGAGTTTGCGACTTAAAACGAAAGTTCAAATTTTACAACGATTGCAAACTCGTGTTCTCAACGGTAATGACTCCTTTTCTGAACGTTATGCTAACTTTAATTTTGAACAACTGCTCAATAATATCGCCGACTGGGTCGATGAAGATCAAGAGAGCCTCAATGGTGGCAGTGAAGCTTCTTATTACACCGATCTGAGAAATGAATTTATTCCTCCCAATCGTCCCTTTAAGACTCTCGAAGAATTGCATATGATTGCTGGAATGACTGATGAAATTTTTGAAATCTTAGCTCCCCAAATTACACTTTATGGGGTGAAAGGAATTAACGTAAATCAGGCAGAAAGAGACGTTCTTTTGAGCCTTTTTAGTAACTTTGCACCTGAAGTGGGCGATGAGATTGTCCGCGAAATACTCAAGCGAAGAAGTAACCCAGAGTTGGGTGGGCCGTTTCAAGATGAAAAAGAGTTTATTGGTTTTTTAGGTTCATATATCGACCCTCAACAGTTTAACGAAGCCGAAAATAAGGTTCCTCTCTTTTTTGGTGCTGAACTCAACTTTCGAATTTCTTGTATCGGCATCTCCGGCAACATGAACACAGAAATGGAGGCCGTTGTTTTTGATGCCAATGGTATCAAATCTCGTTTGCAAGAAGCTCTAATGGATGATCTTAAGAATTTAGGAGGAGCTAATCCTCAGTGCCAACAATTGACTGGCGACGCTCTTTATGTTTGCCAGTGTGAAAATATTGAAGACCCAGCGGCCAATCAAAAATGCGTTCAAGATAAAAAACGAGCCGCGACCCAGGACCAAGGTCAAAAGAAAGCCAGTCCGATTTTACCTGGACCACCAAGAGTGATTTTTCAGCGAGTGAGATAGGCTTATAGACAGCCTACTGTCCCTATCATAGAATAAATAATCGTGAGGTATTGAGACCACTTAACTCAAACAAGGATAGCTATGAGAAGCATTGGTATAGACATTGGCCGGTTCAGTATTAAGGTCGTAGAAATTCTTGCCAACAATCGCAACTTTCAAATTGCCAGTGCAAAAGAGTACGTCATTCTCAATCCACAAACCAGTGATCAAGAAATCGATATTTTACAAACCCTTCATCAGATCTCTAAAGAATTTGATACAGATACTGCCAAAGTTGTTTGTTCAATTCGCCAACAGTATGTGAGCACCCGTAAACTTTTCTTTCCCTTTCGTGAAAGAGTAAAAATCCAAAAAAGTTTAGCCTTTGAGCTTGAAGATGATATCCCGCTGGATATAGAAAAAGCGGTGTTTGATTCACGCATTATTCAATACCACGATAATACCGCCGAAGTTCTTGCCATGGCCTGCGTTTTTGATGAGGTTGAAAAAACTGTGGACATTATGAAGCGAGGTCACATTGATCCCGATATCATTTCCCCAGAATTCTCAGCCATCGCCAATCTCTATGAAAGATGGAATAAATCTCCTGAAGAAAAGCAGGCTCTCGGACAAGATCTTCATCACAGTCCCGATAAAATGATTGTTCACATGGGACACACCAAAACCTTTGTTGGCATTGTCAGTAAAAACCATATGATTTGGGGAAGAAGTATTCTTTGGGGAACTGAAAAAATTTCTGCAGCTATTTCACAGGCCTTTCAAGTTCCAGTGTCAACCGCCATCGAAATGATGCCTGATAAAGCTTTTATTCTTCTTTCCACTCAAGGGGCAAGTAAAGATCAAATCAAAATGTCAGAAGCCGTTAGTCAATCTTTTGCCCCTTTGATCCAAGGTTTAAGATTAACCATGATGTTGGCGCAAGCTGATTACCAAGTGAATATTGAAAATGTTGAATTGATTGGACCCGCAAGCAATCTTAAAAATATCGGCCCCTATTTTACCCAAGAGCTGGAGAAACCTTGTAATCCCTCTAATCCCCTCTTAACTATGACTGATCCTACAATTATGGGGATTAGTGAACTTGATGAAACGTTTCAGAGCGCCCTTGGTCTTGCGATCGAAGGCCTTCGTCGACCCGTTAACCCTGCGGTTAACTTTCGCCAAATGCATTTACTTAAAAAAAATCAAATCTTTCAAAAGTTTTGGGATAAATGGAGTTATACCGGTCAATTAATGGGTGTGGCCTATATCAGTTATTTGATTTATGGAGTGGCGCTTGATTCTCTCGGTACAACCATGGAAGAAGCTTCATCTGAAGTTCTGATTGATCAAGCCGGAAAAATTGCGGGACTCAAAGGGGCAACGGCCACTCAATCGCGAATTAAAAGTTATATAAAAGAAAATACCAAAAGAGCTCAGCTGGTTAAAGTCTACGATGAACTGGGCGAAATCAACTCACCCATTCAGTGGGTTAATGATCTTTCCCAAATTTTACCCAGCAACAAAGAAAATAAAAACTATGAGATTCGTCGCTTCTTCGTCAAAGATGAAGAAATTAATATTCAAGGAGTTGCTGAATCCCAAGCGACCATCGATGAAATTTTGAAAGCTCTTAAGGGTGTGGCTCTTAAAGCAGAGGTTAAAACTATTCCTGCGACTATTGCCCAAGAAGAAGGAAAGAAATCTTTTGCCTTTTTATTTAATGTGAAAAGAAAAAATTAAACATTCAACGTTTTGTTGAGTCCCCGTCTTGGGACTCAACAAAACCACGATAAAAGAGATGTGACATGGACTTTGAATCCTACAAAGAACAGCTGATTGAAGCTTTAAAAAACTTTAGAAATAAAGTCGAAGACAGTGAAACTTACATCCGTCTTAAAGAACGCTATGATAATCTTCCCGCCCACTACCAAAAAGGGATTTTGTTTACAGCCCTGTTCCTCAGTATTTATCTCATTTATAGTATTCCCGCTTCTTTTGTCTCTACGGCTCAAGAAAAATTAACTTATTTTGAAGAAAATAGACAACTCACCCGAGAACTGATCCGAGCCGGTCGACTGGCTCGAACGATTCAACTTCCTCCTCCCGCTCCCAGTTCAGAAATGCTGAACACTCTGATTGAAGATCAGTTGATTAAAGAGCGGGTCATTCCTGAGCAAAAAATGGGTACAAAACCCGTTACTGATTTAGCCGATACTAGTCTTGTGCCAAAAGCGATTGAACAAAGCGGCTTAAAAACAAGCCTCAAGAAACTCAATCTTAAACAAGTGGTTCGCATCGGTGAGGGTTTAAGCGCTATTGATAGTAGTCAATTGATGAATATTGCCATTCAGGCTGACAGTAAGGATCCCCATTATTTTAATGTGGATTATGAAGTCGCCACTTTTTCTGTGCCCCAAGCTCCTCTTGCGGTTGAAGATACAAAAGAAAAAAAACCGTCTAAAAGAAGGGGGCGATAATGTTGGGTCGCACTCTTGAAATCTTAGGTAATGTCTTTCGTTTTCATAAAAAGAAAATTGTTTTTTTTATCTTTTCTTTTCTCCTTTGTTTTGTTCTCTTTTTTCCTTTTGACGACTTGAGTGATTTTATCACTTTGCAAGTTTCAAAAATCACCCAAAGTAATGTTTATTTACAATTTGATGGTCTCTCTTTTGGCCTCATTCCACAGCTTGGCATTAAAATGGAAAATGTGGTGATTGAATCGCTTTTTGCTCCTACACTTTCTGTGAAAACATTAGGTTTTGCACCCCATCTCACCAGCTTGATCGCCGGTCAACTGGGAGGAAAGCTGCGCGCCTATGGTTTATTTAATGGCGACGCCAGTTTGTCTTTTGGACCATCTCGCCAATTGGATATTGATGGGCCAGAAACGGGATTAGAAATTCAGCTTGAAAACATACAATTAAAAGAACTCTCAAAATTTCTCAAAGAGTCTTATCAGTTACCGATTTCTATGAGTGGGGAAACTCAGCTCAACTCAAATCTTTATATTGATCCTTCTTTTAAAGAATCGCCCAAGGGAGATTTACGATTGAGTATCAAACAGCTGAGCATACCTTCTTCAAATATCGCCTTGGGTGATTTTGGGATGAGCATGCCTTTTCCCGCACTTAAGCTGAGCGAAGTTCTTATCGTCGGTAACATCAATGATCGCAAATTATTTATTAAAGAAGGTAAAATTGGAGATATCAAAAACGATCTTCATGGTGAAATTACGGGTGACATTTTTTTTGATATTCAACCCGGTGGCAAATTTATTCCTGCAGGCTATGATCTTAAAATTAATCTCAATGTCAGTGAAAATCTGAAACGCCAACTGGGAACTGTTCTCGGTTTTGTTGATATTTACCAAAACATAGGTCAGCGCCACAAATTTGATAGTCTCCAGGGAATTCGCTACTCTATGCGTCTCACTGCCCGCACCATGAACACTCCTCCCCGAGTCAGCGCCGAATAATTCCCTAGGCGCAGCTCGCCACATCCGAGATTTCTTTGCGACCCATGGACTTTTTCGAGTAAGGTTGATGTCTTGGTCAGCCTGATGCTGGCCTTTTACGTGCTTTTTAGGTAGAAAATTTTGTCCTTTAAAGGGGGAATATTATGTCAGGTGTAAATAAAGTCATTATCGTTGGTCGTCTCGGAACAGATCCAGAACTTAAAACCGTCACTTCTGGTCAAAATGTTTGCCGTCTCAGTGTCGCGACCAGTGAAAACTGGACGGATCGTGATGGCCAAAAACAAGAACGAACAGAATGGCATCGTGTTGTTGTCTGGGGAAAAATGGCGGATATCTGTGGCCAACATTTAAGCAAGGGTCGTCAAGTTTATCTTGAAGGACGCCTTCAAACTCGCAGCTGGGAAGATCCCCAAGGTCAAAAACGCTACACCACTGAAATCGTCGCCAACACTGTGCAATTTTTAGGAGCCAATGAACGCAGCGGTGGTCAGTCCAATTATGGCAATAACAACAGTAGCAGCACTCAAGATTTTGGTCCTGAACCTTCTTTTGATAGCAGCGAAGAAATTCCTTTCTAAAATTATTAAATCCGGAGGGAACTCTAGGTTCCCTCTATGTCTCAAGGGAACTCTAGGTTCCCTCTGTGTCTTATGAACTATCCGTTCCTTCTTTTGGAACTCCCTCTTAATCTTCTTAAAGACCATTTAATCAACGTCAGATTGACTCAATAACTTATTACTCTTGTCCCAAGGCATGAATAGAATTATCGAGCCTTTAGCCTAGCTCGACTAAAGTAGCTTAAGTGACCGAAATATCTAATCATTTTTAGTTTGGACTTGGCCTCCACTGCTTCTTTACATATCATCATTGTATAGTTAAGGAGTCTCCATGAGTCACTGCATCTTGAGATTAAGCATCCTCTTTTCATTTTTAATTCTCTTCATCTTTCCAGAAAATTCACTGGCAGGCCGAGTGGTTAAAGTTCAGGGCAAAAAGGTTTTTATCAAACTCGATAGCAGCGAGACGGAAAGCCTCAAACAAGGTGATCGTCTTTTCTTGACCACTCCTGCTGGAAAAAAACAAGGCCTCGTCATTATTAGAAAAAAACAAAATGATAAAGTGATCGCACAACTGGGCAAAGGAAAAGCGGGTAAAGGCATGCTGACCGCAAGTTACAAAAGCAAATCACCACGAAAAACTCAGCCTGAAGCCACCGAGAGTGCAAGTGATGTAGCGACTACCGAAGGCGGCAGTGATGAGGGTAAACCCAATCTTCTTTTTGGTCTTATGGGAAGCTTTGGAACCGCCACTCAAAATGTCGCTAATGTTGCTGACATGTCTGGTTCAACCATGGGCTTTAAAGGTCTGATTGATTATTCTCTTTTTGATAGCCTCGGAGTGAGAGCGCGAATTGGTATGGATATGCTTTCTGTCACCGGTTCTTCAGGAACGACCAATTTTGAAACCAGTATCAACTATCTCGCCCTTGATTTACTTCTCCGCTACAACCTTTTTGAAATGGGCAGTCTTGGAATTTTTCTCAATGGTGGTATGGGCATTTACTCACCCATGTCATCGGAACTGGGGGCCGTTCAAGCTATTCGAGAGGATTCGATTTCGACCACGAGTTTGCTGATTTTTGGTGGTGGTCTTTCTTACTCTTTAAGTGGCACCATGCAGCTTTTTGTCGGGGCTGATTATCTTTATTTTCCTCCGTCTGAAGACGTTTCAACCTCGGTCATCAATGCCAACCTAGGGCTCATTTTCGCCTTCTAAACTTCTCTCACATTTTAATTTTTTCAAGGGGCCATGTTTTGGCCCTTTTTATTTTCTTCACTTTTCTTATTCTCGTTTGATCTTTTGATCTTTTGATCTTTTGATCTTTTGATCTTTTGATCTTTTGATCTTTAAAGGAATCGGTTTAACGATCAGTGGGTTGAGAGTTTTTTAGGAGAGCGGGCTCCTGCCCTCGCTGGGGTCGCCTGCGGCGAGCGCGTCA
>JBGSSY010000352.1:0-2102 GCA_041736775.1 Bdellovibrionales bacterium | reverse complement strand
TCAAGAATTGGGCTATCTTCCCGAAGCTCTTCTGAATTTTATTGCGCTTCTCGGTTGGTCACCCGGTGGGGATCAAGAGATTCTTTCTGTACAAGAGCTCATCGAAAAATTTGATATTGCAAGGCTCAATCCTTCGGGGGCCGTTTTTGACGAAGAAAAATTCAAATGGATGAACGGAATTCATTTAAGAAATCTTGATCATGCTGATCTTTGGGAGAGGCTAAAACCCCTCTTTAAAGCGGCTCAGATTGACCTTCCCCAAACCCCAGAGTTTCGTGATCGATCTCTGCTGACCTTTAAAACAAAAATGGAAACTCTCAAAGATGCCGTCGAATTATTTAAGCCAGTCGATTCAAAATATTTTACTCTGACTCTTGAGGGTCAAGAGGTGATGGGCTGGGAGAAATCAAAAGCCGTGGTTGAAGTTTGGAAAGAGTTGATCAAAGAGCAGCCCCTTGAGTTTATGAGTAGTGAAGACTTTGATCGCATCCAAAACTTGGTGAAAGAAAAATCAGGAGCCAGCGGGAAATTTTTGTTTATGCCCATCCGTGTGGCCGTTATTGGTCAACCCCATGGTGCCGATCTAAAAATGTTAGTGCCACTTTTACAAAAAGCTTCTCTTCTAGAAAGAGCGCAGGTGGTTTTAAAAAAATAGATGGCAGAAAAATCCAAGAAGGTCTTTAAAATCAAAAGTGATTTCAATCCCTCGGGCGATCAACCCAAGGCCATAGAAACTCTTGTCAAAAACATCAGAGAAGGTGCGCCCAAACAAACTCTCCTCGGTGTCACCGGAAGTGGAAAAACTTTTACCATGGCCCACGTGATTGCTGAGACTAATTTGCCTGCACTCATCTTAGCTCCCAATAAAACTCTGGCGGCGCAACTTTTTGTGGAGTTTAAAGAACTCTTTCCTGAAAATGCCGTCGAGTATTTTGTCAGTTATTATGATTACTATCAGCCCGAAGCTTACATTCCTTCAACCGACACCTATATTGAGAAAGACTCAGCAGTTAACGAGCAAATCGATCGCATGCGCCACTCCGCCACCCATTCTTTGCTTGATCGGCGGGATGTTATTATCGTCAGTAGTGTCTCTTGTATTTATGGTCTAGGAAGCCCTGAAGCTTACGAGGGCATGCTGGTTCAGATTGTCACCAATAAAGAAATGAAACGAGATCAATTGCTCAGAGAATTGGTTCGAATTCAGTACACCCGAGGCGATCATGATTTCCACCGAGGGACATTTCGCGTCCGCGGTGATGTGGTGGATATTTTTCCTCCTTATGAAGATTCAAAAGTGGTGCGAGTTGAGTTTTTTGGTGATTTTGTTGAAAGAATTTGTTGGTTTGATCCCCTTACCGGAGAAATGTTTGATGAATTGGATCAAGTGGCGATTTATCCCGGAAGCCATCACGTCAATACCGAAGAACGGCAAAGGGCTGCGATCAAAACCATTCAGGTTGAACTCCAGGAGCGCCTTGAATTTTTAAAACACAATATGAGATACGACGAAGCCAAACGACTTGAACAAAGAACTTACTATGATATTGAGATGATCGAAGAGCTTGGCTTTTGCCAAGGAATCGAAAACTATTCTCGTCACTTTACGGGACGTGGAGAAGGGGAGCCGCCACCCACCTTGCTGGAGTATTTTCCTGACACTTACCTCACCTTTATTGATGAATCCCATGTGACCGTTCCCCAAATTGGTGGAATGTACCGAGGAGATCGGGCTCGAAAAACCACCCTGGTTGAACATGGCTTTCGATTGCCCTCTGCTCTTGATAACAGGCCGCTCAACTTTCAAGAGTTTGAAAAGTTCACCGACAAAGTGATTTATGTTTCAGCGACACCGGGCGAATTTGAAACCAGCAGCAGTGAGGGGAGAGTGGTTGAACAAATCATTCGTCCCACGGGACTGGTTGACCCAATAGTAGAGATTCGCCCAGCCCTCACTCAGGTCGATGATTTGATTGGCGAAATCAGAAAACGAGTGAAACTTAAAGAACGGGTTCTTGTGACGACCCTCACCAAGAAAAGCTCAGAGGATTTAACCGCCTTTTTCACCAGTGTCGGAATAAAGGTCAAGTATCTTCACAGTG
>JBGSSY010000320.1:0-10150 GCA_041736775.1 Bdellovibrionales bacterium | reverse complement strand
GCCAATGCCTATGGACATGGTGATGTGGCCATAGCAAAAGCTTTAGAAAAAGAGGGCTGTCGATTTGTGGGGGTGGCTTCGGTCGAAGAGGGACTCAACCTTAGAAAATACAATGTGGCTTTAGAGATCCTGACTTTTGGTTTTTATGGCAAAGAGGCCGTGCAAGAAATGCTCGCCCATCAACTCACCCCTGTTGTCTCTTCTTTTGAGCAGTTTGAAAATCTTGTTCTTTTGGCCCAAAGTGAAACCTCACTCCATCTTAAATTCAATACTGGCATGAATCGTTTGGGTTTTAACTTTAACGATGTGAATCGAATAATGGATCTTTTGGTTCGAAATCCTTTGCTGAGAGTGAAAGGACTTTGCACTCATCTTCACAGCGGTGAAAATATGTCAGAACCTGACTCTTCTTCTTTTGTGCAAGTTCAAACTTTTCAAAAAATCACAAAGCTCTTTAATTCGCCGGTTCCTTATCAGCATGTTTATAATTCGGCAGCGATGTTAGCGATTTATAAAAACCGACAAAATTTTTCTTTTGGCTCACGCCCCGGACTCCTGGTCTATGGTATTGATCCCACTGAAAACCTCTCTCTCAAGCCTCTGATTAGTCCTGTTATGGAGTTTAAGTCTAAAATAGTCGGCCTTCAGCACGTAAGATCAGGAGAAGTGGTTTCTTATTCCGGAACTTGGCAAGCACCCAAAGACACTCTGGTTGGTATTGTACCAGCCGGTTATGCTGATGGAATTATGAGATCCTTATCAAATTGCGGTGAGGTTCTTGTGGGTGGAGCAAGAAGAGCTATTTTAGGACGAGTGTGTATGGATTATACCATGGTGGATTTATCTTCTGTTCAAACAACTCAGCTCCCTCAAATCGGAGACGAAGTTATTTTTTGGGGACAACAAGGAAGAGAAGAAATCACAGTCGAAGAGGTGGCGCAAAAAGGTCAACACTCTACCTATGAAGTTATGACCGGAGTGAGTGAGCGAGTGCCAAGAATCTATGGAGTTTTGCAATGAGTGAAACTCTTCGACAACGTGTGAATCAATTTCTTGATCTCGCTGTTCTTGCAATTTGGAAAACCTTCGAACAATTTATTTTTGAAGTCGGAGCCGTTTGTCGCTTTGGTTACTCTTCGACGATGATGATTTTTAATAAGCCTTACCGGGTGAAAGAATTTATTCAGCACATGGAGTTTATCGGTAATAAATCGATTTTTATTGTTGTCTTAACCGGTGTCTTTACCGGTATGGCACTCTCGTTTCAAGTTTATCTTGGTTTTCGCCTCGTCAATGCCACCAGTTTAACCGGTCCGATTGTGGCCATGGGTATTGCTCGAGAATTAGGTCCGGTGCTGACTGGACTTATTGTCGCAGCCCGTGCGGGTGGTGCGATGGCGGCCAATTTAGGTTCGATGCGAGTGAGTGAACAAATAGATGCTCTGCAAGTGATGGCAGTTGAACCGCAACAGTATTTGGTGGCTCCTCGCATTTGGGCGGCCATAGTTTCTCTTCCACTACTGACTGGAATTTTTGATTTTGTTGCAATGATTGGTTCTTACTTTTTATGCATTCGTGTCCTTGAAATGGATGAAGCTATCTTTTGGGATAAAACGGCTTTGTGGTTAAACCCCGGTCATATCAACGAAGGTTTAATCAAGGCGGCTGTGTTTGGTGCAGTCTTTTCAATTATCTGTACCTATCGTGGCTTTAATACCTCAGGTGGTGCACGCGGAGTGGGCGATGCCACCAACCGCGGCGTTGTGCTGAGTATGGTCATGATTATTATTCTTGATTTCTTTTTGATGAACTTTATAGAAGTCTACTACAAGATGACGGCCTGATGAAAAACACAGAAAATGCCATTGAAATAATTGATCTTAAAAAATCCTTTAAAGAAGGGGATTACGTTCTCAATGGTATTGATCTCAAAGTCCCTAAGGGGAAAATCACTGTTATCATCGGTTTTAGTGGAACTGGAAAAAGTGTTTTACTCAAACATATCTTGGGACTTCTCAAGCCCACTTCGGGCTCTATAAAAATTCTTGGTAATGACATCGCTAAGATGAACGATGCTGACACTTTTAAAATGCGAAAACATTTTGGAGTTCTGTTTCAGTATGCGGCTCTTTTTGATGACATGACTGTTTTAGAAAATGTGATTTTCCCTCTTAAAGAGCACCGAAAAGATCTCTCAAAGGGACAGATTAAAGAAATTGCTTATGAAAAACTGAAGCAATCAGGACTGGACGAAAAGCACTATTACAAACTTCCGGGTGAGGTGAGTGGTGGAATGAGAAAACGTTGTGGTCTGGCTCGGGCCTTAGCCCTTGATCCTGATATTTTGATTTATGACGAACCAACGACGGGTCTTGATCCGATTTTAACGGAAATGGTGGATAATCTTATTCTCAGCACTCATAATCATAAAGAGGGTACCGCAACTCTGGTCGTGTCACATGATCTTTTTGCGGCTTTTCGCATCGGAGATTATGTAGCAATGTTAGACAGTGGCAAGGTTCTCCTTCATGGCCCTCCAAAAGTTTTTCTAGAATCCGATAATCCTTTAGTATCAAGGTTTGTTTCTAAAGGGGTTCGAAAAACATGAATATTCTCACCACGCCTGAATTTAAAGTGGGATTGCTTGTGGTTGTTGTTTCAGCCCTTGTTGGATTCATGTCTATGCGCGTGAGCGAGAGTCCCCACTTTATGGGTGGAACAAAAGTCATCTGGTTTGAAATTGAAAACGCCGGCGGTCTGATCAAAAAAAGTCCAGTGAATGTCGCCGGTATCCGAGTCGGAATGATTGAAGATATTAAATTAAAAGAGGGGCGCGCCATTGTAGAGATGCGAATTCGCTCCGACGTTGTCCTAACTCAATCTTCAAAAATTGAAATACGAGCCAATGGTATTTTAGGAGATAAACACATCGAAATTATCCCAGGTTCATTCAATGATCCCGTGATCAACCACAAAGAGCAAATCGTTGTGGTCGAAGATAATGCTTCTATTGATCGACTGGTGACAGAAGTTTCAAAAATTACCAAATCACTTTCCGCAGTGGTTGATAACATCAGAGATGCCACGGAGGGTGATGGAACCAAACCCATTGGTAAGATTGTTAATAATATTGAAATGCTGACTTCCGATCTTTCGGGTATGGTGCGAGACAAAAAAGATGAAGTCGCCCAGTTGATCGATCATCTTAATAATATTTCAGAAACGCTCGATGAAATTGTGAATGACGAAAGTGATGAAGGCTTTAAGGCAAGGTTCAATCGTTCTTTGGCTCGGTTGGATTCAGCTCTTGGTAACATTGATGATATCTCTGGTAAAATCAATCGCGGTGAGGGAACAATCGGTCGTCTGATCAATGATGAAGAGACGGTTGAAGAACTCAATACCGCCATTTCTGGAATCAATACCTTCATTGATGCGGGAACTAAAATTCAAACCAGCTTTGATTATTACTCTCATTATTTAACCCGCGCCGAAGGTGTTCGATCTTATATCGGTATTCGTATTCAACCAGGCCTTGATCGATTTTATGAGATCGCAGGTGTAACCACTCCAGAAGGTGTCATCACTCGTATTCGTCGGACGACGACTGTGAATGATGGCAATCCCAATCAAACCATTGAAGAAAACCGTCATGATTATCAACTCAGGCTCACCGCTCTTTTTGGTAAATCATTTTACAATTTTTCGATCAAGGGTGGAATGATGGAGAGTCGTGGTGGTGTTGGCCTTGAATATAACTTTATGGGCGATCGCTTCCGACTTTCTTTGGATGCTTTTGATTTTGAAACACCCAATGTGCGCTCTTATCTTCGCTACAGTTTCTTCAAAGGTTTCTATGTGGTCGGTGGCCAAGAGTATCTCTTTGAAAACGGCAATGATAATGCGTCAAGCTTCTTCGGTGCTGGACTCTATCTCACCAACGACGATATAAAGGTGCTCTTATCTCGAGTGAATCTCTAAGGAAGAGCCCATGTTCAAAAATGCATTAATTAGCGTCTCAGACAAAACCGGATTAGAAGAGTTTCTTGCACCCTTGGTTAAAAATGGACTTCGTATAGTCTCCTCTGGCGGGACGGCCGAATTTCTCACCTCTAAGGGTTTTGCTGTTACCAAAGTTAGCGATCAAACCCAATTTCCTGAGGTGATGGGTGGGAGAGTAAAAACTCTACATCCCTCAATCCATATGCCCATTCTTCAACGCGGCTCAGAGAGTGGTGATCACCAGGTGTTAGAATCCTATGGTCTTAAACCTTTTGATCTTTTGATTGTGAATCTTTACCCTTTCGAGCAGGCTCTCTCAAAAAATCTTAATGAAAAAGAGATGATTGAATTCATTGATATCGGTGGTCCATCTTTGCTTAGGGGAGCTGCCAAAAATTTTGAGAACATCACTGTTCTCTGCGACCCCAAAGACTACTCATGGGTTGCTGAGAAAAAACAACTCAGTTTTGTTGACCGCAAAAAATTAGCTTCACGAGTTTTTAAACACACCGCCTACTATGATTCTCTCATCTTTAAGTATTTAACCAAAGATGAGCCAGAAGAGGTTTTCATTGAAAAATCAACTGATCTGATCACCGGAACTCTCCACCAACCCCTTCGTTATGGTGAGAATCCTCAACAGAATGGTTTTTGGTTTAAGACAGACAATGAAGGTTTGCACCAAGCAGAACTTCTTCAGGGTAAAGAGCTCTCCTATAATAATATTTTAGATATCGACTCTGCTCTTCAGGCGTTAAGACTTTTTGAACAACCCACAGCTGTCTCTGTCAAACACAATAGCCCCTGTGGTGTGGCCAGTGGCGAAGTTCTTTCTGAAGCTCTTGAGCGCTCACTAAAGGCTGATCCGGTGAGTGTGTTCGGAGGCATCATAGCTCTTAATCGCACTCTTGATAGTTCCTGTGCAAAATTGCTCAGTGCTCTTTTTTTGGAGTGCGTAGTGGCGCCTTCCATCTCTGACGAAGCAAAAAGCATTCTCCTGCAAAAGAAAAATGTTCGAGTGCTTATTTGGCCTGACTTTATGACAACCTCAAAAGAGCTTGATTTTCGTAGCGTCAGCGGGGGTTACCTTAAACAAAGTAAAGATCAAGTTTTAGGATTCAAAGATCAATGGAAAATTGTAAATGGCCCGATCACGCCAGAAGATCAAAAAGCTTTAGAATTTGCTTGGCGAGTGTGTGCTCCTCTTAAAAGTAATGCCATAGCCATAACCTCCTCCCAACAAAGTTTGGGGCTGGGTATGGGGCAAGTGAATCGAGTGGATGCTGTTAAACAAGCCTTTGAAAGAGCTCGAACTTTTCATCCCGAAGAAAAAAATCTCTATTTGGCCAGTGATGCTTTTTTTCCTTTTCCTGATTCCATCGAATTGGCGGCCCAATTTGGGGTCAAAGCCATTATTCAGCCCGGTGGTTCAGTGAAAGACAATGAAGTGATCGAAAAAGCAAAACAACTCAAAATACCAATGATATTAACTGGACAAAGACATTTTAAACATTAGGATGAACAATGGCCTCAGATAATAAATGGTTAGTTAAATCCAGTGATCATATCCTGGGCCCATTTCAATTTGATCGTGTCGTTGAAGATATTTTTCGCGGAGATATCCACCTCCTTGATGAGATCAAAGGTCCTTTCGAAAGATGGCGACCAATAAAAGATCATTCCTTGTTTGCAGCGGCTATTGAAAAACTCAAGGCCACAACGTATTCAAGAAAAGAGGGTACTGTCACTGCAACGGTTGAATTGGGTACGCGAACGGGTGATATGACAATCAGTCGTACACCAACTGCGACTGTGACTCAAAATCAAGCGGTTGAAAATCACCCTCAAAGTGCGGATTTGTCCAATCAAGATTCACCCCATTTGCCTCCACAGAACTTCACCGTTTCCAAACCTTCAACTCACGGTCGTCGTTTTTCGGTGGTGTTTCTCACCAGTTTTTTGCTACTAGGGGCGATGAGTTTGGTTTATATGCTTTATGAATTCAGGCAAACTAAAATGATCGAAGAAAAGGTCTCGGCCTACGGGCAATGGACTGATCAAGGAATTGGAGAGCTCAAAGTGGGGCGATATCAACAAGCCCTTAATTTTTTTCAAAAAGCTTACAATATTGCACCTAATGATCCTAACCTCATCATTGAAATGGCTCCCTTATTGGTTCAATTCGATGGTCAGTTTTCCCAAGTTGAAGTCATGGTGAAGAGCCTCTTGGCGACCCACTATCAAAAAGATTTTACCAAAAGAGGGAAAACAATTGTTGGATTGACACATTCCTACCGGCAAAATTGGAAAGATGCGATTGCTGCTTATGATGAAGTTTTAAAAATTGATGATAGCTTCTTTCCAGCCCACATCAATAAATCCTATGCGCTCATGAAGTCCGGTGAGGTCGAAGAGGCCAGTCAACTCATGCGTAAGGTGGTGGCTGATCATCCCGAAGAAGCCATTGCTCACTTTCTTTATATTAGGTCGCTCGTTGAATCCGGAGTTCAATCAAAAAATAATCAATTTTTTGAAGAAGCCTTATCTGTCAGTCAGCAATTTCCTCAACGGTTTTCTGATTTAAAACAAGAGGTTTTATTTTTAGTCGCCTTGGCGCGATCTCAGCTCAATCAAGAAAACAGTGAAATTGAAAAAGCAGTGACTCAATTTTTGAGAGTGGACTTTGAACTCACTCGCCTTCATGTTCATGATACACTGATTGATTTTCAAATTTTCAATTGGCTTGATTTTGATAAACGCTGTAGTGAACTCGCTGAGACTTTAAGCCTTCCTCTAAGCAGCATTCTTAAAGGTTTTTGCAAGCTCAAAATGAATCAAACTTTAGAAGCTAAAAAAATCTTGGAAACGCTTTTGGCTGAAAACAGTACGGATGGTGTCTTGCAATCAGTTTATGCCTCAACTCTTTTAAAATTAGATGACCTCTCACAGGTCAAAAACACCCTAGGCTTTCTCGATCAAGTTGAGGATAAACAGCCCTTGTCAGAAACCATTCTGCGCGGTTGTCTCCTCAAAAATGACTTAGGATGTGCTGAGGCCTTGTTTAAAGGGAGACATTCTAATCATATTTCACTTCTCTATTCCCATTGGGGTAACAGTGAAATCCATGTTTCAAGTGACCGAAGAAAATCAAAAAGTTCTGTACAATTGGGTCTTGAAATTTCTCCCACTTTTGCGCCGTTGATTCAGCTCAAAAGAAATTTACAGAACGAATAGACAAACAATTTGTGCTCAAAGGGTTTTTTGAATTTTTACACCAAGAGGGCTATGGTTTAAGATCCTGATTGATCAACTGAGGAGATTTTTATGAGAAGATTAAATATTCATTGTCTGATCATCCTTGCCTTTTTTTTTCTTATCGTGAGCCCAAGTCTTTTAGCTCAAGAAGAGAGCGAGGAATCTGTGAGAATCGAAAACTCAGATCAAGAGGCCAGCAGTGAAGGGAGTGAGCCGGCAGAAGCTGAAAAAGGCTGGAACAAAGTGGTTATGCCTTTTAGTTATCAAAACATTCAGGTTCCTCGAGCCCTTTGGGAGCATTTACGCAACAGTTTGCTGAAAGAGGGCGTTAAAGAAAAAGCATTAGAGGACTATGCGATTGTACCCATTAGTTTAAAAGTCGAAGTGTTTTCAGAAGATAAGACTGTTCTCAAAGACGGACTCAATCAACGGATTATTTATCAAGAAGGTGGTGGAGCCCTTGACCTATTTGAAAGCTTGGTTGGTAAGGGCTTGTTTTATATCCGCTTTTCTCCAAGCTTAGTCGATGATCATCCCTTTCATTTATTTTATATCAGCGATTCCCCCCTTAAAGAGCGCGGCCAGGAAACGCTGGGCAATGGCTGCCATAAAATTTTTGATCTCAGCGATAAAGCCTCAGTATTTTTAGAGAATAATGGAATGAAGGTCACCTCTTCGAAGAAACATTACCTTCATTTAATGGCGGGAACCTATGTGTTTTTTCAGTTCATTGAAGATCGGCTCTATCTCGGCTATATTCAACTTTTAGACTCTCGTTACCCCCAGTTTAGCTGTAAAAGCGTGTAAGGAAAAAAATGGAAAAACTCTTTGTTGTCGATCTTGAAGACAAACAAATGTTACACACGACTTTTTTAGCGAAGAACAAAACTCTTCTCAAAGACAAAAAAGGAAACTCCTACATCTCTCTCTACCTCAGCGACCGCAGTGGAAGTGTTGACGCAAAAATCTGGGATAACGTTGAACGGATGAATAATCTCTTTGATTCGGGTGATATTGTTGTTGTCAAAGGACAGGTGCAACTTTTTCAAAACAAGAAACAAATCATTGTTCATAAAATTGATGCCGTCAAAGATGAAGAGCTCAATTACCCAGACTATGTCGGAGAGATCGCTCGCTCGCCTGAAGAAGTGTTGCAAGAGCTTATCAGAATAACAGAAATGGTTGAGTCTTCATTCATCAAACAACTTATAGACTCCACTCTTAATGATCCCCAAATCAAAGAACAACTTTTAAAGTCACCGGCCGCGAAATCCATTCACCATGTCAAAGTGGGTGGATTGATTGAGCATATTCTATCGATCAGCCAACTGATGGTCTTTATCAGTCAACAGTATAAACAGCTTAATTTTGACCTTCTCCTCTTTGGGGCCATTTTTCATGATCTCGGAAAAATTTGGGAGCTGGAGTGGACCAACAAAGGAATTCGTTACACTGACAAGGGGCGTTTGGTTGGACATTTGGTGATGTCTTCAGAGCTTGTCGAAAAGAAAGCCGCCCAGATTTTGGGTTTTCCTGAAGACCTTAAGCTTGTCCTTAAACATATTATTCTCAGTCACCATGGAAAACTTGAGTACGGTTCACCCAAAGTTCCCATGCTGCTTGAAGCTTATGTGGTTTGGATGATCGATGATTTCGACAGCAAGGTGGATTCCATTTCTCAGTTCATGGGTCAAGATCAGTCAGGAGATGAATCTTGGTCCTCTTTTAATACTCTTTATGCGAGACACTTTTTTAAAAATAATTTTAAACCGAAAGAATCATGATCGATTTTCTTAAAGCCTATAAAAACTATGATCCAGCGGCAAAGTCTCTCCTTGAGATTCTTTTTCTTTATCCCGGACCCAGGGTGATGCTGTTTCACCGCGTGGCTCATATTTTTTATAACCTTAAACTTTATTTTATCGCTCGCCTGATCTCAGAAGTGGCAAGGCTTTTAACTCTGATTGAAATTCATCCTGGAGCCCAAATTGGCCGCCGCCTTGTGATTGATCATGGAGCGGGAGTTGTTATTGGTGAGACAGCAATCATCGGAGATGATTGCATCCTTTATCATGGAGTGACGTTAGGTGGAGTCAGTACAGAAAATACCAAACGTCATCCCACATTGGGTAACAAAGTTTTGGTGGGAGCAGGGGCCCAAGTCTTAGGGCCCATCACTTTAGGAGATGGTTCAAAAGTGGGTGCTAATTCGGTGGTGACTAAAGATGTTTTATCGGGACAAACAGTTGTCGGTATACCGGCACGACCGGTCTAACTAAAATCTCCTAAGCGAAATTTAATGTCGATCAGTAAATCAGTAACAAAAATTCTCGTTTCTCGCCATCATAATTTTTTAGAACTTCGCCAATCGATCCGATTAAAAACTTTTCAGAATCCTTAGTAAAATCCATTCCTAAAATAAACTTTTTATCAGGTATCCACTGTTGGCACTCTTGCAGTGTTTTTTTAAGACGATAAGGTGTATCCATAATAATAATCGGCATTTTGCTTTTACTAAAGCTTTGAATTTTTCGCGTTCTTTCGTCGCTGTCTCGAGGAAGGAATCCAGAGAAGAGAAATTCTGTGAGTTTAAGGCCCGTCATACTGATAAAGTAAGTGAGAGAGGAGGGGCCCGGATAGGCCGTCACCGGAATTTTTAACTGACGACAAGCTTTAACCAGTTCCGCACCTGGATCGCTAAATCCTGGAGTTCCACAATCGGTCACAAGTGCAACCTTTTGATCTCGACAAAGTTGAGCGAGTCGTTTGATTTCATCAGGAGTCGAGTGCTCATTAAGCAGTTCAAAATTAAGAGGGGTGGGAATCTCCAGTTCCTTAAGGAGCCTAAAAAGAGGTTTTCTTTCTTCGCCAATATAAAGGTCCGCTTCGCGTA
>JBGSSY010000093.1:0-1882 GCA_041736775.1 Bdellovibrionales bacterium | reverse complement strand
TCGGCTTTGACGACAGTGATGCTTCCAAGGTTTTCTTGGGTGTAACCGGCTGGAGGTTTTGAATCCACTTTCTCAAGGACACCGCCACCGTCCCTTCGACAGTGGCCGGTACTACAAGCTACACCCAGCAAAAGGAGGCTAGAAAGAATGAATTTCAGTTTGAGAAGCTTAATTTTCATAACTCCACTTAAAGGGGTTTTCCCGTTCGTTTCTTAAGTCCAAGCGAAAAACATTGGCATCGTTAGAAACAAAATAAATCTGATTTTTCTTTTCGTCTACCGATGGTCGAGAGAAGAGACCTCGACCGGAAGAGAACTCAGCCACTTTTTTAAAATTCTCTTTGGCTCGAACCACTATAGCCCCCTCGGACTCACCATACACAAGATATTGATTAAGACCAATAATCTCAGTGGCTAAGCCGCGAATCTTCACAATTTTTTTAAGAAGTTTTCCAGAGGCAAGATCAAGAACATGAATCTCTCCTTCGGCGGTAGGATAATAAATTTTATCAGAGTCGACAAAGACAGAAAGATATCCGCCGACATCATGGCGCCAGATAATATTTCCGTTATTTTTATCCAGGCAAAAAAGAGAGTTCGCAAAACTTGAAACCAAAAGACATTGACCAGCGATCACAGCTTTGGCATCCACATCAGTGAATTTTTTATCATCCCCAAGTCTTTTTGACCAAACTTCACGTCCGTTTTGACTGTTTATAGCAGCGAAAGTCCCATCACTAAATCCCAAATACAGAATTCCACTATTGACCATTGGCGCACTTTGTCCACGCAAGGACATATTTGATTTTGCAGCATTGGTCTTTATCCAAATTGTTTCACCACTTGTTTTGTCAAAAGCATGGAGAGTGTTATTGCCTGTCACAAGGAGTACCGAATTTCCATCCACCGTCGGATGGGTGAGTGACTCGGAATTAACCGGAACTTTCCAATATAAACGGCCTGAAGCAATGTCTAAGGAGTAAAAAAAACCGTCGTTACCGCCAAAGTAGAGACGATCTTCGCTCAGGGCCGCCCCGCCCTCGACTCCATTCTTAACTTTCAAACTCCAGATCTCATGGCCAGAGTTCCTATTAAAAGCTTTGATACCGTCAACGCCGTTGCCTTGAACCAGGATTTCCTCAGTGAGAAGAGGTGACATTCGATTAAGGTGTCTAAAGCCTAAGTTCACATTGAGGAGTGCAGAGCGAGCCCATTGTCTAGATAGAATAGGGTCAGCTTTGGAAAAAATGGGAAGAGCAAAAAGGGCCAAACAAAAAAAGAACTTCAAGAGTTTTTCCCATCATGAGTTTCTTTAGGAGTTTCTGATTTTACAGCACCACTTTCAAGAAGACTGCCATTGCGTGATTTAAACTCAAGAAATCGAAGATAGCGTTTAGCACTAAAGCCTTCCGTGCTATTGGGTGATTTTGAGCTCAGTTGTTCAAACCATTTTTTAGCCTGATCCAATTGCCCCATCTGCTGAAGACACACTCCCAATTTAAGTTGGGCTTGTTCTTTGATAAAGCTTTCACTGTTGGCCACAAGTTCCCAAAGAGGGACCGCTTTTTCACATTGATTAGAAAGAGCATAGAGGTCTCCGCCTCGCATCTGCATGACATAGAGAAGAATATTTTTCTTATCGAAGCCCTTGAGTGCGTTTTCGATGACCGCAGCCCCTTGGTCTGGCGTTTTGTATTCGGCATAGATTTCAGAAAGGGTCAGAGCCGCCTCACCCACTGCATTTTTATCTTTATTTTGTTCAATGAATTTTTGAAGTTTCTCAACGATGTCGCCGTAATCTTTAGTGAGATCACCACTGGCCAAAGCTTTTGGAGCTTCTTTGGGTTTATCTTTATCTTGAGCTTCTTTGTCTTTAGGCGTAA
>JBGSSY010000268.1:0-17269 GCA_041736775.1 Bdellovibrionales bacterium | reverse complement strand
TTAAGAAACGAGGCCTTACATAAGTAAAATGAAAAAGCCGTTGAACTTAAACGAAAAAGAAAGGCCCCAAAGAAGGGCCCTAAAAAAAAATTACTGCGTACTAACAACGATTGATTTAATACCAGTGGCCGACTGAAGAGTAAGTTGGTTACTCCCTTGACGAATGCGCTTCACAACATCTGAAGCCGTATTAACTTCTTCATTGTTCACTTCAAGGACAACGTCTCCGACTTCGATTCCGGCCGTGGCGGCTAAACTTCCTTCTGAAACGTTGGAGACAATAGGTCCAAATGCAAAATCCATTGGAACACTAAAGTGATGGCGGGCTCCGGAAGAACTGCTCTCCACAGAGAAGCCAAGGTTGTAGGGGACAGTGAGCCCTTTGTATTTTTGTAGACCAGGAGCTGCTTTGCTTTTTAGTTTTTGATCTCCTGGATGAGTGCTCAAAGTCACGAGTAACTTTTCTTCTTTAAATTTATTGTCGGATTGTGGGCGAAGGATTTTAACCGGTAATGGTTTTCCAATTTCTGAGTCTTGGACCTGATTGATCAAATCTTCAACGCCACTGACTTTGGAGCCATTAAACTCGAAAATAAAATCATTGGGTTTTAAACCAGCAAGTGCTGCCGGGTATCCGTTTTCAACACGAGTAACAAGGGCGCCCGGTTTTGTAATTCCGTAAGAGCGAGAAATTTGTGGGTGAATATTAGCTAATTCAACTCCCAAAAAAGCCCTCTGTATTGTGCCCCCCGATCGTATGACATTAATCACTTTTTTGACGTAATTGATTGGAATCGCAAAACCAATTCCTTGGGCGCGAGCATCGATCGCCGTATTGACTCCGATCACATAACCTTGCGTGTTCAGGAGTGGTCCGCCGGAGTTGCCGGGGTTAATGCTGGCGTCGGTTTGAATAAAAGGAAAGCGGTTAAGTTCTTTAATCGCTCGGCCAAGAGCAGATACTATACCGACTGTCATCGAGTTGGAGTGTCCATAAGGGTTTCCAAAAGCCGCCACGTATTCTCCCACTTTGAGCTGATCACTGTCACCCAATTCAAGGGGATTAAGATTGGCCACTTTTTTCTCGAGTTGTAAAAGTGCAATATCACCGCGCGCATCTCCACCAATAAGTTTAACATTGTGTAAAACGCTTTCGCCATTAATCTTCACGCGCAAACGCGTTTTAAGGTTAGGGTTATCTATAGCATTGATGACATGGTAATTAGTGACGATAAGACCGTCTTTATCAATAACAAAACCAGTACCGATCGGAGTTGCATCTTCTCCTTCTTCCAAAGGGTTTTGGAATTGATGACCCTGTCCCAGAAACTCTTCGAGAAAATCAAATAACGGATCACGACGAAGTCGCTGCGGGCTTTTCATGTCAACATCCACAAAAATACCAACGACGCCAGGTTGACTGATGCGGGACATTTCAGTCCATATGTTAGATGGAAGTGGAGGATTGAGTTTGGCTTTATCCATCGGGGCGGCCAATGCCGGTTCAGAAAAAATAAAAAAACTTAATGCAAGTATGAGTGGGATATTTTTTTTCATAGGCTCACAAACTTTATCTTGAGATCAGTGAGGAGCTGATGAATGAGTTTATCCTCTTCGGGGCTTCGGTTATTTTTTGTTTTGTCTTTGAGAACTTCAAGAAGGTCGATATTAAATTGTGCCATTTTCTTGTCGACTAAAGTCTTTCCGGTCGTAGGGTCTGGGGCTAGACCTAAGCTCATCGCGGCCGATGAGGCCACTGACAAGATCAGGGTTGAAAAATTGGCTTCTAATTGTTGGTTCAAAGTTATCCTCCTTTAAATTTATGAACTAAATATAAAATCTTTTGTTTTGAAAGTGGAGACAAAAGGGTTAGCGAAGAGAGCCAGTCAGTTCTTTATCAAAACAAAGGAAAAGCCACTATGTTATAAATAAAACAGGTCTTGGCGTTAATATAAAACTGTCTCGGCTTATGCTCTGTGCAGAAAACTTTAGTTTTGTCCTTACGCTCTGTCAATTGACCAGAGACTAGGGGCTTTTGCAGGGCGCAAATACCTAAATTGATTGATTAAGATTAAGTGTGAATCAAGAATAAGAGAGATAAAATTTCCAAAGGATCAAACTGAAATAAGAACGCTCTATCTTAGTAATGAAGACAATCCTCTCATTGCTCAATAACCAAGCATCTTTATCTCAGTTATTATCCCAGCTTGTAAAAGCTTTTGGTTTTTATTCTTACGGGAGGTCACTGTGGATGTTGATGTAATGGCACTGAATGCGGCTGTTAAACAAGAGAGTGCTTTTGTCGATCGAATGATGGTTGAAGTCAGTAAAATGGTTGTTGGGCAAAAAGAAATGGTTGAAGGGATCGTCATGGGCCTTCTCACCGGTGGTCACGTTTTGCTGGAGGGCGTTCCCGGGCTGGCTAAAACTCTGACTATCTCTTCAGTGTCACAGGCTATATCTCTCCACTTTCAAAGGGTGCAATTCACTCCTGATTTACTTCCTTCTGATTTGATTGGAACTATGATCTTTAATCCAAAGTCGGGTGATTTCACTCCTAAAAAAGGTCCGATTTTTACCAATATCCTTCTCGCCGACGAGATCAATCGTGCTCCTGCAAAAGTGCAAAGTGCTCTGCTTGAGGCTATGGCCGAAAAGCAAGTGACGATCGGAGATACAACCTACATTCTCGAAAAACCTTTTCTCGTTCTCGCCACCCAAAATCCCTTGGAGCAAGAGGGAACTTATCCACTCCCTGAAGCCCAAATGGATCGATTTATGTTTAAGATTGTTGTGGGTTATCCCAACAAGGCCGAAGAATTAGAAATCATGAATCGAATGGCTACAGACAATACTCCCAAAGTGAATGCGGTCATTAGCCAAGAGAATTTACTTCGTGCCCGCGAGATGACTGATAAAATTTATGTCGACGATAATATTAAAACCTACATTGTTGATATTGTTATGGCCACTCGTAATCCAGGCGAATATGGCTTGGGTCAACTCAATAACATGATCCAAGTGGGTGCATCTCCCCGGGCCACTATCAGCCTTATGCGCGCATCAAAAGCTCACGCTTTTATCCGAGGTCGTGGTTATGTAACCGCTGAAGATGTTAAGGCTATTGCCTACAATGTTTTAAGACATCGTTTGATTCTCACTTTCGAAGCTGAGGCAGAACAAGTGGCCAGTGAAATGGTGATTAAAGATCTTTTGAATGAGATTGAGGTACCTTAATTGTCTATACCTGCTGAAGTTTTAAAACAAATTAAGCTTCTTGAGGTCAACACAAAGAAATTGGTGAACTCAACTTTTGCTGGAGCTTATCATTCAGCCTTTAAAGGTCAGGGTATGACCTTTGCTGACTTTAGGGAGTATGTGGCTGGCGATGATATTCGTTCCATCTCTTGGTCCTTAACCGCAAGAACCGGAAAAACCTTTATTAAAAAGTACGAAGAAGAACGAGAGCTCACTTTAATACTCGCTGTTGATATCAGTGGATCGGTCAACTTTGGTTCTGAAAATTATTTTAAAGGCGAAGTTCTCACCCATCTCTCAGCCCTCTTGGCTTTTAGTGCGGCAAAAAACAATGACAATGTCGGACTTTTACTTTTCTCGGATCAAATTGAACATTATGTTCCTCCTAAAAAAGGCCGCGGACATATCCAAAGAATTTTACGTGACCTTTATTTTCATCAACCCAAGTCAAAAATGACCAATATATCAGCGGTGGTTGAGTATCTTTCTGGTGTTCTTAAAAAACGGGGGACAGTCTTTATTTTCAGCGATTTTATGGATCCAACACCTTTTGCAACCGCCCTTAAACGACTTTCTCGAAGACACGAAACCGTAGCTGTCCATATTTCCGATGCCATAGAGGCCGATTTACCCTCTTTGGGATTGATTGATTGTATTGACCCCGAAAGTGGAGAGCTTGTGACCATTGATACTTCTTCGGCCCTCTTTAAAAAATACTATCGCGCTCAATTTGCCAATTATAAAACCAATGTGGCCAGTGAACTAAAAAAGTCACGTGTCGATCTGATCGAAATTAAAAATGGCGAAGACTTTGTTCAACCTCTTGCTCAGTATTTTAAAAAGAGGAAGGGTTAGTGGCTAAAGCCAAAGAACAACAAACTTCTCAAACACCGAACAGCGACGAGCCAGGCTCTGTCTCTGAATCGAATACTGAAACTCCTACTTGGTCATGTCTCATTAAAAACTCACCTAAAGATGGACAGTGGACAGTCGGTGAACTGATTGACATGAGTTGTGAAGGGCCGACCGTGGCCTTTCAATCTACTGATTTACAATTTAAACTTCCGGAAAAAGCTCAGTATCAGCTCAAGATTGTTACTGTCGATAAACAAACCGATAACCAAATTGAACTTAAGGCCACATCCTACAATGCCGGTCAACATCCACTGAAAGAATTATTTTTAACTGATCA
The DNA here is from genome assembly GCA_041736775.1 of Bdellovibrionales bacterium. GTDB lineage: Bacteria > Bdellovibrionota > Bdellovibrionia > Bdellovibrionales > JAGQZY01 > JAGQZY01. Next base: position 12,819 of record JBGSSY010000268.1, on the reverse strand, counting down.
AGGTCAAGAGCGAGTCCAAATTGAGTCCTTCACTCTCCCGGTGAAATCTGTCCTTGAAAGTAAAGAACAAAAACCATTTGGCCCGGTGATGGCGGTTAAAATGACTTATCCTCCATGGGTTTGGATGTCCGTTTTAATTACCCTGTTGATTGTTTTATTGTTCGCATTTTTTAGATTGCGTCGTCGCTCTCAAATGAAAAAAGTTTTAGAGGCTCTCAAAGAACACAACACCGCTCTTGGCCCTTACAATCAATTCAACAAAGATATTCGTCTTTTATCCAGAGATTACATGTTTGATAAAAAAGGCGGCTGGACAAAAGAGCAAAAAGAAAAATATCTCGAAAGTCTGGATCAAATCTTTCGAATGTATGTGCTCAGAGAATTCTTTGTTCCTGCCTTGACTTGGAATGATCGATTGCTTTTAAAAACAATTTCAAAGCAGGATAAAAAATATTTTCAGAAATATGGTAGCGAGCTCAAAAAGTTATTGGCAGAGCTGAACCGTGCCCAAAAAGATCAAGAGAAAGTTCAAGTGCATGATTGCAAACAACTCACCCAGATGGCTCAAAGAGTGACACAGACGGTTTGGAAAGTGAGAAAGGTGCAAAAATGATTTGGCAGTCTTGGTGGGTCTTTTCTTTTTTGATACTTTTGGTTGTTGCAGGGGCCACTCATCTTTATCAAAGAAAAAGAAGAGACGGGGCCATTCCTTTTAGCACCACAAAAATTGCCAGTGAAGTTTCACCAAGCCTCAGAGTTCGACTTAAATTTCTGCCAGATTTTTTTAAGTATCTAGGATTAATTCTTGCTCTTGTTGCTTTGGCCCGTCCACAAATGACCGACGAAAAGGTCAACCGAAATGTGGAAGGGATTGATATTATGCTATCAATCGATATTTCCCATTCAATGTTAATTGAGGACATGAAGCCCGATAACCGTCTTGAAGCCGTCAAAACAATTATCAGTGATTTTATCAGCAAAAGGGTTTCAGATCGCATTGGTATGGTGGTTTTTTCGGGAGAATCCTACACTCGAGTTCCATTGACACTTGACTATACATTACTCAAACAAAATTTAATGGAACTTGAAACATCAACCAATATAAAAATGGGAACCGCTATTGGTGTGGGGCTCGCCAATGCCGTCTCTCGTTTGAATGAGTCCACGGCTCGAACTCGAGTTGTTATCTTGCTCACCGATGGAGAAAATAACACGGGCCTTATTGATCCCAATACGGCTCTAAAAATTGCAAAGGGTTATGGTATTCGAATTTACACTGTTGGCGTTGGCAAAGATGGTCAGGCGCAGTTGCCGATCTATTCCACCGATATGTTTGGTCGTAAAATTAAACGTTATCAACCGATCCACAGCAAAGTGAATGAAGACCTTTTGCAACAAATTGCAGCCGATACGGGTGGAAAATTTTATCGAGCCAATGATTCAAAAACTCTGAGCGATGTCTTCTCTGAAATTGATCAGCTTGAAAAAACAAAAATCGAAGAAAGTCGTTATACGAATTACACTGAAATGTTTCAGACTTACCTTAAATGGGCCCTACTGTTTTATACTTTAGGTCTTCTTCTTCAGATCAGTGTTCTCAGGAGGGGCTTATAATGTTTCGTTTTGCTGAGCCCGGTGTTTTTACACTTCTCATAGTCGTCCTTGTTATGATTGCAGCCTATATTCTTATTGATCAGTGGACTCAGAAAAAGTTTCAGAAGGCATTAGGGTCAAAAATGCTACCTTTTTTTACCGCCCGTTTTTCAAAAAGAAAAAAACATCTTAAATTTATTCTTGCCATCGCTTGCATCACATTAATGATTATCGCTTTAGCTCGACCGCAAACGGGAAAGGGTCAAAGACAAATCACCAGTCGTGGTGTTGAGCTGATGGTGGCCATCGACGTTTCACGTAGTATGCTTTCAGAAGATGTTAAGCCCAGTCGACTGGAACATGCCAAAAAAGAAGTTTCCCATCTCCTTAATATTCTGGGTGGTGACAAGGTCGGTCTTCTCGCTTTTGCAGGTTCTGCCGTTCTCCTCTCGCCCATGACCACCGATAAATCAGCTTTAAAAATGTTTCTTGAAACTCTTTCACCAAACAGTGTTGAAACCCAAGGTACAGAGTTGTCTAAAGCCTTACTTGAATCCAAAGAAGCCTTTAAACGGGGAGGCGAAGAAGTCGGACCCCTTCAAAAAATGACTCGAGTCGTGATCCTGATTTCCGATGGTGAAGATCATGAAGAAGGCGCACTTAAGGCCGCTCAAGAACTGGCCGAAGAGGGCATTCGCGTCTTCACTATGGCTTTTGGTTCTGCCCAAGGCGGAAAAATTCCGGTGAGAGATCAACGAGGACTTTTGAAATCCTATGTTCGAGGACGCGACGGTAAAGAGGTGATTACTCGCGTGAATGACGATTCACTTCGACAGATTTCTAAGGCCGGTAAAGGAAGTTTTTATCATGTGACTTTTGGTGGCTCACAAATGAAAAGATTAAAAGAAGATCTCGATAAACTTGAGAAAGCTGAATTTGATAGTCTGACTTCTGAAAGTTTTGATGAGAAGTTTCAGATCCCCCTGTTTCTCGCTTTTCTATTAGGCCTCACTGAACTTTTTGTTGGCACTCGAAAAAAACTTCTCGCCCCTTGGAAAGGAAGATTTGTTCGTAATGATTAAAACCATGCTTTTTGCTTTTCTGACTTTGATCGCGATTCCCGTTTTAGCGAGCGAGAGTCTTACCGAAATTTGGCGCAACAATCGAGCGGTCGATTATACTCAACAAAAAAAGCTGGTTGAAGCCCACGAAGAATTTTCAAGTTTAGTCACCGATGATCCTTTTCATCCAGTCTTACAATTTAATTTAGGTTCCTCCTATATCGCGGTTGAAGATCCTAAAAAAGCGATCAAAATGTATGAGGAAATTCTTAAAAACCCCCATTTACCACCCCAGCTCTCCTTTTCAGTCCATTATAATTTGGGAATTCTCTATTCAGCGGATAAAGAACTTGATTTGGCTCTAAAAAATTATCAAAAAGCTTTGGCATTCTTTCCAGATTCAAAAGAGGTCAAAACCAATATTGAACTTCTTTTTAAAGAACAGCAGGGTGGTGGCGGAAAAGGCGATAAAAAAGAAAATAAAGATGAAAAAGGCGATCAAGATCAGGAGCAAGAAAAAGAACCTCAAGAGTTTGACAATAAGCCTCAGCAGCCTGATCAATTTAATGATAAAGAGATGTCGAAAGAAGATGTGAACAAAATATTAGAAGAACTCAAAAAACAAGAACAAAATATTAAAGCAAAGCATGAGCGAAAAGGTGGAAAGGAGGCTGATCGTGAAAAAAGCTGGTAATCTCTTTTCAACAAACATTTTACTATTCTCTTCTTCAATAAACCCAAAAGTCTTATTATCTAGTCTCCTCTATTTAAGTGTGTTTGGCTTTTCTGTTAACAGTTTTGCCAATAATAATGTGCAAGCTTTGGTGGATCGAAATCAACTCTCAGTCGGTGAAGTGTTCACACTTCAAGTGAGTGTGGATTCTGAAAACTCCGTTTCAATTGGAGAACCGAGTTTACCAGTGATACCGCAAGTGGATTTGTTACACACTTGGATCAGTACCCAATCAAAATCTTCAGTGGTTTCGACGGGCCAGGGCATTGATTTTAAAACGGTGCGAACTAAAATATTTAATTATCAATTCTCCACCCAAGCTCCTGGTGAGATAAGAATTGATCCCATTCGAATAGAAGTCGACGGAAAAACTCATCTGACCAAAGAGATTGTTGTCCTAGTGAGCAAAGATCCTCTTCCCTCAAAACCTCTTGTGCAAAAACCGGGTTTTCCGGCACCAGCACCACAGCCTCGTTGGCCCAAAGATCCTATCGATGATCTTGAAGAGCGTTTCAATCAACTTCTTAATCGTCAATTTGGTGGTGTGCCCAATCCGGGTGGCTTTATGACTGAACCACGTAATACCAAAGAGGCTTTTTTTATTCTTGCTCAAGTGGATAAGACAGAAGCCTATAAAGGAGAGCAAGTTTTAGCCTCGTGGTATCTTTACACAACAGGACGAGTGCGTGACATAGATACTCTCAAGTACCCTGACCTAAAAGGTTTTTGGAAAGAAGACATTCAAATTTCAACCCAATTGGATTTTGAACAAGATGTCATTAATGGTGTTGCTTATAATCGTGCCCTCTTGGCATCCTATGCTCTATTTCCGATTGAGGCGGGTAAAGCGAACATTGACCCTTATAAGGCCAAAGCGACCATCATGGGTGGCTATGGATTTGGACAAGGTTTTCAGGCGACCAAATCCAGCGAAAATATTCCTATTCTCATTAAGCCTCTACCGACCGAAGGAAAACCTTCTGATTTTACCGGTGCCGTGGGAGAGTTTCAAATGATCGTTGATGCCCCTAACAAATCCATAGTCACCCATCAGCCCTTTCCTCTTAAAATTCGATTTGAAGGGCGAGGAAATGCTAAGCTCATCGAACTTCCAAAGCTTCCCATTGGTCCCGATCTTGAGGTCTATGACATTAAAAATGAATCGATGTTTTTTAAGAACGGTCAAAGTTTTAAAGAATTTGAAGTTCAACTGATTCCGCGCGAAACCGGAGAACTGATCATTGGTGAAATGACCACCAGTTATTTTGATCCCAAAAAAGGGGAGTATGTTACTCAAATTTCAAAACCTATTCGCCTCACTGTTCTTCCGGGTGTTCAACAAGAATCTATTGGTGAAGATCGTATTGAGTCTGATGTTCTTAAAAAAGCCCTTCCTATGCCCGTGACTGAGTGGAACCCCGACTTTACTGTGCGTGCTGATAAATCTTATTTGTGGTTCTTTGCATTTGCTTTTGCCATCCTTGCTCTTTTAACCAAGCTCATCATTGATTTAGGTCTTTTTGTAAAAAAACTCAGTCTTGACGAAATTATCCAGAATCGTTTTAAAGGAATTGAAAAACATCTATCTAAAAAAGCCTTTCGTAAACTCGCCATTGAAGTCACAAATACAGTCTATCTGATTATGGGTGAGTTATCCGGAGAAGGCGGCTCAAATGAAGAGCTTGATAAAGTATTAGCCAAATCACCCCCCAGTGTTCGTCGAGAGATTGAGCAACCCCTTAGAAAGCTGATGGATTATTTTGGAGTCCTTGCTTTTGGCCCCAAATCCTATGTGGAGCAGTTCAAAGATGAAGAACAATTGAAACTTAAATTAAAAGAGGTCCAAGCTCTTCTCATCAAAGCCTGCCAGTTGAGCAGCGAAAGCGGAACCATTGCCTACAGTAAAAAATAAAAGACTTTTCCTGATTTTTTTGTTGTTACTGTCTCTGCGAGTTTCTGCGCAATCGGCTCTCACCAAAACACTTTCCTCTAAAGATGAATTACCTAAGGGGCTTGATCTTTATGCCGTTTCATCAACAAAAACTCTTTCATCATTAGCAAAGATCAAGTGGTATCAACTCAATGGCCAATGGCAAAATTGCGTTGAATCAGCAGAGAGTGAAAAGAATAAATCTGTTGAGCCTTGGGTTTCCTATGTTCAAATCACTTGTTTAAAAACTTGGTACACTACTGAAAAATCAAAAAATGCAGATCGATTTATAAAAGCTTTTAAAAACTTAGGGGAGCGCAAAAAATCTCTGATGTTTTCTCCTTTTAGTATTCATAGAGAAAAAATTGTGAGAGTCTTTCTTGATCTTTTAGATCTCAGTGCTGAAAAATCTCGAAGTCACTTTGATTCCTTAGTGGAAGATCACCAAGATATGGTTGATCTTATGGATAAAAGCCAAAGAGCTGAATACTATAAAATATTAGGTGATATCGCTTTGCTGAGACAGCAGAACGAAGTGGCAAAAGCTCATTTTTTGAGAAGTTATGGATTTAATCCAGACCCTGTGGTTGAGACTCGTCTAAAAACCTTAAAGGCTGATTCAATCCTGAAAATTGGAAAGTACTCATTAAACACTCTTCCGTCTGAAGCTGAAAATAATCTTTGGGGCCAATTCACCAGTGCTGATAAAAAAAACGAGACAGCCCGCATCGTGGAATTTGGTGTCGAATTTCTCAATCAATACCCTGGCTCAGCTCAGGTTGAGACCGTAAAAAATTCTTTGAGCAAAGTCTATAAACGTTTGCTCGCTCGAAGAGGTGATAAATACTTAGCGGCCAAAGAGTCCTTTGAACGAGAGCTTAAAAAGGCACCTCCTCAATATCTTGTCCATTGGGCCAATGAGGCTTATCAGCGCGGCTATCAAGAGTCCTGTTATCAACTCTCTGAAGCCGCTGCTGAAAAATGGCGAGGCCAGCCTCAAGCCGCTGAAGCTCTCCTCTTAGCGGCTCGATCGGCCTACTATTCGACTAAAAAATCGGCAGCTGAAAAATATCTTAATAATTTGATCGAAAATTTTTCGGGTCATGAGGCTCATAACGAGGCCCACTATTATTTGGGACTCCTTTATTTTCGACAGGGTGAGTACGAGAAAGTCATTAAAATTTACGATAGTTTTTTAAGAAGTGCGGGTTCAGATAAGTGGGAACTTCAGGTTCGCTACTGGCTCTACCGCTCACTCCAGAAGTTAAAGTCCTCACGCTCTAAAACGATCGCCGACACCATTCTTAAAAATTTTCCTCTGACTTATTATGGTTTGATTGTAAGGATGGAAGAAAAAAAGAATCTTAAAGATCTTTTTCGTTCTGAAATTAAAGGTATCTCCAGTACCTTACATTGGACCAAGAATACGGATGAAAGATGGTCCCGAATCAGACTCCTACTTGAGGCGGGTTGGTTGCAAGAAGCCGAAACTGAAATTGACTATTTACCTGATCCTGCATTACCAGAACAACTAATGATTCGAGCCCAAATTTGGGCTTCGGCCACTCTTCACAATCGATCGTTTCAAGATTATGCGGCGGCGGTGGATCGTGATCCAAAATTTATTACTCCGAATTTAACCAAGACCTATTTTCCTGACCAACACAAACCTGAAGTTCAAACTGCGGCCAAAGAGTTTAATCTTTCTAAAAATTTAATTTGGGCTATTATTCGCCAAGAAAGTGCTTTTATGCCTCGGGCCGTGAGCCCTTCAAACGCTTTTGGACTTATGCAGATGTTAGGTCCAACCGCAAAAGAGACAGCCAAGTGGCTCAAAGTCAAAAACTTGAAAGTTCCTGAAGATGTTTTTGTACCAGCACAAAATATTCGCTTCGGTTCTCACTTTCTTTCACGGATGGTGAGAAAGTATCACGGTGTAGTTCCCTTAGCGGTAGCCTCTTACAATGTCGGACCTGGTAACTTGGATCGTTGGCTCAGTTTTCGCACCGACCTCACTGACTGGTCTCAATTTGGCAAAAGCCCCGATGATGATCTTTGGATTGATGAATTGCCATGGGCTGAAACCAGTTTCTATGTCAAAGCTGTGATGAGGAATTTTCTTCTTTATCAACTTCTTTATGACAATCAGGAGACTCTACCCAGTCCGCCTTGGAAAAATGCGATGATTGAAAGTCCGCAAAAAAATATCTAAAATTTCGACAAAAAATCAGACTTTATTTTGTTGTCTCTCTTTAAGATTTTTTTTAAGTATTTTTGATGATGAATTTAAAATTTTGAAGGAGCCTGTGCGAAGCTATTAAAGGCCACTTAAAAAAAATAAAAAAAACTTTTTAATATTTGAGCTGAAAGTTCGATAATTTTGAGTTGGAGACTGGGCTAGCTTAAGGGCCTGCGAGTTGGACTTGATTATTGGCGCGAAATTGTCTCTAATCAATCTCCCAATATTGCTGCGGGTCAATAGATTAGGATACAATAGTAGAGTTGGTTTCGGAGGTTTTTGTGACACTTATTAGACTTCATTACCTGGTTGTTATTTTACTTTTATCCTCTTGTGCAACCTCGGGACAAAAAGACTCGGCCCTTAAAGAAACACAAGCAACCGATCAAAATGCAAGTCCTCAAACAACATTAGCGACGGCTCCTGTTGTCTCTTCTAGTGCCGATCTGAATGATAACGAAACGGATATGCAGAAATTGCCTGCAGACATGAATGAAAAAGTAACGATGTGGATTGAGTACTTTCAGGGGAGAGGGCGAGAGCATATGTCTCGATACCTTTCACGTTCTTCTCGTTATTTGCCAAAAATGAAAGAGATCCTTAAATCTCACGGTCTTCCTGAAGACTTAGTTTATATTGCGTTGATTGAATCTGGTTTTAGTTCACAAGCCCACTCCCGAGCCAGTGCCGTGGGTTACTGGCAATTTATTGGAGGAACGGGTCGTCGCTATGGCCTTCAACAAAACTATTACATCGATGATAGAAGAGATTTTATTGCTTCAACTGAAGCCGCTTCACAGTATTTAAAAGCACTCTATAATCTTTTTGGTTCATGGTATTTGGCGATTGCCTCATACAATGTCGGTGAAAATCGTATCAAAAATTTAGTGATGAAATATTACACCAGAGATTTTTGGGAGCTCGCTCGAAAAGATCGCTTGCCCGGAGAAACCATTAATTATGTTCCTAAATTTTTAGCCGCCCGTTTGATTGCAAAACACCCCGAAAAATATGGTTTTGATGACGTGGTTTATGAACCGCCACTTGATTTTAAAGAAATCAGTCTTAATTCCCAAGGACTTGATTTAAGAGTGATGGCGAAACACCTGGGTCTTTCTTCCCAAGAACTCATGGGGCTTAATCCTGCTTATAAACAAGGTATCATCCCCAAAAGAAATTCAGGCGTAGCAAAACTTCGCGTTCCAACCCATGTTGATGATCAAATGATTCTCGCTGCCCTTCCTAAAAGTGATAGTAAAGTATCGATCAATGTTATCGCTAAAGGAGACGGCGAAAATTACCGAATCCGTCGCGGTGATACTTTAAGTCACATTGCTCAAAAATTTGGAACAAGTATCCAAGCCATTCGAGAAGCCAACAATCTCAATCGCGGCTCAATGCTTTACCCTGGAAAATCTCTCATCGTTCCTATTGGTCGATCAGTATCTACCGCGCCTGCCACAAAGCCGGCTGAGGCGGTGAGCCTTCTTCCGGGAGAACGTCAGTACGTGGTGCAAGAGGGAGATAATCTCTATACAATCGCTAAGCGTTTTGGTGTGAGTCTTTCAAAAATCAAAGAAAGAAACAAACTCGCCCGAGGTCGCCTCATCAAAATCGGACATATCCTCGTTATTCCCAACTTAGGTGGCAACGGTTAATTATTTTATTATTATTGCTGAAGACTTCTTTATTTGCGACCAAATTTTGAGCGATAAAAATGTTGAAAAGAGAATTGTAAAAATAGTTAATATTGTTGTGATGCCTATGGAATTAACATCAGGAACTCCAAAAATTTCACTCACAATAAATTTAATAAACTTTATGACTCCAATAAAAAATAGAACATAAAAGAGCCAAAGAAACGAGCTATAGAGCTTAGCCTTCCAAGAAGGAGCCGATGCTCCCATAGCGAGGACCAAATCAGAAGGAAAATATAAAATCCGTTCAAGTCCATATTTACTCTTTCCATAAATTCTTTTTTGGTGGGGAATTTCAATTTGTTTGTAACGAGCTCCTTTGAGAGCGAGATAGACGGGTAGCATTCTGTGCATGTTTCCAGTCAACAGAATGCCGGTCAGAAGATTTTTTCGAAAAATCTTTAAGGAACAACCTGTATCCTTGATTTTTGTCTTTGTGATCAAACGAATGATAAAGTTAGCAATTAAAGAGGGAATTATTTTAGTTATAAAAACATCTTTTCTTTTGATTCGGTAACCAAAGACGGCATCACAATCGGCAGATAAAAGAGGTATCATTTTATTTATATGGACGGGGTCGATTTGCAAATCACCATCTATAATGGCTACCCATTGATTCTTTGCGTTAACAATTCCAGTATTTAATGCTTCTGTTTGCCCTAAGTTTTCTTTGAATCGAAATACTTTAACTGCAGAATTGAGTTTTCTAATAGAAAGTAGAATTTTTTCTGTCGAGTCAGAGGAACCGTCATCAACAAAGAGAATTTCATAATCTAATTTCAAAGAATTGAGAACAGTGAGGATCCTATCGTACAAGGGCTCGATACTTGACTCTTCATTCAAGAGAGGTACGATCAAACTTAAACTTATTTTGTTATTCCTATCCATAAAGACGATTTATACGAAAGTTTTAACATGTCAATTTTTGATAGCAAAAAAGTTCATATTTTAATATCGAACAGAAATTTTATTGATACATTGTCTTACATTCTCATCCTTTTGAGTCTGATCCAGAGTGGATACTTCATAATAACTTATCAGCTTATGCACAGCGAAGCCCTTGAAATTGAAGAACTTAAGTATGGTTTTTTAGACCTCTTCAATTTTTTAATCCAAGAAAAAAACACAATATGGGATCGAGGAGCCACCTTTCCGCTTTTGCTCAGGACTTATCTTCCTTGGGCTCAGGGCGAAATTGCTCTAATCAGAGTCCTGTCAGCTACATTTTTCGTACTCAGCCTGGTTTTGATCATTAAAACTTCAGTTTTAACAAAAAATACTTGGGCCCGACTTTTTGTAGCCCTCCTCTTAATCTTAAATCCTTATTTTTATTATTATATGAACATGGTCAACCCCTATAGCCTTTCCTTTTTGAGCGTATTGATCTGTTATCCGGTCTATCGGGGGTTAATGCAAAATCCAAGATCATTGTCTTTGCAGATCTGGGCCTGTGGGCTGAGTAGCTTCGCCGTCATCACTTTTTACGTAGCGGCATTGCCAGTGACAGTTTTTTATGGACTCTTTTTTTATAAGCATTGGCGAGATATTCACTATAAATCTTTAACCATCCTGGCTCTTTTTATCTCTTTTGTTCCTAAGGGTATTATGGTTTTCAAATTCCGTTTTATGGAGAGAGTCGGAAACTATACTCCTTACTCAAGTTTTGTTGAGGATAGCTTTTGGACAGCACTTCATCTTTTTGGTTTTATGCATCCAGCGAACTTTTATTATTCAGTCATCGGGTTAGTTGTTCCCGTGTTTATAGCTTTAAGTTTTTTATTTTATAAAAACAAAAAAAATCCTTTTAATATTTATACGGATATTTGTCTGATTTGTATGGTTTTCTTTTTGTTTTTAACAAAAAAGCTCGATTTGCATGAAATTGAAGGGCGTTATTTTTTTGCATTACTTCCCTTATTTTACTTGCGTCTTTATAACTATCTCATTGAACTGAAATCTGAACTCTTAAAAACAATTCTTTTGATTTGTATTATTGTTACCACATCTATTAATTTCTTTTTTCAATTTAGAAAAATTGATTTTTATCCAACCACCTCGGTTGCCGACTTTTTTATTAAAAATATAAAAGCAGGCGATATTGTTTGTTATCCTGAGGAAAATGGCCGTTCTTATAAAATTGGTGACGCCGTTTTTCACTACAGAGGAGTTAAAACAATTGATGGCCTTGATAGTGAGAGTTATTTCAACTGCAGAGAATTATTTTTAGAACGTTTGCCACTGACCCATCAAAGAATTTGGATTGTTTTACTTTACAGGGATGAGTTCCAAGGCTGTATAGAGGGAGTTCCTGTTTTTGATTGTGATTATGAGTATTCGAAAAATCAGCTTTTAAATTACAGAGAAGTGGATAGAGTTTTAATTGAAGACCCACAACACAGTAGAACAACAATCTATCTCTACGAAAGAAACAACTAAATGTGTGGCATAGCTGGAATTATTCAATTCGATAAAACGCCGAATGCAGAGCATGATCTTGACAACATTCGTAGAATGACAGACAGGCAAAACCACCGCGGGCCAGACGCATTAAAAGTTGAGAAGTTGTCTGACTCCGTGTTTTTTGGAAATAATCGACTCAAAATTATGGATCTCTCTAATGCAGCCAATATGCCCTTTTTTGATCCTTCAAAGAGATATTGCATTACTTTCAATGGTGAAATTACAAATTTTTTAGATCTCAAAACAAAATATAAATTGAATGATCATTTCAATTTCAAAACCAAGGGCGATACGGAAGTTCTCCTCTATTTATATATTTTAAAAGGCGAATCTATTTTCAAAGAACTCAATGGAATGTTTGCTTTTGCAATCTATGATAGCGTTGAGAGTAAAGTCATATTAGTTAGAGATTTTTTTGGAATCTGTCCCTTGTTTTATAGTTTTCAGAATAATCGTCTTTTTTTTGCTTCTGAAATTAAGTCTATAAAGTCGGCCAAAGGACTTCAGTTTAATTTCAATCCAAAAATATTAAAAGAATACTTTACCCTAGCCTATATCAGTGGATCAAATACGCCTTACCTGGAGATTTCTGAATTAGAAAGTTGCGAAATGATGTCGATTTCTCTTCTTGACGGCAAAATTATTAAAAAAAACTACTATTCTTACAACTACACACAAGATTCCACGATTAGTTTTACCGAAGCAAAAAATGAGGTAAAAAGACTATTAACTTCTTCCGTTGAAAGAAACTTTCGTGCTGATGCCCCTGTCGGTGTGACATTGTCTGGAGGTGTTGACACATCCTCTATGCTCTGTCTATTAAATGAACTTGGTTTGAGTCGTAATGTCCATTCTTACTCAATTAAAATTGCTGATTTGAGTTTTGATGAAACTTCCTACCAGAGAGAAGTTTCACAAAAGACAGGAACGATTCATCACGAAATTGAAGCCTCTGCAAAAGAAATTAAAAATAATTTTTTTGAACATCTTAATTTTCTAGATGAGCCTTGTGGTGACGGCGCAACTATCCCACTTTATATTCTCGCTAAAGAGGCAAAGCAGAATGTGAAAGTTCTGTTCTCAGGAGACGGCGGCGATGAGCTGTT
>JBGSSY010000264.1:0-15313 GCA_041736775.1 Bdellovibrionales bacterium | reverse complement strand
TTAACCTACTTTAAAGCAAAGTGACAAGATTGTTTTCAACCCTTTCACTTTGATTTGAACCTTAACCTTATTGGCCCATTCGTCCAAAAAATATTCCCTCCTTTGAGGGCCTTCATCGTACAGAAGTAAAATACAGATACTTTAGGAAACTAAAATTTTTGGAAAAGATTCTAGCCTATTTAATTTCATCAATAATTGAGAATTCCTAGAGAATCTTCTGTTTTTCCATGGAAAGGGCCAATTTTGATTTAAGCCCCTCAAGCAGAGACTCTCGAGCCCCTTCTGCAACAGGCCTGAAGCCAGCAGGATAATGAGAGTAAAACTGCGGGTTGATCTCTTGAAGGAATCTTGAGGGAATCACTTCACGAAGCTGGCCATATTTTTTTCTTTGTCGGCAGTGACTTAAAATCAATCGTTCTTGAGCACGGGTCACTCCGACATAAAACAAACGTCTTTCTTCGCTGATATCAGAGCCTAAACGATGATGGGGAATTAAATCTTCTTCTATACCAATCATAAAGACGATGGGAAACTCTAAACCTTTTGCCGCATGCATGGTCATCAGCTGCATTTGGTCTTTCTTATCATTGTCTGTGTTGTCATCGATATCGCGTAACACCATCATATCGATAAATTCTTGGAGACCTTTTCTTTTATCATTTTTTTTCACCATAAAATTATTAAAGACTCGGGCAAAGATTTCGACCGACATCCAGCGACGGCTAAGGGCTTCGTCATTTTTTGAAAATTTACCGAGATATTGCCTGTAACCAATCTCATGAAAGTATTTAATCAAACGACGTTCCCAATCTATGCTTTGGGGAGAAAGAAAGTCGGATCTGAGAAGATCAAGATCACGTAAGAACTTTCGAATCCCCTCTCGCCCCCCTTGAGAGAGAAACTCAAAACGATCGACCCTATTAAGAGCTTTTAAAAAACTCAGACTCTCGGCCTGATGACTGATAAAATCCTCAATTTTTGCCAAAGTCTCATCACCCACCCCGCGATGGGGCACATTGATGATTCGTCGTAAACTCACTTCTTTGGGCATGAACAGACAGATCAGATAAGACAACATATCTTTCACTTCTTTACGATCAAAGAACGCTGTACCCCCAGAAATGGTATAAGGGATGCGAGCTTGCCTAAGTTCTGTTTCTAAAAATCCACCCTGACCGTTAGAGCGATAAAGAACGGCCATCTCAGAATAGGGTCGACCTTGAGAATGAAACTCTTCAATCAACTGGGTGACACGTTCCACTTCTTCTTGATCATTTTCAAAAACAAAAACTTCTGGCTTAAGTTCTTCGTCTTTTTGCATTTGCGCCTGCAGAACTTTTCCGTGGCGATCTTTGTTGTTCACGATCACATTATTGGCAAGACTGAGGATGGGTGAAATCGAGCGGTAATTTCGATTCAGCTGAATCACTTCGCAATTTTCAAACTTTTTGGGGAATTGTAAGATATTTTGAACCTGCGCCCCACGCCAGCCATAAATCGCCTGATCATCATCGCCAACCACCACCAAATTTTGATTGTGAGAGACGAGGCTTGTGAGAAGTTTCATTTGAATATCATTGGTGTCTTGAAACTCGTCCACCATAAAATATTCAAACACGGCTTGAACTTTGGTTAAAATATCAGGATTCTTCTCAAAAAGTTCAAAGGGTAAAGAAAGTAAATCTTCAAAATCCACCACACCTAAGGCTCTCTTACGACTTTCGTACTTGGGGAGTAAGACTTTGGCGACTGTTAAGTACTCTTCATCTTCGATCAGGTTTTTGTAAGGATTGTTTTTGTACTCTTGCATGATGTTGAGAAGCTTATCGGTTTGAAAACTATTCTTTCCAGTATTTTGAATATTAATGAGTAAGTCTTTAACAATGGCTTGGCAGTCAGAGGTATCAGCGACATGAAACTGAGGATTCAATTTGAGTTTACGATGGTATTTTCTAAGAAGCTGTAAACCAAAAGAGTGAAAGGTTCCAGCCCACAAACTTTTAATATTTTTTCCAATCTGATCTTTCACTCTGTGCTTGAGTTCAAGGGCTGATTTATTGGTGAAAGTTAAAACACAAATTCCCGGTGGATTATTTTGACCTTCAGCAATCAGACGAGCCACTCTTGAAACGAGAACTCGAGTTTTTCCAGAACCGGCACCTGCAAGAATAAGGAGAGGTCCCTTATTATGAGCCACGGCCGAACGTTGTTCTGGATTCAAATTTTCGATGTCAAAAAAACTCATGTTTCTACTTTTTATCGGTTAACTATTTCCGCTGTACAATTGATAGGCAATTCTCATAATCAGCAGAAAGAGAAGAAAAGACAATAATAGCGACTTCATTCTTAATGGCAATTTGTTTTGGTGGGGACGAAAAAAAGAACTAAAAAAAGAGGAGACTGTAAACACTCCTAAAGCCACATCAAGGCGAATGAGGCCCCACTGATACCAATGCACCCAACTCCCATTAAAAATGTAAGTGAGGGACGCCGCAAAAGTTGTGCACATCATTGTGGCATTAGCAGTTGGTACTAACTGTTCAGCTCGCACCACTTTTAAAAAAATCATAAGAGGAGCTAATATAACTCCCGATCCCACTCCGGTAAAACCTGAAGTCACACCGGCAAGAATTCCTCCTAAAGGCAGAAAGATTTTTTGAGTGGGAGTGAGTTGAGTCGATACTGCATAATCTGTTTTTATAAAACTTCCCAAAAATGTTCGAATGGCGACAAGGACTAGAAGAGTTAAGAAGACAGTCAGAATTAATTTTTCATCAACATGAGGGGCAATCGATGCGGCAATAATAGCCGAGGGAATGGCCAAAGGCCCCATAAAACCAACAACCGGCCAACGAACGAGAGAGTTCTGGGAAAACCGATAGGCGTTCTCACTGACGACAAAAAAAATTGTGATAAGACTTGTAGCAACCGCTTCGTGAACACTGAGTCCCGCGATCAAAGGCAGCAAAGGAATCATAATGATTCCACCTCCAGGTCCCAAAAAAACAGAGACCAAAGAGGTTAAAAAACCCAAAACAATGAATATAAAAACGATCATTGAGTCTTTTTATGAAGAAGGGTTTTTATCCCATCTTCAAAACAAACTTCAATACGATTAAGAGTGGAACTGATGACAACACCTTCACCAAAATTAGGATGGGAGATCAAAGTGTTCACAGAAAAAGATCCAGTGAGACTGTAAGGCTGATGAGTAAAATTAGAAACATTATCCATCAACTGACGATAGTTTTCAGCATGGCCACGGGGAACACCTTTGGTCGCTGATTTTGCACCTTTGCCAGCGGCTTTACGGGTGGTCGGTGCTTTTTTAGCAATGCTGTATTTCTTTTTAGAACCACAAACCTCACACTCAAGACGAGCTTCGGTGGCTGAGAGATGGGCGAGAACGCGATGATAACGGTCGCTTCCGCATTTTGTACAATGATAGAAGAAATTCTTGGCAACTGAGGGGAGTGATTCCATGTAGAAGACTTTAACAGTCTCTGCTCAGAAGGTCCAATGAAACTTATTTTCGAGGAAGGTAGAGACTCAGAGGATCACCAACCTTTTTGTTTAAAACCTCTTGGGGGCTCAGAAAATAAGGGCCATCCCCTTTTTCCAGGGCCCTTTGAAGAGTCTTAAGACTTTTGTCTTCCTTCGGATGGACCATAAGGCCAGAGTCTTTAAACTCATCTTCGAAGTTCTCAATCGGCTCCTTTGAGAAGAAGTGGGGCCACATCTGAGGGTTCACCTTTACTCGATAGGTCAGTGTATTGGCATAAGAATGAAGGGGCGTATAAGAGGTCAAAACTTGAAAAGGACCATAGTAAGCATGGAGTTTAATCGCCGCATTTCCCCATTGGGTAAAACCACAACAGATATTGACGTTGGCATACCAAAGACCAAAGGCTTTTGAAAGAAAGCCTAAGCCGTAATAACCCATCTCTTTTGGCAAAAGGGCATTCGCAGTACAAAGGTTATGGGCCACCCACTCTCCTTCCCTCGACATCGTGGGAATGATGATAAAAAGACTCAGAGGCGTCCATTCATGGGTGTCCTGTAAATTTAGAATGGCTCTCACCTTAGGGTCTAAAGATTTTGTACGAATAGCAAAACCAGCCACAAAACCGGGAGTCACAGCACAGTCAAAAAACACCCAGCGGGGCATGGCCATGTTAGAAGGTCCAAAAGCTTGGGCTTCCATTTGTAAAATCTGATTCCCAAATGTCACCTGATCCATTTCAAGGGGATTGATATAAACCGGAGATTTGTTTTTAAACCAATCCAGCTTGTGAAGTTGTCCTGGATTTTTGATGCGATTATCTTCTCTGACAAAAACATAGGGTCTGATATCAGGATTATTGAGCCAAGAGAGTCGAGGATTTTGATCAAGCATGAAGTTCTCCAAACAATTGATCCACTGTTGTTACAACTTTAAAGGATTGCATTGTTTCGGGATAAAAGAGACCTGTTTTTTCAAAATTTTTCAGCATCGAAAAAAAAGGATCCCAAAAATTCTCCCAGTTAAAAAAAATAATGGGCTTTGAAAAGTGATAAACCGTTTTCCAAGTAATCACTTCGATCGCTTCATCCATAGTACCAATTCCACCGGGAAAAACGACAAAGGCATCAGAAAGCTCGATCATTTTCTTTTTTCGATCGAGCATATCTTTGGTGTAAATCAATTCGGTGAGATTAAAATGGGCGATTTCATGATCAAAAACATTCTCAGGCATTACACCAATCACTTTTCCACCACGCACTAAAACTTGATCAGCAAAAAAGCCCATTAAACCGAGAGAGGCTCCACCGTAAACTAAAGTGTGCCCCCCCTGAGCGAGTTTTTCAGAAAAAATTTCGGCCTGGGCAAATGTGTCCGAGGAGAGGGTCGATTTTGAACTACAAAATACACAGATATTCATTAATTGAGCGGACCAATCATATTTTCGGGCCGCACCACTTCGTCAAATTTCTTTTCAGTTAAAAGTCCAAGTGATAGAGCCGACTCTTTGAGTGTTATATTTTTTTCGTGAGCATTCTTTGCAATTTTAGCCGCATTATCATAACCAACATGGGGATTAAGAGCTGTTACGAGCATCAACGAATTCTCTAAATGTTTTTTAATCTGCTCGCGATTGGCTTCGACACCCGCAATACAGTGCTCTTCAAAACTCTCAGCCGCATCGGAGAGAAGACGAATCGAATTGAGAACATTAAATACAATAAGTGGCTTAAAGACATTGAGTTCAAAATGTCCGGTGGCTCCACCGACCGTCACCGCCACATCATTTCCCATCACTTGGGCACAGACCATGGTGAGAGCTTCACTTTGAGTGGGATTTACTTTTCCGGGCATAATGGAGCTCCCGGGTTCATTGGCTGGCAAATTCAATTCGCCGATCCCACAACGGGGACCGCTTCCGAGCATTCGAATGTCATTGGCAATTTTCATTAAGCTCACGGCGACAGTTTTTAATGAACCACTCATCTCAACCAAAGCATCGTGAGCGGCCAGCGCTTCAAACTTATTGGGTGCGCTGACAAAAGGAAGACTGGTTTCTTTGGCAATCATCTTAGCCGCTTTTTGTGCAAAATCTTTGTGGGTGTTAAGCCCTGTTCCTACTGCCGTTCCGCCCAGTGCAAGAGAATAAACATGGGTCAGAGAGTTTTTAAGACGTTGAATACTGAGTTCTACTTGGGTGACATAACCCGAAAATTCTTGGCCCAGAGTTAAGGGTGTTGCATCCATAAAGTGAGTTCTTCCAATTTTAACAATGTCGGCAAATTCATTTTGTTTTTTAAGAAGAGCCCCGTGAAGTGAAGTCAATACGGGTATCAAGCGGTTGTGGACTTGATCAGCCACTGCAATATGCATCGCTGTTGGGAAGGTGTCATTTGAGGACTGGGCTTTGTTAACATCATCATTGGGATGAATCCATTTTTCATTCATATGGCCATTTTTTAAATGGTTGGCATAATTGGCAATGACTTCATTGGCATTCATATTGGTTTGAGTACCACTCCCCGTTTGCCAAACCACTAAGGGAAAGTTGTCATCGAGTTGACCCGTTATCACTTGATCGGCCGCTTTCTGGATAAATTGTGATTTTTCTTTATCAAGTAAACCCAACTCAAGATTAGCTTGGGCAGCACACTTTTTAAGAATACCTAAAGCTTTGATCATCTCGCGCGGAAATCGATCAAAACCAATTTTAAAATTTTGAATGGATCTTTGTGTTTGTGCTCCCCAAAACTTATCGGCAGGCACTTCAATTTCACCCATGGAATCTTTTTCGATACGGTTCTTCATAAAATATGACCTCTTAACAGGAAATGGGATTCAAATCAGAAAAAATTTATTCTCAGGACAATAACACCCTTATTGGCTCAGACTCAATCCTCTTTGAAGTTTCACGCTGTGCTTTTAAATCTCTGATTAAAAAAAACATAAAAAAAGGGACTTTTCGCAAAGTCCCTATGTACAGATTAAGTGAAGAAAAAAAAGTTTAGAACATAAACCAAAGAGAGAGGTAAGGACGAATAGTGTCTACTTTTGGATCCGCATCAACAGAAGCTGCATTGCCTTCTAATTTATCAAACTCAACACTTCTCCATGTAATTTGTGGGCCCAAAGAAAAATAGGCCGTTAATGGGAAAGTCCAACCCACATCTATTTGTGGACCTTTTCCGCCGGTGAACTTCTGAGTAGAGTTAATCTCTCTTTCACCCAAGATATGGTAAGACAACATGGCATAAAAACCTGTCATTGAATAATAACCAATGGTCGGACCTGCGAGAAAGCCGCTGAGCGAATTTGTTCCATCATTCGTTGAAGAGTGGGCATACATACCGCCTAAATAAAGTCCAGTTGGCAAAACGTATCCTAATCGAAGATCAAGGAGAGTTTCAGTGCTTTCGCTATTGCCTGGAGCGGGTTGTGATTGATCAACCTTTGTACTTTGGTAAGAAATATTGGGGCTGATTACAAAATAAGCAGAAGCCGTCGATACAAAGACGAATGAAAGAAGAAAGGCGTAAAACTGTTTCATAGAACTCCCTTGGTAGAGTTAAAAATTAAAGTCTCCCCATTGTTTCTTTGGATCAGATTGATGTCAATCCCAGCCTTGTTTTCTGTCCAAGCCAGAGTTATACACACAGCATTATTTATGAAGGAGACCTGACACCCTATGGCTCAGTACTGGCTGATGAAATCTGAACCTGATGTCTTTTCCATCAGTGATCTAAAAAAGAAAAAGCGCAGTCTGTGGGATGGGGTGCGAAATTACCAAGCACGAAACTTTATGGTCAATGATATGAAGGTCGGAGATATGGTTCTTTTTTACCACTCCAATGCGACACCACCAGGAATTGCCGGTGTAGCTCAAATTGCAAAGTCAGCCATTCCCGATCCCACCCAATTTGAAAAAAAAAGTGAATACTATGACCCCAAAGCAAGTCAGGAGAAACCTCGCTGGTATTGTGTCGAAGTTGAATATGTTGAAACTTTTAAAAACTTTATTTCTCTTGATGAACTTAAATTACAAAAGCCGCTGGAAGACATGATGGTCATCAAAAAGGGCCAACGACTTTCAATACAGCCTGTAAAACAAAAAGAATTTGATTGGATCAATCAATTAGGCAAGGGAACCCCGTGAAAATTCTCTTAGCGCCGATGGAAGGTGTGGTTGATCCTGTGACCCGCCAACTTTTAACTTCACTTGGGGGTATTGACTTTTGTACCACTGAATTTATTCGTGTCACCTCTACTCTTCTTCCTGAAAAAGTTTTTTATAAATACTGTCCTGAGCTCAAAAACAATTCGAAAACCTCAACTGGCACACCCGTCTTTGTTCAAATTCTAGGATCAGACTTAACCACAATGCCCGAAAACGCCCACCGAGCGATTGAGCTCGGCGCCTATGGGATTGATATTAATTTTGGTTGTCCTGCTAAAACAGTGAATCGACACGATGGTGGTTCTGCTCTTTTAAAAAATCCTGAGCGAGTTTTTAAAATCGCATCGATTGTTAGAAAAGCGGTTCCCCACAATCGACCGGTCACCGTCAAAGTCCGTTTGGGATATTCTGACAAAAGTCGCTGCCTTGAAATCGCAAAAGCGGCAGAAGAAGCGGGCGCCCATTGGCTCACCGTCCATGCCCGAACCAAAGAAGAGGGTTATCGCCCCCCCGCCCACTGGGAGTTTATTGCTGAAATGAAAAACCACATTTCAATTCCGGTGATCGCTAACGGTGAGATATGGAATCCTTCTGACCTGACACGCTGTCAACAAATCTCAGGTTGTCAGGATGTGATGATCGGCAGAGGATTAATAGCCACACCCGACCTTGCTCGCCAGGTGAAGTTTAAAAGTAAACCGCTTAGTTTTTATGAATTACGAACTTTTATTCTCACTTTTATCGATGAGAGTGAAAAGCTTGCAGGCGCCAACTATGCTGTTCATCGCACCAAACAATTGATTAAACTTATGGCCCGCTCTTATCCCGAATCCCAAGTCTTCTTTGATCAAATCAAACGAGAGAAAGAACTCGATGCTATCAAACTTTATTTTGAAAGATTTTTTCAGATTCAATAAACCCCTATTTTAAAGAAAGCACTGAAGGTCTTTTTTTTAAAAGAGCTAAAATTTAAGAACGTCTTCGTTTTAAATAGCCTTTAAATTTTGATGACTCATCAAATTAATGTTTTTTTATTTTGTAATCTTATAAATTAATTTTTGAAATTTTTATTTTTTTCGAAAAATAAAAATTCTTTTCATATCAAGAATTCTTTCTAAATTTAGATTGAGTGCCATCCAATTTAATGTGGCTTCACTGAGGAAACAAACATGGGTATCGTCATTTCGGTAATACCAAGTTTCAAACTTTTCTAGACCTTGATTCAATTCTGTCATTAAAACTAAATAACCTCCCTTTTTTAAAAGAGAAATCATCAATTTCAGTTCTTGACCAGGCTGATAGAAGTGCTCGATGGCCTCAGTGCAGGTTATGAAGTCATACTTTTGGGTCAGAAAGCTGGGGTGGGGACTAAAAAAAGGATCGAAATTTTTCACTGAAAAACCCAAACGGAAAAAAAGTTGATCAAGTATAGGTCCTGGGCCACAGCCAAAATCAAGACCTTTAGCTCCCGGAGAAAGAAAAGGGGCCAATGACTCAACAACGGGAGATAAAAAATCAACATAGCCCCTATTTTCAATGGAATTATGATGGGTTTCGTAGCGCGCTTTTTCTGTAAGTTGAGGCAAATAGGTTTCTGGGTCACGAAACACCAGGTCACAGGCTGGGCATTGATAATAGTGCCATTTTCTTTTCTGATCCCAAAAATACTGTTTTGAGTCTGTTGTTTGACAGAGACGACATTGCATAAGGATGATTTATCGACCCTTAAGCTTGCTGTCGAGGACAAAGCGAAACACACCTCAAAAGCACACAATCTTGCTAAAATATAGGGAATGTGCGAGAAAGATGTGTAACGCACTCGAGGTCTTTTTTATGGCTCAAATTACAATTTATTCTAAAACCTACTGTCCATACTGTGTAAGAGCTAAAAAGCTGCTTGAAAGTAAAGGAGTGAGCTTTGAAGAGATCATGGTTGATGATAAACCAGAGCTTTTTACTGAACTCAAAAAAAAATCGGGCATGATGACTGTTCCCCAGATCTATATCAATGATCAATTGATTGGCGGCTATACAGAATTGGCCGCCCTGGAAGAGAAAAATCAACTGGATCGATTGTTAGTTTAAAAATTATTTTATTTAAATTAGAATTATTTTTTTCGCTTTACAGTTATTCTTCACAGACCGGAATGGTTTCAATTAAGAGCTGACCCCAAGTGAAATGACCGGTATAATCGGCTTTAAATCCATCAAAAAGATTGCGAATGTGTCTTATTCTATACCCAACGTCAGTTTTATTAAATTCAAAATAATCTTCGACATAAAGACTGTTGCGCGCAACATAGAGATTTTCTTGATCTGTTTCGCTGCCATAGATTTGGCGCAAGGCCATTGAAGCTCGAAACTTTTTGGGAGCTGTTGCTTTGATACAACTAGGAAATTTAACAAAAAGAGAGTCTCGGATTGCAATTCTCACATAGTCAGCTTGAGAAAGGGTATCCAAGTTGACAAATGTTGGACTAACCTCAGTGGTCTTTTGATCAGAATCTGGCAAGGTGACACCCTCTGAAGACTTGAGTGATAAGTCTTGGTCAAGTCTTTCAATCGGGTCAAAATGAATCCACTGAGAGAGGGATTCTAAATTTGATTTGAGAACCTGTTCTCCAACGACAGAGTAATCCGTATGGTTTTTACTTTGCACTAAATCAGTATAAGCTCTCGCCACTTGAAAGTAGTTTCTAGGATCAAATTCACAAAGTGGAGAGGGTTGATAGGAAGCCGGTAAAAAATAAGGAACACAGGAGAGATTTGTTCCACCTCCAAAATTAGGAGAAAAATCAGAAAAAAGAGTTCTTACTATTGACTTGTTTTCCTCATCAGGCTCAAAGCCAAATGATAAAACACCAACCAATTTCATATCAGCATCAAAGAGACCCGACCCCGAGTTTCCTTTTATAATTTCATGGTTACAATCAGACACGTTTAAGAGCGGACTCAATTCTCCCACATAATGACGTGAGAGAAAATGGTTCGTGTTTGCTTTACAATGAGTTTTTAAAATTCGTCCGCGCTGGTGATGAATGAGATCAAGATTGTAATCGACTTTAAATATTTGGATCTCTTTTTGGGGCTCAATTTTGGAGAGATTCACGGGCGCTGGTGTTCGCGCTGAAACACCTTTAATTTTTAAAATGGCCCAGTCGACTTGAGCCCCCTGGCCCCAGTCCGCAGAAAAACCGATAACGCGATCACAATCTAATTTTTCATAGGGTGATTTTTTGTTAGCAGGAAGATTAAATTTTATACGATCAAAACAACTTGCACCTTCTTGTCTTATCTCATGGGGTACACAGTGCGCATTGGTGAGGATTTTATCAGTATCGATGAGAGTGGCCGAACAGGCTCCCGTTCCATAATAGCCAGAGTCTAGTTGGGCATAATACATCAACCCACCAACGTACTCGGGGCAATCATCCTCTTCACAACTCAATGTCGTTTCAGAAAATACTTTGTAAGCTTCCTGAGCATTGGGGAAGAAAGCCTCTTCGGGTTGAGTGGACGGTGGCAGATTGTGTTTGGGTTCAAAAAAAGATTGCGAGCAGGCTGATAATAAAACTTGAAAACTCACAAAGGTGACAATGAGAATAGCTGTGAATTTCATAGGGCAAACAGTATCACAAATGTCGGATAAGAGGAGGATTCGTTATTTTCTTTGAAAAAAAGTAAAACTTGAAAATGAACTGTTGTTCAGACTTTAGACACTGAATTGAAAGGTTTATTATCATCCTTTTCCAGCCCTCAATCTGACCAAAAGTTACACAATCAGACCGGACTCGAAAATTCTCTAATGAACCTTTCGATAAACTATTGTAAAAGGGCTCATGAACCCAATTCTTATCCTCTCGCCTTTAACTTTAGAGACTGCGTTTTTAGTCAGTTACTTCAAAGAGAAAGGTCACAAGGTTATCGAAACAAAAGTGGGTAGATTGACCGCATACCATTTTCCTCAGTTAGGGTTTCTGCTGGCTGTGGGAGGTCATGGCAAAGCCCAATTTGCGTTGCAAAGCCAATTTATGATTGATCAAAATCCACAAGCAAAAGCTTTAATCTGCGCCGGGTGCGCCGGCGCCTTAAGTGAAAAGCTTTTATTATTTGATGTGGTTGCTGCCGAAAAAACTATAGAGCACGATTTTCGATTAAAATTTATAAAACGACCCGATCCAGAATTTATTGCAGACCCCACTCTCCTCCAAAAAATATCAAACTTAAAAGCTGATAATTATAAAATTCATATCGGTACTATGGCTTCGGGCGATGAGGATATTCTCGATCAAAAAAGAGCCCTGTCATTACAAACACAAACCAGTGCGGTCGCGGTCGCCTGGGAGGGAGCTGGGGGCGCTCGGGCCAGTCACTTCAACCAGCTGCCTTTTTTAGAGCTGAGAGGAATAACCGACATTCCCTCGCAAAATTATACTATTGATTTTAAAGCTCACCTGAAAAAGGCCATGGAAAATGTAGGAGAAACAATCCTTCTCGCTTTCAGTTAAAAAATAATTAAATGAAATCGAATGATTGCACTCTCAGTATTCATCAATTACTGACGCAAAAAAGTTTTCTCGGACATAAAATGAGGCTGAGAGAAAAAAGATTCGATGACCGCTTGTGCATTCTCAAGAGTTTTTGCATAGGTCAATTGGGCGTGGAGGGTGTGACCAAAGGGGAGCCAAACGGAACCGGTTTTAACGTGAAAAATAAACTTACGAAAAGCCAACTTCTCAGGAAAAATTTCTGACATCAGCTCAATCAATCGCAGAAGACTTTTTCCATACTCAAGGCCTTCTTCTTCGGCCGTCATTGGCGGTTGGCCTGATCGGCCCATGGGTGGTGCCCAACCCAACTGATGACCCAATTGCCAAAACAGCCAAGGCCGGGCGGTCAGCGCTCGACCGGCCATAACCATGTCACAATCGGTTTCTTCAAGCATGGCTAAAATATCTCCCACAACTTGAATGTCACCATTGCCAATCACCGGAATACTTAAATGATTTTTTAAGGTTTTTATTTGTGACCAGTCAGCGGTTCCCCGTCTTTTTTGGGCCGCTGTTCGAGGGTGAAGAGTGAGCCAATCAGCCCCAGCGTCTTCTAGTTTTTTTGTAAAGCTGAGCCACTCTTCTTTTTTTCCTTGTTCAGTTCCTCGTAATTTAACGGCGACGGGTCCTTTTGAATATCGAACAGTCGTTCTCACGACTTCGGCCGCATACTCACTGTCACCCATAAGAGAAACTCCATAATTATGCTTGAGTGCTTTTTGCACCGGGCAGCCCATGTTAATGTCGATGCCGTGTGCGCCATGAGTAAAAAGTTTTTCTAAAGAGAGTCTAATTTTTTCTTCGTCGTTAGCCAAAATTTGCGGGATCCAAAAGTTTTCATCTCCCATCACCATCGCTTCTGGAACTAAGCTTAAGTTTTCACTGGGAAGACGTCTTGAGTTGAGCATCTCACTCGGCCATAGGGTAACGGCCTTTTCGGGCAGATACTCTCGCACCAATTGACGAAAGGCACAGTGACTCAGGCCCACCATCGGCGCCATGGTGAGTGGAAAATTAACTTCTGGTGGAAGGCCTTGTCGTTTAAAACCCATTGGTTTCACACTCATGGTTCATTACTTGACCCGCAGCAAAAAAAATGTCAATTCTTCTCTTTTATAACAGAGAAAAACATTCTGAGTTCAATCCCTTAGGGTTGAGATGGGGTAGTATCAATGACCTATAAACCTGGTCAAAAAATCGGTTATCTGGGAGGAGGTCAATTGGCTCGACTTCTCTCTCAAAGTGCTCAATCCCTTGGTTTAGAGGCCCTTGTTTTTAGTGTTCATAACAGCGATCCGGCGGCTCAAGTGGTCCGCCATTGGCATCAGGGTGAAATTTCTGATTCTGCCAAAGTTGTTGAATTTTTAAATCAGATTTCGGTAGCCACCTTTGAAAGTGAGTTTGTTGATATTCCCCTTTTAAAAATTGCCCTCGCCCAAACCCAATGTGATATTTATCCAGCGCCTGATGTGATGGCCCAAATTCAAGACAGAAAATTACAAAAAAAACTTTTTGATGACTACCGGCTTCCCACTTCGCCCTGGCAAGATTTGCCTGATCAAAGAAGTTTAGAAAATTACGCTCAAGAAAACACTTTTCCTTTTGTCTTAAAAAAACGTTTTATGGGCTATGACGGGTACGGAACTTTTATGATTCATAATCCCACGGAACTCAAAAACTTTATTAAAAATCACTGGCAAGAAAATCTCTATATTGCCGAAAGCTTTATCCCTTTTAAAAAAGAGTGCGCCATTATTCTGGCTCGAAGTTTAGACGGAAGCCTCACCCATCTCCCCTTTGTGGAGAGCCACCAGAAAGAGGCTCGATGCGACTGGGTTAGAGGTCCACTCGCTGTTAAAAAAGAAAAAAAATGGATTAAAAAGCTTTTTCATTTTTTAGAACAGATTAATTACATTGGCGTGATGGGTGTTGAGTTTTTTTTGAACAAAGGGGAACTGATCATCAATGAAATCGCCCCCCGTGTTCACAATACAGGACATTATTCGATTGAACTCGAAGGATTCAGTCAATTTGACTTACACAACATGGCTCTTTTGGGCCAAGCGCTTCCCCCGCCGACCAAGATCAGGGGAGGTTTTGCCATGGTTAACCTTATTGGCAATGGTCAAGCTCTTCAAATAAAAGCTTGTTCAGGGCTTCATTGGTATGGAAAACAAGAAAATAAGATCGGAAGAAAAATGGGTCACTTGACAGTAACTGCTGCGACACCCCAAGCGGCACTTAAAAAAGCGCTAAAACAGAGAGGAGAGTTGGGTCTATGAAACCACTGGTCGCCATTATTATGGGAAGTGATTCCGATTGGACTGTGATGAAAGATGCAGCCGCAGCCCTTGATGAACTCTCTATTAATTATAAAGTTGAAGTGGTCTCTGCCCATCGCACACCCGATAAAATGAAGTCCTTTGCCCTTCAATGTGAGAAGTCAGGGGTCAAAATCATTATTGCCGGCGCTGGTGGGGCCGCTCATTTACCAGGCATGATGGCTTCGGTCACAACTTTACCTGTAATTGGTGTGCCAGTGAAACTCAAACACCTTAATGGCCTTGATTCCTTACTTTCCATTGCCCAGATGCCCAAGGGTGTTCCTGTGGCCACTATGGCGATTGATAATTCTTATAACGCCGGACTGTTTGCTGCACGAATTATTGCCACTGAGTCCAAAAAAACCAAAAATCTTTTGCAAAAATATCAGAGATCATTGAAGGTGAAAGTCGCTCGCATGAACCGTGATCTCAAGAAGACTCTAACAGATTCTTAAAAAAATCTTTAAACTTCTGAGATCCCTTTTAGTCAGCTCTTCAGGAGATTCTATGAAAAATTGGTTATTATTACTTGTCTTTATCAACCTCGCTACAATCAGCTGTACCAATCTCAACTCATATCCAGGTTACAAAACACTTAAAACTGAAAAAGTGGATTCCATATCCAGTGAGTTGGTTGAGCTGGTTCATGAGAAATCAGGAGCATCTATTGTCCTGATTAAAAATAGTGACCCTGCGATCAGCTTTATGGTTGGTTTTAAAACTCCCCCCTACGATGACACAGGTTTGTTTCATATTTTCGAAC
>JBGSSY010000039.1:0-7679 GCA_041736775.1 Bdellovibrionales bacterium | reverse complement strand
ATTGAATACAGAAATGGTGACAAAAATCAAAAACCCGTTGCCTTGGTCGGAAAAGGAATTACTTTTGATACCGGCGGTCTTGATATTAAACCTTCTGCCAGCATGCGCCTGATGAAAAAAGACATGGGAGGCTCTGCCAGTGTGGCCGGCGTGGCCCATTGGGTGATCAGTTCTGGTCAAAAATTAAATCTCGATTTCTATTTTGCAATTGCCGAAAATTCTGTGGGAGAAAACTCCTTTCGCCCCGGAGATATCCTCACTTCCCGCAGTGGACAAACAGTCGAAATTCATAACACTGATGCTGAAGGTCGTTTGGTTCTTGCTGATGTCATTACGGTCGCTGTTGAAAAAAAACCAGCCCTTCTTATCAATGTTGCTACTCTCACTGGCGCTATTAAACAAAGTTTGGGTACAACAACACCTGGTCTCTTTAGTAATGATGATAATTTAGCCGAAACTTTACTTCGTGCCGGTCAAGCCAGTGGAGACATTTGCTGGCGAATGCCCCTCATTCCTGAAGAACGAACTCGTTTAAAATCCGATGTGGCCGATCTGATTAATTGCACCGAAGGTTTTGGCGGAGCGGTTACGGCGGCTCTGTTTCTTGAGTGTTTTGTCGAAAAAACACCATGGGCCCATTTCGACATCTATGCTTGGGTGGATCGCCCCAAAGGTGTATTTGGAGCCTGTGGTGGTTCTGGACAAATGGTTCAGGCATTAAGTCAATTTCTCACCCAACTGAAATTATAGATAAGTCTGGGGACATTGAGAGACTGAGTGATCCCCTTGTGTGAAAAATATTTTAATGAAATCTTTAAGTGGAGTAGTCAGTTAAGTTTTTATTAAATCATATTTAAGTGAAGAATTAAAATTTTTTTATATTCCAAACAAGATCGGATATTTAAAAATGGAAACAAATCAATTTCAATTTCAGGGTTTCAATCCGTCCGAGGCTCAATCGGCATTGATTACACTTTTACAAAATGCCCATGCCGGCGAAAAGGCGGCCGCAAATGCTTATTTTGGCCACGGGCACTCTCTCTTTGTGACTGATAAAAATGAAAAAAATGAGATTTTAAAGATCTATAAAGATGAACTGCACCATAGACAACAACTCAAAAAATTCTTGCAACAATTAAATTCTCAACCCCGTTTATTTCGCGAAATACAAATGTGGCTCATCGGCGCTTTTATCGCTGTGCTCAGTTATTTTGGGACCTGGTTGATCCCAATGTACGGGGCTGGCCGTTTGGAAAGATCAAACATCGGAGAGTATGAGGTGGCCGCACGCCTTGCCCTCATAGCAGGGGAGATAAGTCTTATTGATGAACTTTTGCATTTTGCAGAAATCGAATGGGACCACGAATTCTATTTTAGAAAAAAAGTAGAATCACATCCTTTCTCTCGCTGGATTCTTCTTTGGGATGAACCAAAGCCGCGGATAGAAATCAGAACTTCATTTAAAGACTTTCAGTCTCAATGGTCACTTTCAAGAAAATTTTTGACTGAAAGTTAATAAAATAAGCTTAGAGTAATTAAAAAAAAGCAAACTCACATAAATCTAACAATGAAAAATGAGTCTACTATTTTCTTATATGTTCTTAATGATCAGTTCATTTTTTTTATAGACGTAAGTTTTATTTGTCCACAGTTCATCGAGTACCTTTAGGGTTATTATGGGCCCACTGTCGCCCATCTCAACTTTCATTTTTTGTGAATATATTTCAATATGTAGAAATTGAATTGTCTCGCTGAAGTCATAGAGCTCTAACCTCAGTCAATGACTGACTTACAAATTGTTTACCTTCTGATTGGTATTGTTTTTGTTTTGATGGCAACTCAAAAAGCCCGCCTCGATTTTATAGCCATCGCAGTGGTTTTGAGCCTGATGATAACCGGTGTGAGTACGATTGAAGAGGCTCTATCTGGGTTTGGCAGCCCTCTTGTGATCATTGTTATTGGTCTCTTTATTATCAGTGAAATGCTGGATAAAACGGGTGTAACAGCTATTATCGGTGACATTGTTTTAGCAAGGGGAGGAAAGAGTTATCCTAAGCTGGTCATTAACATAATGATCTTTGTCGGAATCATCGGCTCATTTATGAGCTCAACGGCCGTTGTGGCTTTATTTATCCCAATAATCATGAGGATTTCAAAAGCAACCCAGCTTCATCATTCACTCTTTCTTTTGCCGATGTCTTTTGCCTCACTGATTAGTGGGATGATGACGTTAATTGCTACAACTCCGAATCTTGTCGTTAACGATGAACTCATGAGTGCCGGATTTAAACCCTTTAGCTTTTTTAGTTTTACTCCTTTGGGTTCCTCTGTCTTAGCCATAACGATATTTTACTTCGTTGTTTTTGGGAAACAGTTACTGACGAGAGAGCGAGATGATAATCAGGTCATCAGAACCAGTCATCCGGTTTCAGAGCTTTGGGAAAAATTCAATAGATCCAGCGGCTCGAATGAAAGTTGGCTTGAGGTGAGAAACCGATACCACAAGAGCACTTATGGTCAAAAGTATTCAACTTCTGCAGTAGTAGGTACCACGGTTCTTATTCATCCTGATTCCAACCTTATCAGTAAAAATCTAAAAGAAATCGAATTCGGAACAATTTATGATATTCAGGTCGCCGGTTTACAAAGAAATGGTGAGGTTTTAAAAGACTTTAAAGAAATCTCGCTTCAATCTCCCGATATTTTGTTTCTCGTTGGACCTCTCTCTCAGATTCAACAAGTTAATAAACTTCACCACGAGTTTATTGTTTTAGAAGCCCCCGAAGAAGTTTTTGAGATCCCAATCAACTCTCAAAGACGTACCCTTTCATTGTTTATCCTAGGAGGAATGGTTGCATTGAGTGCGTTTAACCTTGTTCCACTTGTGACGGCAGTCCTTCTTGCTGCGGTGGCTGCGATTGCCTCAAATTGTTTAACGGCAGACGATGCTTATAAAAGTGTTAAATGGTCGAATGTTGTTCTGATTGCAGGGCTACTGCCTTTAGCCGATGCCTTCGAAAGGGCAGGGGGAACACAATTGATTGCCGAAACTCTGATTGGTTCAATTGGTAACAGCAACCCTCGAATTATTTTAACAGCTCTTTTCTTTGTCACTTCAGCCGCGGGCCTTTTTCTTTCCAACACAGCTGCGGCAATTTTAGTGGCTCCGGTTGCAATTTTAATTGCTCAGAGTTTAAGTTTGTCTCCCTATCCATTTGCCCTCGCTGTAGCCATGGCTGCATCCGCGGCATTTGTTACGCCCATTTCGACTCCGGTGGTAACACTTGTTGTTGAGCCTGGAAACTATTCATTTAAAGATTTTATAAAAATTGGTACACCTGTCCTGTTATTCACTTATTTTGTGACTGTACTATTGGCTCCCATTGTATTTCCCTTTTAGTATCGATTTTCCGATCTCGTCAAAAATCAAAAAGATAGGATGTACCAGTCAGTTTTATTGATCTTATTAAATGAGGGGTGTAATGAGTTTAAAACGGAGAGATTTATGTTTTTTAAAAACCAATTAGTTTTAATATTGAGCTTATTTATCTCAACAATACTGACTCAAGCCGAAGCAGCAAATCCAATTATACTTCAACGTTTCGAAAAACCTCTTAGTATTCTTGAAGACACCTTCACACCGGGTGAGTCTCTTGAGACCCTCCTCAAAAACCTCACCCAAGGCCGACGCAGAGTTGCGGTTTTTAACCTTCAAGCCTTGGCACAGATTTACCAAAAGTACCCCACCGATAATGCCCGAAGTTTTTTTAAAGACACCCTTCGGTTTGAAGCAAAAAGTCTTGAGGATAGTATTGGGCTTATTGACAAATGGGCTGTCATTACAAAGTTTTATCAAGATCAAAATATAAGTTCTGAAAAATTAAACCAGGCCCAAGAAAATTTAGAGCAAGCTTGGCTAATTTTAGAATGGGTTGTTACTGGCCAAGAAAATGATCTCAAAAACCGCAATCTGAGTGAAGACTCCCTTTTATTATACAACCGTTATTCTGAAGGAAAGAAACTCTCTCTTTATAAAGATTTATTTTGGGTGGGTGATAAAAACAACATCATTCAACAACTCAAATCAGACCTCAGAAGCTATACTTGGCTCAATGACCAAGAGGATAGAGCTTATGTCCTTGAAGCCCTTCAAGACCAACTTAAAGAGACTCAAAAAATCACTTTTAATTTTAACCTCCTCGAAGACACCGAAAGTGAAAAAGGCCTGCACGAGTTTCGTCGAGAGATCCGCTGGTTCTCTTTTCAAGCCAATAACTTGGATGGACTGGTCCAACTCAAAGAATTGAACTCATGCCCAACGGAAAATCTTCATAAAGAATTTATTAATCTCTATTACCCGCAACTTAAAAATTCTCCTTACGCAAAATTACCCAAATCCACTTTACTGAACGAGAGTCAAATTTGTCGAATTTCCCCTTGTCTCTTTTACAAACTCTCATCCATTGTTTCTGAAGTGGGTGCATTGAAGGATGAGGTTGAAAAGATCAACCACCTTGAAGATCTCCATAATAAAACACCCCTAGAAACAGCCCAAAAAGCAGCTGAGATTCACGCAGATCTATTAACTTCAAACACTCTTGATCTTCTGAGAGATGAGATCAAAGCCTGTTACTGAAAAAAGAAAATTATAATCATAAGGTTTAGAAATTTTTGCTTTCGGTACATTAAGTTTTACTTCATGTCATGGGCATACTTATTCTTATTTCACTGTTGCACCAAAAAAAATATTAATGAGGTATTACAAAGACTATGACGAATCGTGGCTGTGATAATCTTTCTTGACCTTTGACTTTAGATAACTTTAGCCTATTTTTCTAAAAAGGAGCTTTATGCGTCATCTTGTCTTTAATACACTGTTATTTGGATTCTGTTTTTTTACACTTTCTTCTCCAAGCTTTGCAGATCAAAAAGAGGAGATCTGTACGTCGATAGAGGAGTGTCAAGTCCTCAAAGATAAAGTTGAACAAAAAATTGAAGATCTACAAAACAATTCTCAGCCTCTTTTTATAGAAACGGATTCAACAAATGAGATAATGACAAATGTCGAAGCCGTACAATATTGCAAAGATAAAGGTGGTCGCCTGCCTTCGGCGCGAGAGTGGGCCCAATATTCAAAATCACAGGGAGCAAAGGGAACTCTTGAACTCAGCTTCGTGTTCAATAAACTCGACGGTCAAGCCCCTCCAGATTACAAACTGATCTCTGCAATGAATGTCGACGGCTCGAACGAAAAATTTTATTACAACAACCTTGGCTACTCATTTGTGGTAAGTCCAAACACTACAAGTTATTGGTATTGGTCCTCTTCGACCCACTCAAATTCTTCTGATGGTGGCTATGTCTTTAACGAATCATTAGGACAGCTTTTCTACTTATCGAATGCTCCTCACGCTGCACTTTCTGTTCGCTGCGTTTCAGGACTCTAATTAAAGAGTGAGGGGTTTGGATGGATCTAACCAACAATTGGCTGGAATCCTAACTCTCCTTAAATTCAACTTAGAGTGCTGCGTTAGTTATTTTGCGCGGCGCTCTTTGAGCCATAAGTTAAGGTTCTTTTCCCCAAAAGAATTATTAACTTGTCATTTTTACAGGGATTTGGGACCTTGTGGCGTCAAAGGTGGGGACCTTTGATTATTGTTCCGGGGGGAATCTATGAAACTCATTTTTCTGGGAGTTTTTCTTTTACCAAGTGTCTTGTTGCTTTCAGCCTGTGGACTACCAATTAATCAAATGACCAGCGCCGAAAGAGAAGCCGATATGTCTTGGGCTTTTACCCTTTTTGAACACAATTACGCGCCGGATGAGTTTAAAAAAAGTCATTTCGGAATTGAACTCAGCGAACTCAAAGAAAGTTGTATCACTCAAGCCAAAGAAGAGATGAGCAACCAAGAGTTTCTCGCTCTTTTTCAAAAATGTATTCACTCCGTTAAAGACCCCCATGTTGCTGCACAACAATTGAATAATGGTCTCCTTCCAGAGTTTGCTGAAGTGGCCCATCTCGGCTTTACAACTTTAAGAACAAAAATTGAAATCGACGGTGTCTTAAAAGAAAGCCTTCGTATTGCTTCACCCCTCAAAGGATCCGAAGGTGCTGGGGCTCCTCTGATTGCAGGAGATATTATTTACTCCGTCAACAATGGTCCTGTTGATGAGTATTTAAGAGAGAACATTGTTCCTTATATTGATGCTGGACAGGATGAAACCAATCTTTCTGCGGCTGCCATTCGATTTGCAATCCGAACTTCTAACGATATGGCCCTTCCAGAAGAGGATGAAATCACTCTGAGCATTCTTCGTGGCAGTAAAAAATTCGAAATTATTCTCCCTTGGATTAAAGAGGATTTGCTTGATTTTCAACTCAAACAAGCTCCCCCTGAAGAGCCTGATAAAAATGAAGAAAAAGAATCACTTCCCAATCCGGTTTCAACGTTGGCCTTAAATCCTCTGGCCTACTCTTTTTTTGGTTATCATCAGATCAAAGAGTTTTTTAGTTTCCTCGATAAACCCATTGAAGCACTGACGGATCGGGTTCAGTGGATTTTGAAAACCGGTTTTCGGGTGACAAAATTTAATCCCATTCTTCATTCGCTTTTAAAAGGTGATCTTGAATCAAACCAAGGACTGGACCAAATCCTTCGCAACCGAATTCTTCCACTGTCTGTCAACGTCACTGATCTAATGGATCAGCCTCTTTTTAATGCCAAGATGGTGACGACAGATGATGGAAAGGTCTATGCCTATATCCAACTCACCAGTTTTCCAGCCGAAGATAAAATTCTGGTTGAGTGGGTGAGAGCCATTCGGGCCATTGAAGATAAACAGATTAAAAGTGTAGTGATTGATCTGATTGATAATGGCGGAGGTTCACTGGTTCACGGGATGCGAATCTTAAACATGATCAGGCAAAAACAAATTCAGTTTCCGTCACTAAAAGTAAAACTCAATAACAACTGGTATAATTCTTTTAAAACCCAAGCGGCTTTTGGCATTGACGATTATGCAAAGACTATCGCAACTCGAATTGTTCGGGATATGAATGCGGATCAAGCGGCAGGACAGAATCTGTCACGACCCATATCAGTTCGTGTCTTAGATCCTTTCTTTTTACAAAATCCCTTCATTGGTCTGCAGGATGATGTGAAAATTGCACTTCTGGTCAATGAGTTCTGTGTATCGATGTGTGATATTTTTGCCTCTGTTTTTCAAGATAACCAAATGGGAGTTGTCATTGGACAACAAACCATGGGCGGAGGAGGGAATGTGGTTCAACATGGACTTTCACCGATCAGCAAAATGGGTCTCTCACTCACTGAGTCTATGGTTCTTTCTCCAAACGGTAAGATCATTGAGAATTTTGGTGTCACACCGGATGTCGCAATCGACATGGTGGCTGGGCGCAACAATGGTTTTAGTGAAGCCTTCGAAGCGGCCTATAAATTTATCTTTGAGTAATTGGGGTAAAGACTTATTGACCCCACTCTAAATTTTGGCGATCTTCTGAGAGCTTTTTCAAGGAGGTTTGCCCATGTTTCGTATCCTTTTTTCCATTCTCATCCTTTCGCTCTTCAATTCTTGTGCTCTCAAAGAAAAGGTGTCTCTCTATGAAAATGATCCCTTGATTTGGCTTGAAGAAGTTGAGGGTAAAAAAGCCCTTGAGT
>JBGSSY010000252.1:0-7256 GCA_041736775.1 Bdellovibrionales bacterium | reverse complement strand
AATTTTTGCCCCGGAGACCAAAAAGCCCTGTCCCAATTTGGCACCAATATTGAGAATTTTATGCTTAAAAACACATCTCAGTAATTGCCCAGCAATGTGTTGAATCTGACCGATCGAACACAGTATAATATTTATAATTTTAAGCGAATCTCATTAGATATAATTATAGGTAGATATATTTAAGAATAATTTTAAAAAACCCTTGGAGTTAGGTACAAAGAGGTTGTTAAACACATGTTAGAAACATCCTCTTCAAGAAGAAACGGATGTAGCTAGGATGACCCCAATGAGATCCCCCCCAATAGGTCTCTATGTTTATTTCTCTCGGTGGTACCCCCCACCGAGAGAGTCCCTTTTTTTTCATAAGTTGCTAACTTTATTTATCTTTTTGATTTCTAGATCACAACAGGCTGCCTTATTGTTCCATCTTATTAAATCACTTTTCTGGAATAAATCTTAAGCTGACCGTTGTTCCTTTTCCTATTTGAGAGTTTATTTCAAACTGACCACCCCAAGACTCAATAATTTGCTTAGAGCTAGAAAGCCCAAGACTCGAACCTTTCTCTTTGGATGTATATTGTCCCGCCAGAATAAGTTGAATTAATTCTGGTTTAATTCCGGGACCATAGTCAGCGACAGACAATGTGACAAAGTCGTTACTGCAATCCATTTTTAGAAGAATTTGAGGACTCTGGTTTGCACTCATCGCTTCATAGGAGTTATTAATCAGATTTGAGAGAACTGCTTTTAAACCGATTAGATTCCCATTAAAAACAGTCTCCATACAATTTAATAAAAGATCAACCTGAATCCCTAAAAGCATTTTTTCTTGGACCAAATCATCAAAGACAACACGTAAAACATTGATTTCAATTCTATGAACTTTATGGGCCTTTGTTTGATCTAAGAGTTGACTAGAAATTTCATTGATACGAGATACACTTTTTTCTAATAATTTCTTCGACGACAGTGGCAATCCATGTTCCTTTTGAATGACGGCAAGCAAGGCAGAAACCGGGGATTTTATGTCATGTGAAACTTGGCGAGCCAGTCTTATAATATCAGCATAAGAATTCAATTCAATATTCATTCGACTAGAGACTTTTATAACTTCTGCAATTTTTCCAAGCTCCAGATACAATGGATGAAATAATCGACTATCGACAGAATGACTGACTTGTACAGGAATGCCTAAAATTGAACGACTCAAATTAAATTTAAATTTGTTAGAGTAAAAATAAATAAGATAATAAAACATTGATAAAAAGAGTAAAACTAAAATGAGCAATAAAAAAGAGTTGACCAATAAATTTGAATTAAGCTGAGTCGAAAGCTTTTTAATTTCTGAATTTGCTACCTTGAAAATCAATCGGCCCCATTCATTTTCAGAGGTCTCAAAAGAAATTGGAATCTCAACAATAAAGAAATTTTCATCTTCACTAAGAGATATCGAACCTGAAGACTCTTCATGGTTAACGATCTGATAATCTTGAATTGACTTGAAACTTATCATGCGAGCAATTTGATTTCTCGCGCTCCTAATATTACCTTGCAAAAGATCATTCCTGACCAAGTTTGCAATCAACTCAAGCTCATTTTTTGTTTTCGCTAAAAAATCCTTCGAAACCCCATCAACAATTCTTGCATTACTAAAATAGGTCACAATCATAAAACAACATGACACCAATATTGAAAAAACAAATGAGAAAATCGCAAAATATCGAAAGTTCATGGCAGCGGATGCAGATCCTTATTAAATTTAAAGCCTTTTCTCCATTTCTTTTTGAATCTATCTCTATTTATAGTCTTAAATTGAGGTTCGAAAAAATAAAGGGACTGAGTGTCTCGAGATTCTGCGTATGCGACATGAAAATCCCAAGGAGGAAGATATTTGGCTTTCATATCTCTCACATTAATATTAAATTTGTTTACTTGAACTTCTGACGAGTTACCTTGGATCATCCATTCAATTTTTTTTGTGTTTTCACTATTAGAGTAATAATCAAAGTGAAATCCTGCGCTAGTATGAGATACTTTCGGCACAGAAAATTTTCTATTGAGAACAGCCGTTGCTCCCCTTCTAAGCTCTTTACAAACTGACATTAGAGCGCTTTGTAAATTTAAATGACAACTTGTAGATGTGATAGATCCAAACTTTTTGTTTGATCCATGAAGAATACCAATACAACAATGCCTATCATTTGAAATCGCTAAACGGCCTAGTTTAATATTAAAACCAAAAGACTCAAAGATACCTACTTGGTTGCAAACTTCAGTGCTAATTTCATTTCTCTCAAACCAATGAGCATTAATTTTACAAAGCCATGAAAAGAGAAATGCATCTCGCTCAAAAAGCTCACACAAAGCTGACTCTTTTGCCTCATCCTTAGTGTTGTGCGCAGCAAACCCTGATGATGTCCTTGTACTAAGTATTTCGCAGGACTGGTGAAACACTTCTCGCTCTAAACATTCATTGATCGCAATTTTTAAAGCTATTTTCGTATCTTCATGAGACCCGAAACCTCTTGATAATAGCTTTGGATGAGTAACACTAAAATGAATAAGATCTTTTCCTAGAAAATCATCGTGTTTATCAATATTAAAAGATTTAGGGTTTAAAATTTCGGAGTTATTTTCCAAAATGAAACCTCAGGAGATAGTTTTGACCACTCATCAATATTTACACCACTTTTTACAAAGAAGTTCATGTGGTTGTGAAATAACGGGAAAACGAATGCTTGTTCAAGCATGATCTTTTCGATTTCACGATAGGCTTGGTATGATTTATCAAGTTCAATTGAATGTTCTGCAGTTTTAAGTAATTCTTCAAATTGCTTATTTTGGCTCTCTTGAAAAATAAGTGGTCTATTTTTGTTAAAAGTCACTTTTAGATTTTCAAATAGATCTGGAGAGGAATAGTCATTATTGATCAAAATAAGATGATACTTTTTGTTAAATTCCTGAGTTAATTGAGCAAACTCTGTCAAATCAGCGTAATAGTCTACTTCATAGTCAAGGTTACTTTCCTTTAATGCTTTTAATAATAATTCATTCCATTTAAAAGATTTCTGCAATAGCAATTTAATTTTATAACTGATTGGGCTTAAATAGTTAACTTTAGGAACATTAGACCAGAATTTATCAACTTCTTTTCTTTCTAATCGACCAGCCCCATCAGGCAAGTACATTTGCAGAGCTCTCGTCCAACTGGGATTCTCCGCAAATGGAATATTAGAAACTGCATTATACAAATGGAATTGAAGATTTTTTCGTGCCTCTAGATCCTTTAAATTAGGATTAAACTCATTGATATTGAGCCAATATGTAAAACCAATATGAGGCTTTTTGATCTCATATTCTCCTTTCTCAGTTAATTCAGATAAAGTTAATTCTTCGACTTCACCGGTTCCTAAACAAAAATCAATCTCAGATTCTTTCAAGAGGGAAATCATTTCATCACGAGTCGACCCTATGATTTTTAATTTTGAGGGGGCCGTGAAATTTTCAAAGTACCTGTTTTGTTTGAGTAAAAGCTCTCCAGGCTTCGTTTCAACTAAGTAGTAAGGACCGGATGTAATTGACCAATCAATTTCCCCATCTTTTCTCGCACAATTTTTAATACTAAGAATTGAAAACTCTGGATGGGAGAGTTGTTGTAAGAATCTCGGATTTGGTTTTTTTAAACTGATTACAACTTCTTCATTATTCAAATTGACAGACTTAATTTCATTAAAATCAAAGTGGATTGCAGAGTCTAATTTCATTTGACGAGAGATTGAGCAAACAACATTTGAAGGAGTAATAACAGAACCATCAGAGAATTTTTGTTCAGGTTTCATTTTAAAAGTGAAGCTACTCATCGTTGGATCCACAGACCAAGAAGAGGCAATATCTCCTTCAAGCTGAAGATTTTTATTCATTTTAATAAGAGTTCTATTCATTTGGACTAATGCAATATATTGAGCAACTGATCCAACTTTTGAAATTTCTAAGGGTGTTTTAAGAGGAGTTATGGCCGCAACAATTTGATCTTTTGTACCCCAAGAGTTTTTTTTCAATTCAGGATCGCCTCTATTAACATCCATAATCTGAAATAAGTATAAAAGAGTAACTGTTAAGGCTAAAGCGATAATCAGAGCCCACTTTAACAAACTATTTCTTTTTAACATCTTTATCTAATTCAGACCAAGATGCAGCCAAGATTGGATTAGAATTAATCCATATATCGGGATTATTGATAATTTCTTCTAGCTCTGACTCAGGATCAACAGTAAGGTCAAAGTTTTCAAGAGGTAAAAATTTATTATTCGGTAAAACTAAAAAACCCTCTTCAATCACTAGAGGTGGGTTTAAAAAAACTGGCTTTTTTTCAGTAAAATAAAATTCATGATTACTAGGAATCGAATCAAGTTTAAGAAAAACTTCGTATTCTTGTTGATAAGGTAACTCAATTTTATCTTCGGCGAGCTCTGGATAGCAATGGAGAGTTGCAGTATTTTGATCAAAACAATTAACTTTAAATGCTTTTGCTTTTGCGTTTGAGTGAAAAAGGATAAGTGCTAAAATTGAAACTAGATTTTTGATCATATCCACCTCAGGGAGATTCTTAGTATAAATCGCGCACATCGTCAATCTGGTTTTGGAATCGCAGTAACATTATATTTTTTACTCGATAGTTGCTAACTCTCTGTAATTATTGAGCCATTAATTGCACAATAGACTTGAGAGTCTTAATAAACTTAACAAATCTTATTTTTTAGGAATTTTTATAAATTTATCCAACGATAAATAGGCTTTGATTACATTCAACCTCTTTTAGAAATTAAATTAATACAAATTTTGCAATCTTTCTTCTCAATCGAGGATTTAATCTTTTAGCTTTCGAATTGATCTCACATAGCAAAAAACTTTTTAGCTTTTTGATCTTCAAAAACGTAGACTTGAAATTTCATATTCTTTAAATCCCCCCACTTGTTCCATTGTTGCGAGAGAGTGTCTTGTCGGTTGGGTTTTATTTGAAGAGAGGGCTCTGGCAAGCGTGACGCGCTCGACCCCGAAGGGGTCGATGCCAGCCAAGCAGGAGCTGTGCCCTCTCTTCAAATAAAACCCAACCGACAAGACACTAACCAACCAACAAGTCACCCCAGGCATTATACAAAGCGTCAGCTAAAGACAAAGATCTAGGGGGCACTTTTTGCAATGCAAAGTCTAAAAATCAGGAGGTCTCATGGATGAGATAACGCGCGCTAAAAGAGAACAACACCAAAAACGATACCTCAACTTTCTTAAATCAATGAATTGCTGTCCCTTGTGCTCTACGCCCTTGACGCTGATCCATGAAATTAATCAAGAAGAGGAAACCATTAAAGAAACGGCTCACTGTGAAAAGTGTGATGTTGAAACCCGTAGAAAGCAGCACTCTCGTCACTAAAAATGACGAAATCTTGACAGTTTTTTTGTCATACCGTTGACACTTGTTTGACCTTGCAAACCTGGACTGGAGTCTTTAGTATTCAGTCCATGTTCAAACAAAATCTCAAAAAAATCATCCTTGTATTTTCACTCCTCATTGTGAGTCCCCTGTCTTTTTCTCAAACTGCTAAAAAGGAGAAACCCGTGTTGGTTACTATGGACACAAATTTTGGTTTAATAGAAATTACTCTTGATTCTGAAAAAGCTCCCCTTTCAGTTAAAAATTTCCTCAACTATGTTGATAAAAAATTTTACGACGATTTAGTTTTTCACCGCGTGATTGATCAGTTTATGATTCAGGGTGGAGGTTTTGATAAAGACCTTAAACTTAAGCCGACCGATGCTCCGATTAAGAACGAAGCCCACAACGGTCTTAAAAATAGTCGGGGCACTATTGCAATGGCAAGAACACCAGATCCTAACAGTGCCAGCTCCCAATTTTTTATTAACGTCAAAGATAACGACTTCCTCAATTACCAGGGTCCACTTCCTAGGGACTATGGTTATGCCGTATTTGGTACTGTAACAGCCGGAATGGATGTGGTTGATAAAATTGCTAAAGTCCAAACCACAGCTCAAGGCTCGACGAGAGACATTCCTAAAGAACCCGTTATTATCAAGACCATCCGAAGAAAAACGGAAAAAAAGTAATCTCCATGGGTTTTGAAGATCAAATCGCACAGTGGTTTCTCCACATTGCTTATCAACCCTATCTTGTCTATGGATTAGTGATCTTACTGATGTTTGCTTCCAGTTTTGGCTTACCCCTCCCTGAAGAGGTCACTATTATAAGTGCCAGCTTAACAGCTTATATGGCTACTCAACCGATTAAATACCCCCCTCCTTTTGAAGGTGCAGTGGGTGTGAATCCGTACACCTTAGCGGCGGTTTGCCTTTTTGCGGTTTTTAGCAGTGATTATTTGATTTATTGGATTGGGCAATATTTCGGAGATAAACTCACTCGTCACCCCCGTTATGGAAAACATTTTAAAGGTCGTTCTTTTAAAACGGTTCAAAAGTGGATTCATGAGTACGGAACCCTTGCTCCGTGTATCTTTCGATTCACACCTGGACTTCGTTTTCCTGGGCACATGATGTGTGGCGCGATAGGTCTGCCCCGCTGGAAATTTATTGTTGTTGTTGGTCTAGCTGCGACCTTGACCGTTCCCACCCAAGTCATACTGATTAGCAAATATGGCGAGGTGATTTTGCAATTGATTAATCAACTCAAATTTTACGTGATCTTTGCCGCTGTCTTTCTCCTTGGGATTTATCTGATTTATCGCTGGAGAAGCCCTCAAAAAGTCTAATTTAACAGCTCTCTTTAGGTCTAAAGCTGATTTAAACGGTATTATAGACCTATGGTTAACATCGGCATCAATCTCACGGGTGGAGGCGCAAGAGGAAGCTATCAGGCAGGTGTTCTGAAAGCTTTGGGAGAGCTTCTTAAAAAAAATAATCTCATCGGAAAAAATAATCCCCTTCGAGTCTGGTCAGGATCCAGTGCGGGTGCCATAAACGCAACTTATTGTGCCGCTCATAGTGATGATCTTTTCAACGGTACACAAAAGCTCAGTCAGCTTTGGGGAAGCTTAACCCCCGATCAAGTTTATCGAACTGATTTTGTGACCCTTGGGTCAAACAGCGCAAAATGGATTCGCGACTTAAGTTTTGGACCCCTGTTTAAAAAGAAGTTAGCGAATTCACTTCTTAACACCTCTCCCCTTTTGCAACTTCTTAATAAAAATATCCCCTTTGAAAATATACAAAAATTTATTGATCAA
>JBGSSY010000242.1:0-4293 GCA_041736775.1 Bdellovibrionales bacterium | reverse complement strand
CTCCGGGTGGCTTTTTTTTTGAGGGGTTACCATGAAATTTATAGTTTTTTGTCTTTCATTTTTATTGTCTTTTCACGCTCTCGCAAATTTGCCGGGTCTTTCGACGGCTTATACTCGTCATCTTCGCAAAACACAGAACTTGATTTTACAAAACAATCTCCTCTCTGATGCCAATCCTAAAACTTGTCATGCTCAAGTCGTGGCATTAGCGAATACAAAAACTATAAAAATATTTTTAGGTTTTGGTTATATGGATATTTCTCAAGGGCAAGACTATAACGACTCGGCCTCACAAATGTATGGGCCAGGTGATGTTCTTGATTTGGATGCGCGCGATGCTATGGAAAATATTTTAATCAGCGATTGCCCTAGCGATAAGGGACAAAAGTTAATGGCCTGTGGATTTTCGCGCAAGGGCCAAAAGTTAACCAAGAAAATAAAAAATCGTTTTA
Organism: Bdellovibrionales bacterium; assembly: GCA_041736775.1. GTDB lineage: Bacteria > Bdellovibrionota > Bdellovibrionia > Bdellovibrionales > JAGQZY01 > JAGQZY01. Next base: position 3,841 of record JBGSSY010000242.1, on the reverse strand, counting down.
GTAACTCTAATCTTAATATTGAAATAACCCTGCAATCGCCTTCTGTTACGTCCAAAGATGCTAACAATCGAGTGAGCAAGAAACAAATGACCTCATCGGATCGAAGCCGAAACCATTTTCTATCAGCTTTACAAACCCATGATGTTGTTCTTTATTTGGGACATGCACGAAGTGGTGGTGGGCCAGATTTTTATCCACCCGTTTTGACCGCTAGTGGAAGAGTGAATTATGATTATTATCGTGCGGAACAACAAGGGATTGGTGAAATGCTTTCCGCTCTTCGAGGAGCCCAACAAAAACCAGCTGTTTTAGGTGTTCTCGCTTGCAAAAGTACTGGGCTTTTTGCTAACCGAATTCGTAAGGTTACACCCCAATCAATTTTAGTGACTGCCGATGAACTCTTTGATTACAACGATATATTACCAACCGGTTATGCAATGCTTGAGGCCGTTATTCAGCAAAGATGCACCGATAGTTTTTCTCGGGTGACAAAAGTTCAACCAGCCAGTTCCAACTTTCTTAAAGTTTTCTTTTAATTGATTAAGTGGGATTTCCGTAGACCTTTTAGAAAAGGTCTACAAATTGAGTGAAATCTGACTATTATATTGCGAGTTATTTACCTGTTCCCAAAGAATAAAAGAATGAGGGCTGTGTTGGTGAACTTTTGTGAAAATATTTATCTCAGTCATCTCAGAGCCTTTGTAATATTTACCGATATCTAAACACCTCAGGGCGTTCTGTGTGAGACTGTAATAAGTTGAACATGTTTAACACTGTTTTGGGGTCTCACTTGTCTTATAAATTAGTTAGAATTAGAGGTTTAACCTTTATTCTTGGATGTCTATTTTCAGCACAATCTGTGTGCGCTTCTTCATTGACTGTTTATGAGCACATAGCTCTGAGTCAAAATATTTCTGTTTCAGCCCATCGGTTGTGTCATGATGGTCTTTATCTCCATTTTAAATCCCTTTCTGAGTGCAAAAAAGCTCAGGGACCCTTTGTTTGTGAGCGCGGACTCAAAATTGTACCCATTCGGTCTGTTGAAAAAATCTATCTTGATGTCGGCGGGCCGAGCTTAACTCGCTTTTATGAAATTAGTTTGAATTACAAAAAGCGCACTTTAGCCAATTCTGAGGAGAGTGGTGAAGAGCTAATCGAAGAAAGCACGGAAACCATACCTTTATGTGAAGGCAATGAAATATTCAACTCGGCCAATGTCGGCGAGTGGCGATATATAGAAAATGAAGATGAAGCTGATTTTGTTCAATCGTTTCTTGAAGCGGGTATAGATCTTATCAACACTCCCTATGGTGGGTTGCAGTTTTTTAAAAATATAAATATCCCCCATCAACCCATCGATCCCTTTAAAGAAAAACGAGCTCGTTTTAAAACACCTTATTGCAATCAGGATTTAGACCAAGACTCTATAAAACTCATGTCAGGAGAGTATTCAGGCAATGGCGTGATGAATTTTAGAGTCAATGTGTTGCAGAATTTATCTCGTGATATTTATATTGAAAAGTCAAAAGCCATCTTTGATGCTCAACTTAATAAAAACAGAACTCAGTATAGTTTCTCCTGTCGACCGACGAGGGATGTCTGATGAAATTGAGTAAAGTTGAAGCTGAAGGTTCTCAGATCTCAACCGATTCAGACAACCTGATTGTACAGTTAAGGGATGCTATCGCCCAGTACTTGAGTAAACGACCACATCTCAGTGTTAATGCCATCAGTAAAAAAACAGGAGTCAGTGAACCAACTCTAAGACGTATCATGGGGTTAAGAATAAAAACGGCCCCCCAAGTGACCACTGTTTTAGATATTCTAACCTACATCAGTGGAACGACCAGTGTCCGGGAAATCATTAAACTCTATCCAGGTCCTCTGGCTCAATACCTCAGTGCCTCGATGCCTTACCTCGAAGATTTTGATCAAAATTATTCCAACCAGATTAACGAAGAGCTCAAAAACCCGATTAAATACTTAATTTATAAATTGGCTCTTAATCACGGTGGAGTGAAAGAAGAAAAAATTATTCAACTCTATGGTAACCATGGTTTTCAATTGTTGAGTGAAATGATTGATGCTGGATACATTGAACGAGACGACAAAAGGGTTTGTCGTACGATTTCAAAAAGCTTTACCTCTTCAGAAGACGACTTTGTGCGGAATTTTAAATTAGTCGCTGATTTTATCAAACCCCATAAAAATCGTCCTCGAAATCCCCTTAATCCCCTCTACGTCAACTGTTCCGACTCTGTTTCTGCTGAGGCCTACGAAGAGATCTGTAAGCTTCAGAAAAAAACTTTAAAAAAAATAAGAGAAATACTCTCCCAGGATTCCAGTAAGGGTGAGCTGCCATTCTTTCTTCTCTGTGCCATAGATACGATGGATTTAAAAGCTGCTTATGAATTAGAAAATTCCTAGTTTCACAACACTTGTTCGTTATGCGTCAACATAATGAGCTTTTTTACTGCCCATGACGAACTTGAATGACTTCAAACCCCTCGTTGAAAGAACTAGGGTTCGTCATCATGAAACTCATGACGATGAGTTTTTAAGTGTTGAACGAATCAATTTGACCGAAAATCAATGCAGAGAGAAAAAAGATTCACAAATTAACAACACCTTATGGGGGAATTATGAAATTATTACTTATTATTTCTACATTACTATTCACAGCTCAGACTTTTGCTTTTTCTGGAATCACGTCTAACAAAATGGCTTCAGATGCAGTTGTCAAAAAAGCACTCGCCAATCCTAAACAATATAAATTTGATGATGGTGGAAACATTGACTTTGGAAACGGTATTTTTGTAAGACGCTTCAGCTTCTCTGGCCAACCGCAAGCTTGTCATGATGGACAATATCTTTATGCTGGAAGCGCCAAAAAATGTGTAAAACCCATTTATTCTGGAGATGACGACAATATCACGGGCTGTGCGCAATATAAAACAGTGAGCCTAAAAACTTTGATGGTAGGAACACGTCAAATTTGCACAAATTACTCTGGTAAAGACGACAGCGGCCCTTGCACTAAGTACAGCACTGTTAAAGTAAACAGAGGTCCTAAAGTAAAAGTAGCGATCTACAAGTCAGGTCAAAGCTCACAAGACCATGTTAATGCTGGTTTCCTTGGATTTACTTACCTTACCCTTCCTGTTTGTAATTTCTAATTGGATTATTCAGTAACAATGCTTTGAGCCACTCTGCGGAGTGGTTTTTTTTTGACTTTTGTAAACGTTCTATCCGTGCATTACGCTTCAATTTAAGATCTTGTCAGATGTTATCCTCTTGTAAGATATGATTGAAACATTCAGTCACATCGGTCTTATTTTCATTCACAGTCATCCGCTTTTTTGTTAATCAATGCATGGGGGATTTCATGTTTTTGATTCATCAAATTATATTCCTATTTTTTTTAGTCTATTCTCAATCTGTATTCTCTAACGACCTCATTGAGATTGAACATATTTGGCTCACTCAAAATATTCATGTCGCTGGTGAATTTCTTTGTCAAGATGGACAGTCCGTTTACTTCAAGAGTCCACTCGATTGTGAAATGGCGGGTGAGGATTTTCTTTGTCAAAATGATCTTTTCATAAGTCCTATCCACTCGATTGAAAAAATTGCTCTTCAGAGTGGCGAGTCGGTGACTCGTTTTTATAGCTTGAAAACTGAGTATGAATATCTGCGCTATGAGTTGACCTCTTTTTATCCTGTCAACACCTATGATCTGGTGGAGTCCAAGCAAATACCATTTCCATTTTGCTTAGGTCGACCTCACTTAGAGCCCAAAAAATTTCGCGAAATTCGTCTCGCCACAGACGAAGAATTACCC
>JBGSSY010000237.1:0-8981 GCA_041736775.1 Bdellovibrionales bacterium | reverse complement strand
GTTGAGAGTGCAGATACTCACACCACTCTCTCCCACTTTACCAAAAATATCGGGTCGATTGTGGGGGTCAAAACCGTAAAGTGTAACACTATCAAAAGCCGTAGAAAGTCTTTTGGCAGGAGCATCTTTTGAAAGGTAGTGAAATCTTTTATTGGTTCTCTCTGGAGTCCCTTCACCGGCAAACATTCGGGTGGGATCTTCGCCGACTCGTTTCAGAGGGAATACACCCGCGGTAAATGGAAATTCTCCGGGCACATTTTCAGATCTGAGAAATTCCAATCGATCTCCCCAATCGGTAAAGCGAGGAACACTGACTCTCGGAATGGGTAAACCGCTGAGAGAATTTTGAAAAAGAGGCTGACTTATGACTTTGTCACGAACTTTATAAGAGTAGTTTTCAGCTTTATAAATTTTAACGAGCTGATCCCAATTATTGAGTGCAGAAAGATCTTCAGCCGTGAGACCCTGTTTCAGTTGCTCCTCAAGTGATTTGTCAAGAGGGGTAACATCTTTGAGTTGATAGTAGCTTCCGAGGATTGAAGCTTTTTTGGCTTTTTCTTGAGTCTCTTTTTTATAGCGACGAAGAGTCGCTACAATTTCGGCTAAATAGTTTTGTCTCTCGGCCGGAATAATACTTTGTTTTTGAGCTCCCCGAACTTTTTCACGAACTTGAGATTCAAGAGTCCACGAGCGATTTGAATCAACCTCAGCCAAATGGTCTGAAATAGCAAAAAAGAGATTGTTCACTCCATGATCGTTAAATTGAGCCGCTTGGGTTAGAAAGACCGGTAAAGTTTTATCGTCGGCTTCAAACATTTTACGAGAGCGCTTATACTGTTTTCGAACATCACGAAGAGCATCGAGAGAACCGCGGTGATCCGCTTTATTGATGGCAATAAACTTTGCAAAATCGATCATATCGATTTTTTCAAGTTGAGACTGAGCTCCAAACTCAGAAGTCATCACATAAAGACTGAAATCAGAAACTTCAGTGATCGCCACACTGGCTTGTCCGATCCCCGAGGTTTCAGCAATGATGAGGTCAAAGTCATAGTTTTTTAAAAAATTCAAAATTGGTGGAAGACTGCCAGCGATCTCACTTCCAGAACCTCGAGAGGCTACGGACCTCATGTAAACCTTAGGCCGAGAAAGGGAGTTCATACGAATACGATCACCCAGAAGTGAACCACCGGTTTTTTTCTTAGAGGGATCCACACAGACGGCCGCCAATTTAAAATCGGGATAGAGATTGAGAAAACGTTGTATCAGCTCATCCACCAAACTGGATTTTCCAGCACCACCCGTACCCGTCACACCGAGAACCAAAGGTGTTTGAGTCCCGCGAAAGTTTTCTAAACTTTTAAGGAGAGCTGGAGTCATTTCTTGCTTGCGGTCAATGGCATCAAGGGCAACACCTAAGGCGCGGTGGGGGATTTCTTCACGGCCAGAAAGTTTTTGTGAGAAATCGTTTTTCTTTTTAATTTCATCTTGGATTGAAAAATCACAGCGATTGATAATCAAATCAATCATTCCTTGAAGTCCCATTTTTCGACCATCTTCGGGATGAAAAATAAAATCGATACCATACTCTTCAAGAGCCTTTTTTTCTTCGTGGATAATGACTCCACCGCCTCCGCCAAAAATTTTGACATAATCGGCACCGGCTTCACAGAGCAAGTCCTTCATGTATTTGAAGTACTCCATATGTCCACCCTGATAGGAAGAAAGACAAACACCTTGAGCACCCTCTTGAAGAACGGCGGTGACCACTTCGAGAACACTGCGGTTATGGCCCAAATGAATCACTTCGGCGCCCCCATCCTGAAGAAGTCTTCGAATCATGTTGATACTGGCATCATGCCCGTCAAAAAGAGAAGTGGCTGTGACAATTCGAATGGGATTTTTAAGGTTTTCAGACATAGGGCATCCTGGTATGAATGGGTTTGAAGCTACTGACCTTTAAAAACGGGTTTTCTTTTTTCAATGAAAGCAAGAGTCCCCTCTTTACAGTCGGCACTTTGAAAGAGTTTAGAAAAATGTTCTCTTTCAACTTGCATCGCTTTTTCTGTGGGCATTCCATAGGTTGTCTCAATGGTTTTTTTGACTGCAGCGAGTGCTAAGGGGGCTCGTTCACTGATCAACTCCGCCACTTTTAAAGTTTCAGCCATAAGTTCAGAACTCGAGTAAACTTTATTCACGAGTCCCACCCGGAGTGCATCATCCGCACTGATCATCTCACCTGTATAAGTGAGCTGTTTGGCAAGTCCCGGACTCACCCTTCGAGCAAGGCGAACTGAACCTCCAAAACCAGGCATCAAACCAAGGGAGCACTCTGGCAAACCCATACGAGCATTTTGTGAGGCAAAAATAAAATCACAAGAGAGTGCTAACTCTAAACCTCCACCGAGAGCAAAACCATTAACGGCAGCTATCACAGGGATCTGTAGTTTTTCTATTCTCATAAAAACATTTTGTCCCAGTTCTGCAAAATCAAAGGCCGAGGGCGCATTAAATCCATTAATCTCTTTGATATCCGCACCTGCCACAAAGGCCTTCTCACCTTCGCCGGTAATAATCAGAACACTAAGGGTTGAATCTTTTTCGATTTGTAGCAAACACTGATTCAGTTCGTTGAGAACAGCCGTGTTCAAAGCATTAAGGGCCTGGGGTTTTGAAATTTTGAGGAGACCGATTTTTTGCATTTTTTCGTATTTTACAAATTCCATGGAAACTCCTTGGTGATTATTGATGAACTAAAAATCTGTTGTTCAATATTTTGGAAATTAAAAATTTTAGTATTTGTAAAAGCCACGACCTGTTTTTCGACCGAGCCAACCGGCTTCCACGTATTTCACCAAAAGAGGACAGGGGCGGTATTTGGTATCCCCTAATCCATCATGGAGAACATTCATGATCGCAAGACAGGTGTCTAAACCAATAAAGTCGGCTAGAGTGAGTGGACCCATGGGTTGATTGGTGCCTAACTTCATTGCGGTATCAATCGCTGTGACATCCGCAATACCCTCGTAAAGGGCGTACACCGCTTCGTTGATCATGGGCATGAGGATACGATTGACGATAAAGCCTGGCATATCACGACCTTCGACAAAAACTTTTCCAAGACTTTCTGTGGCTTCACGAACCGTTTTAAAAGTTTGATCAGAAGTTTGTAAGCCGCGAATCCCTTCAACCAGAGTCATTAATGGGACTGGATTCATAAAATGCATTCCGGCCACTTGTTCAGGACGTTGAGTAACTCCTGCAATTTTTGTAATTGAGATTGAAGAAGTATTGGAACAAAGCAAGGCCTGAGGCGGTGCCACTTCGTCCAATTGACGAAATATTTTGAGCTTAAGATCGACATTTTCTGTGGCTGCTTCAACGATGAAATCACAAGATTTGAAAATGCTCATGTCGGTTGAAACTTGGATTCGAGAAAGCAATTGAGCTTTTTGGGATTCAGTCATTTTTTCTTTTTTCACCAAACGGTCACAGCTTTGTGAAATCGTAGAGAGACCTTTTTCTAGGGCCACTTCACTGATATCCACCATAACCACTGAGGTCCCCTGAGCGGCAAAGACTTGGGCAATTCCATTCCCCATTTGACCTGCACCAACAACACCTAATTTCTGGATCGCCATATCGACCTCCTCTGAGTGAAAACTTGAAAGAAAACCAGCCTTTACGTTTTTAATTTAAAAACTGGAGAGAGACCATAAAAAACCGCAACTCTTCAGAGAGAAAAGACAAAACTGGTCTTGAACCTCAAAAAATGACACTCCACAATAGTAATATGGGTTTAAAAATCATCTCTTTTCTTCTTTTTTCATTCAATCTTTGGGCCCAAGATCGGCCCGTATTTCTTAAACCCAACAATCCAGCTCCGACGGGTCACTTTGATTTGAAACTTCTCGAAAGAAAAGCCATTTCCTTTGACCAATTTGAGTGGCTTTGGGTGAGAGATGCTCAAGGAAAAAACGGATGGATGCTCAAATCATCGGCTCTTCTCCCCCTTGATTTTTCAAGACAAGCCGTTTTAGCAAAAGGCGAATCCGTCCATGTCTCTCCCCGTGAATACGAACTTCCCCAAAAAACTTTAGAACAATCGCAAGTGGTCACTCTCTTAGAGCGTTACCGTGACTGGTATAAAATTATTTACAAAGAAAAAACCGCCAATGTTCAAGGTTGGGTCAGAGAGCGACACTTAAGTCCCTATTCAAAAGATGGAGGCTACTTCTTTTCAATGATCGATACTGAGTTGAGACAGTTCCCGCAGATGAAAGCAAAAGTTCTTAAAAAAATTGAAGCCGGCCAAGCCATTATCCCTCTCAACACAAAAGACTCATGGGCGCTGGTTATTTTTGAAGGTCAAAGGGGCTATATCCCCATGACCCAGATAAAATCTCGAATGGATATCGCTATAAAAGTCAGAACCGACAAAGGCTACTTTAAACCCCATCCTGAACTTTATCAGTCATCGGTGTTAGAAATTTTTGCTAACCCGATTTGGGTAGGAACTGGTGCCTTTTCTGTAGAACTCAAAGCCAAGCCAGATATGGGCTCTCAGACTGTTTCCGTAATTCCCCCTTGGCAATCTCTTGCCAAACAAGGTTACTCTATAAAGAAATGGGGAAAAAGTCATATTCCGCAGTGGGGTGAATTGTGGTGGCCCGAGTCCACTCTTGAATCTGATGTGGAGATTATTCAAGAAAGACAAATTCAACTGACTCAGTTAAATCCAGCACAGATTTATCAGATCGAAAAAAGTCCAATCGTTAAGGATCTCAAATTTGCCTCTGCAACGCATGGAGTTTATCGCAGCTTTGATGGACAGAATTGGTACCCCCTCTCCCCTTTTAAGAATGGCCATCCCATAAAGGTGGCACGCAATGGCACTCTTTTTGTGGGCGATCAAGTGAGCTTTGATCATGGCGAATCATTCCATCATTTCATACGTTGGGATAAAGTATTTGAAAGCCTTCCCAGCAATGATCTATTGACCAAAGGGCCCATCCAAATTCTGAACGTCGAACCCCATCAAGAAAATCCCACTCAAGTCACACTCTCGCTCAAAGTGGGTTCTAATAAATATATGCAGTTCTACACACCTGACTTAGGAAAAAGCTGGCGTCTTCGATAATCAATGACCCATTTCAACAAAACAAATATTGGTTTGTTGAATCAAATGTTAAGAAATCGCATAAGAAGGGTCAACGTCTACTCATAATGGATCATAGTAACTTTGCATGTTTCGGAAACGACCTAACAGTTTACGATTGGCTTCTTCATAGCGATGGAATTGAAGTTCTGAATCTGTCAATTTACGTTTTTTTCCGTCTATGATGGAATGATACTCGTTGAGAGGGCCTAGAATCTCTTCAACAGCATCAAAAAAGTCTCGACGGAGTTGAAAGAAGGTAGCCACTTTTTTGAGGTCTGACATTTCGAAGAGGGTCGCACGTTCGAATCCCATAGAATTTATGAGACCCTCAGTCATGAGATCTCGGGCTATGGGTATTGCTTTTTCACGTGCGAGATTTTCTAACCGAATGGCGTCACGGAAAAGGCTGAGTTCTTGAGGTGAAATTTCATTGAACTGATCCATCAGCTCATTCAAATATTTAATATGATCCTCTCTATTTTTAATTAAAAGATCTTCAATATCCTCTAATGATCGTTCGCGGGTACTATCATAAAACTCGAGTCGATTAAATTCTTTTATGGCTTGTGCTAATTTGGTCCATGGCCTTCCGTTTTGAGAGACCTCAATATATTGTCGAACAAGATTAAAACCCATCTGATAATCCAATCGACTTTCTTCAGCGGCATGAGACCGAACTCTCATCCCAGCTTCTTTAAATGTTTTTGGATAAGTTATACCTAGAATTTCAAATAAACCTTTTTCCTTAAGGAGTTTTATACTGATTCTTACTCTCTCAATAGTCTCATTATGAATGAGTTCTTTGATGGCCTTATGGCGTACTTCTCGCGCTAGTGCGTTTTCTTGGCGAAGGATTTCGGCCGCGATTCGTTCTTGTTCTTTTAGTTTGCGGTACATGGGGTCCCAGTATTCTCTGGGTTTCGCTGGACTCCCATAGCTTTGGTTATCTAAAACTTGGACAATAGGTTTGAGATGCCGTGAGACTGTAGGGTGCTTAAGTTTTAGAATCGCTTTATTGTAAATATACACGATTCTTGTTGTAGATAAATTTAAACCCTCTGCAATTTGGGCAAATGTTTTTCCTTCGAAAATGTATGAAACAACAATTTGTCTTGCTCTGGGGCTTTGTATATTGAAAATGAAATCTCTGACCTGCTGTTTCATTTTTTGTTCATCAATTTTTGGCCTGACAATATCTTCACTGGATCGAACACTGGCTTCATGGGTGGCAAGCCTTAGCAAAAGAGCTTCTTCGATGGACTTCATTTCAGCCATGGCTTCAGTGGGAGTTTTATCAAATTGTTTTGCCAAATCGCTGATCGCTTTAGCGTCTGTGCCAAATAAATAAAGAGCTTCTCGAAATCCAAGCTCAGGATTTTTGGGTAAAGTCAGATAAACAGCTTCTTCTCCCCGTCTCAGCTCTAATCGCATCTCAGTAAATATTCTCGCTCGAGTATAATGTAAGGTTTGGTCCCAATAAAATAGACTTTCAACCTTAGTCAGATCAAGACTCAAAAAAGTATCGATACTTTTTAAAAGTCCAATACGGCCAGCCTGCATGATGTCTTCAAACTGATCGACGTCTTTAATTCGATGGGCAATGGGGCGGATCGCAAGGGCCACTAAGCCTTCTAAGGATTGATACAGTCTTGTCTTATTTGTTTCTGAACTTCTTTTAATAAATTCAATAACCCGTGCCTGAGAAGCTCTGCGGGTTACTTTCGGGGCTTCAAGAAGGGCGGCTTCTAATGCTTTTAACACCGATGCCTCAATGGCTTCATGATTTCTCAACAAATTCATATTGATGACAGAGGATGAACCCCGAGCAAAAATCCCAGTCCCAGAGGTTGGGGGATTAAATATTTGATGACAAAGAAGACCCTCGGCCAAACTCGCATGTGATGTAAAATTCAAAACTATGAAAAAGAGAGAAAAAAAACGTAAAACAAGCATAATAGAGCAAACGCCTCCACCAAAAAATTATAATAAAAATCGAATGGCATTTAGTATCACAACGATTCTCAATGTTGGATGGGTATTACAAAGCAATGAATTTTTATCAAAGAAGCCTAAAAACCGTCAAAAAAATAGACACGTCAACTCGTAAAAAAAGCACGAATAGGGCGGATATTTAAATACCATGATGATTAATATCATAATCACAACGTGTGATGAACCGAGGTGAATCTTAAAATGATTATTGGTCCAGAGGTCCAAGAAGTCGAATGCGTGCGGCTTTTTCTTGGCGTTTTTTATATTCGGAATGGGAGAGCGGACCACGCATATTGTTGAGATAAGTATCGTAACTCATGATCTGTACTTCAAAGGGGTAAAAGAAGTTGATTCTTTCTTTTTTTCCTTTTTTTTCAACTTCAGTATGGATCAACTTTCTTGAGATGAATTTAATGAACTTATAATCAGGATCAGTAAAAGCATTGTCTTTATTTTGGTACTCGGCCCGATCCTTTTCTTGAATCAATTTTTTATCGAGGATTTCGCTAATGTCTTTGCTGTTGATTTGAGAATTTTTAGCACGAAGAGTGTCCATCACTTCTAAAAAAAGATTGGTGGGATATACTGAATTCACAGATTCATTGACGATGCAGTGAGGGTAGCTGATCAGAGAATTATTCATCATAAATCGCAACACTTTAAAAATATCAAAGGTGTTTTTTGTGACAAAGCGTACACCCACTCGATCCAAAATATTCAAAGCGACTAAATTTCTTTTTGAAAGAAGTTTTATAATGGCACTGTTTTGATTCTTAAGAGGTTTAGACTCAAAGTTATTGAGGCGAATTTTTTCATGATCACTTTGTAAAAAAATGGCCCCTTGGATTTGATCTTCGACCACAAAACTTTGAATGGGAACTAAAACCTGTTCACGAATTTCGTCGGCAAAGACACTGGATAAATCGTTGGTCAGATGGGCCAGCACATGCATGACCTTAAGGGTGGCGCAGGACCAAAGCTGAAGTTTAGCCCGATCAGAGTCACGATCACTAGCGGCCACCAGCAAGTCTCTGGCATCATTGATATTATGTTTTTCAAAAAACTCATTCAGTGGCATTTCATCTTTTTCGACGAACTTATCTTGTAAAAATGAAATAGCTTGGCGGTAATAAGAGTAAACTATTTTGGCGTCTTCGGAATCATTCCAATCATAACCATAGGAATTTATAAACTCGACGGCTTGGTCGCGATCACGCACGGACAAGCGAGGGGCATCAAGAACAGAGACCCCTCCGATGATTGTATTCAATGCTTGCCTGCGAAAATAAAGATTCTCCGACATCAGGGTCAGTGAAAAGTGCGTTGAGTTTTGGCCATATTTCTCATCGGCGTTGTCGGCTTAAAACGAACTCCATATTTGGTGGCATAGACTTCAAGGTCATCCACAATTTTTGCGGACCCTATTTTATCAGCCCAGCGGAGTAATCCACCTCGAAAGGGAGGAAACCCAGTACCCATAATCATGGCTAAATCAAGATCGGAGGCAGAACCAACCACATTCTCTTCGATCAAGACAAGGGCTGCCTCATTCACCATATTGTACATGGCGCGACCAATGATTTCTTCTTCAGAAAGAGGATCATTAGGATTTGAAAGACCTAAGCTTGAGTAAATTGTTTGATCCACTTCAGTCTTGCGACCTTTTTCATATTTGTAAAAACCTTTACTGTTTTTTTGACCAAGACGATCGGTTTTTTCAAGCTTAAGAAGAACATCAGGGAGTTGAATTCTTTCACCCAAAGACTCTTTAAAAATCTTAGAAACTTTCACACAAACATCCAGACCCACCGAATCCATGAGCTCAAAA
>JBGSSY010000229.1:0-4997 GCA_041736775.1 Bdellovibrionales bacterium | reverse complement strand
AAGGGCTTTCTTCATTTGAGTGAGTTGAGATATAAAAGCCATAATATTGTGAAAAGACCCTTCAACAATAAACTCAACGGCTGTCTCAGGGTATTCTGCAAATTCTGTGTCTTTTGTGGCTTGATTGAGTTTTTCAATAATTACGCCATTGTACTCGGCAAAGTTTGAAACATTGGCCATAAGATCATTGGTTGTCATTGGCGCTGAAAAATAACTTTGAAAGTCTTTAATATTGGTGTTGATGGTCTTTAAATCTTCTTCAAATTTCTTTTGATCCTCAAGAGCACCCTTCACTTTATTGAGAGTGGCCTGATTTTCAGCTATTTGTACTGCGTTAGCCTGAATTTGTTGATCAATCGCCGTGCCATGATCAAAAAGAAGCACATAATAGAGGGCAGCCAATCCCACACCAATGAGAATGCATTTTTGTAAATCCAGTTTGTTGAACTGTGCCTGCAAATCCATTAGTTTTTGACCCTCGCCTCAATAGTAAATTTTTGCAACTCATCCTCGCCATCTTTAAAGCGACTCAGTTCATTATTAACGGCGGACTTAACAAAGTTATTATCTTCAAGCTTTTTGACAATCTGCTGAATCGAAGCCGGAGAACGAGAAAGACCTTTAAAATGAATCAAATCCTTATCGACGACCATTTCTTCTAGCCATAAATCATCGGGCAAGTTCTCTTGCATAATCATAATGATGCCTAGCTTGAAAGCTCTTTTTTTTGAGATGCTTTCGATGACACCCAACTTTTCATCCACTTTCTTTTTTTCTTTTTCCAATTCTTCTATGATTGAAGTGACTGAGCCAAATGAAGCGATTTCTGCTAGAATGGCTTGTAATTGATTTTGAGAGACAGCTGCATTTGCTTTTTTTATCGAAAGTTGTTGTTTTTCATACCCAATGACAAGAACAAGAAAGAGAATCATAGAAACAATTTTTAATCCCTGACTTTGCCCTTGAGCGACAGGCGTATCTAGCCTGACTGCTGTTTGAGTACTGGGACCAGCGTAGGCATGTGTTTTTGCGAGATTAATCCTTATCATGCGTCACCCACTCGACGAGCAGCAAGGCCAATGACGATAGGTAAGAAGGGGAAAACCTCCTGAATAAACTGATCGGAAAAAGTGTTTTTAGAGTAGCTTATTTTTTGAAGTGGATTAAGAACCTGACAGTTGATTGATGTCGCATTGGCGATTGATTCGATCAGTTTTGGAATCTTAATGAGCCCACCACTTATAAAAATTTCTGAAACCGCTGAACCGCTTTTGGACTGTTCGTAAAATTTAAAACTGTCTTTTATTTCTTCGCAAACCATTTCATTGGTGTTTGCAATAACGTTAGCAAGTTCCGCTGGACTTTGTTTGGTTTGAGAATATCCTATTTTGAGTTCTTCGGCCTCTTGATAATTGACACCCAATTCGCGAGATATTTCTAAATTGTAAAGCGAACCACCAATTGGAATATCACGACTGAATACAACGCTGCCACTTTCGATCACAACTAAATTCGTAACACCTGCACCAATATTAATCAGGGCGACCGTTTGCCCCGTTCTCACTCCGTAGTTGATTTCAAAACAATTAGCGAGAGCAAAACCATTCACATCAATTGTTTGACATTTTAAACCTGCGGTTTCTATCGCCTCAAAATATCGAATAATATAATCATGCTTAGCGGCTACAAGAAGCACATCCATGGTCTCCGATGAGGGGTGGGAGCGAATAAGATGATAATCAAGATTCACTTCACTGAGATCAAAAGGAATATACTGTTCAGCTTCCCACTGAATTTGTTCACCGATCATTTTGGGGTCAATGCGTGGCATGGATATTTTTTTTACGATCACAGCACCACCAAACATCCCTGTGCTGACTGACTTTGTTTTTAATTTTAATTCTTTATGGAGGGCAAGTATGGCTTGTGAGACATTGACGGGGTCAACAATTTCTCCACCATCAATAAGACCTTCTTTGATATTCGACATTCCGAAATGAGTGAGCTTATAGGACTTTCCAGATGGTTTCAGTTCCGCCATCTTGATAGAACTTGAGCCTAGGTCGAGACCGACCATTTGTTTGTTTCCGAAAATCATTAAACCTTCTTACTGAGCTGGACCTTGCCTATCTTAAAATTAAAGCGAATGCATGAACTAAAGTCAAACCGCCGAAGGTCCGATTCTTTTAACTTTTAATAATATCTTCAATTATTTAGAGCACATGAACTTGCAAACAATGATTGTTCTCTGTTCTGACCTTAAGCGAGCTAGACTTAGGTAGAAAACAAAACTTAGAGCTGGCTATTGAGGAATGAAAACCAATCTTGAACATCAAAAAGGAGATACAAAAGGGCCGCTAAAGAAAGGTAAGGTCCAAAAGGTATGCCGGTCTTAAGTCCTGCTTTTGACTTAAACATATAAAAAACTCCAAAGAAAATCCCCACAAAACTTGAAACTATAACTACAAAAAGGAGAGACTGCACTCCACAAACAGCACCAATCCATGCCAAAAGCTTAATGTCTCCCCCACCCATGCCTTCTATTTTTCGAACAACAAGGTAAAAATAAGCTATCGCTAACAGAAACCCACCCCCCAGCAGTACACCGAGAAGGGAATCTAAAAAAACTCTCTCCGGGTTGAGAGCGGCACCAAGCAATCCAATAACGATTCCTGAAAGAGTAAATTCATCTGGCAATATCATGTGATCCAGATCAATGAAACTGGCCGTAATTAAGCCAAAACTAAAAATAAAATATTCAAGGGTGAGATAGGAAAAACCATAGCGGTAGTAAAGAGCAGCAAAGAAAAAACCCATTATAAATTCAAGAGCAAAATAGCGGAAAGGAATAGGAACACCACAATTCTTACACTTTCCTCGCAAAAGAAGCCAAGAAAAGAGAGGGATATTAAGATACCAAGGAATAAAGTATTGGCATTTAGGACAATGGCTTCGCGGCAGAATGACACTTTTTTTTTCAGGAAGCCGAGAAACTACGACATTTGCAAAACTACCCCAAAGAGCACCAAAAAGAAAGACCAGGGGTAAAATGAAATCCGTTTCACTCAAAATCTTTGCCTTTGAAAATCGCTACAGAAAGAAGAAAAAAGAAAAGGGCCCAAAGTGTTGCTATGGTGATCGCATAAAAAATCTCACGAGGAAAAACCGGAGCCTGAGCGATAGCATAATCACGCCAATTGAGTGTCTCAAGATCTGGAAAGGAACGGTAAATGGCTTGGGCAACAAATTTAAAACTATCTGATTTGCTGGTTTTTGATAAAGCTTCAAGGTTATAGACCCAGTGACCAATCAAGAAAAATGCGAGTGAACAAGTGCTGGATAAAAATGGTTTTAAAAATGAGGAGAAAAAGAAAGTCACAGCCAAAAGAATAGCACCCTCAAAGATAAAGCCAATAAAGGGATAATAAGTTGTTGGCATTAGAGGAACGCCCAAAATGAATTCAATAAAAGTGAAACAGGCAATAAAACAGACCAGCATAGTCAATAAAATGGCGAGTAGACCGAGATATTTACCCACAAGATATTGAGTCCTCGTCAGGGGTCGAACCAATAGGGTATAAATTGTTTTTGATTCAATCTCTCTATAAAACACGACACAGCCTAAAAAAATGGTTAGTCCCGCGAAACAAAGATGAATTCCAGACAGTCCTAAAGAGACAGAGAGTCGAAAAATTTCACTATAAGAGAGCTGACCGAGGGCAAAACAAAGAGCCATAAAAAGGATACTAAACACGATCACAAAGTATAGAACTCGGTCTCTGATCATTTCGAGATAGGTATTTTTAGCAACGATAATTATTGGACTGGACATTATATATCCTCTCTTGACTGAAATTCTTTAAAGGCTCGATCGAGACTCATTCGCTCTTGTTCAATCGATAAAATAGGGTGCCCTTGAGAGCGGACTTGATCGATTTCAATTTGCAATTGATCAAAAGAATTCACTTTTTTAAATTCTATTTTTTCATTGATTTGATATTGAACCATAAAGGCTCGTGCACCTTGTATAACAAAGTCTTCTTTGAGCCCAGAGAACTTGACTTCTCCTTTTTTGATCACCACTAAGCTTTGACAAAGTCGATCAATGTCGTCGAGAAGGTGACTGGAGAAAAAAATGGTACTTCCCTCTTCGTCAAATGCGTTTTGGATGATGTTAACCAACTGTCGGCGTCCATCAGGATCAAGACCTGATAGAGGTTCATCTAAAATAAGAAGTTGTGGTTTATGGACGAGGGCCTGAGCCATACCTATACGCTGTAGCATACCCTTAGAAAACTGAGTGAGAAAAAGATCCTTGGCGTGTGAGAGGCCAACAAGCTCGAGCAAATAATCAATTCTCTTGTTGAGTTCTTTGAGAGAGTTCATGCCACTCAGCTGACCATAAAACTTCAGAAACTCATAGGCCGTCAGGTAAGTGTAAAAAAACGGGCGTTCAGGTAGATATCCAATTTTCATACGAGATTGGTTATCCAGATGATCTTGGTTAAATAATTTGATTTCACCACTGTTGTATTTGAGCAATCCAAGCAAACACTTAATGGTTGTTGTTTTACCAGCTCCGTTGGCTCCTAAGAATCCAACTATGGACTTTTTCTCAATGGAAAAGCTCACATCCTTCAGAACGGGAATCTTTTTGAGATTCCAGGGGTGTCTAAAATCTTTATTGAGATTTCTTACTGTTAAAATCATAAATTCATTCCTTCGAGGGACGGTGACGCCCCTTTCTAAAAACCTAAGTGTTTGGTCCCCCAAAATGAGCTCCATCACTTTTGAAAAAAAATACAGAATTAAGTCTATTAAATTTTAAGAAATTTACAAAGAAATCAGACTTATAGTGCGCCGCCCTCTGAAAGGCCTGAAAAACTCAGAGGGATTAGAGAGGATAAACTTCAAATTCACCCGTTTTTTGTTTTTGCAATGCCAACATCAAAGCTTCTGCAGAATGATCTTCCGTGATACAGGGAATTCCATAATCC
>JBGSSY010000224.1:0-2705 GCA_041736775.1 Bdellovibrionales bacterium | reverse complement strand
GTAACTTTCATGCTGAGGACCATTGAAGTCATAGCATTGTTTTTCTTTTTGTTCCCAGTTGAGAGATCCTAATCCTTGAACCCCATCAGATCGCCCAATTTCAAACCAATCCAGTTGCGAACAGTTTGATTTTTTTGTGGTGATATCAAGCGACTGGCAGGATGTGATTAATAAAATAGAACTGAGAAGAAAGACAGTGACACCAAAAAAGGATGAAAATTTTAAGAGGTTAAGAAGAGATGATGATCTTAATAATTTCAACAATTGTCCTCTCAAAAAAATTGACCACATCTAGGGCTAAGGTTCATTTTCTATAGCCTTGACTTGATGATTCAAGCCAAGATCGGGTGTGAATGGCAGACCTTATAATTAGCAAATGAGTCTGGCAAGAGTTTTTCAAATCCTAATTTTTACCCCTCTTTTTTTAGCCTATTGGATGTCCTAACAAGGGTTTATAAGTCTATTCAATAGAGGCCTCTAAAAACTTTACAGTCTAGAATTCACTCTTATGAAGTTTGAATAATCCAAAATTCTTGATTATTTTGACCAGACGTTCGCAAAAAATACTAAAAAAAATTACGGTTGAATTGTTTCTTTTAAGGCCTCCAAGTGCTGCAAATTCCCCTTCATTTCATTTAAATGTTATGTAAGCACATTCAATTATGATAAGAACTCATCCACTGTGAAGATAATACCCCTTTGCTTTTTTTTATTAAGTAGTCCCGTATTCGCTCAAAACGAAGAAGTTCTGGATGCCACGCGCAGCCAATTGAACAATTTAACAAACGAAGCAGACATTCTTTTGGGTGGCAAGCGCGCCGATGATATTCGAGATCAGACCACAATTCGCTTTCGCGGCCAGGGCACTATCTTTCGAAATGAAAGACCCAATCACAGCTATCATTTTAATGTCGCAACAAACATCGCAACCATAAAACGCTGGCAAAACCAAATGAACAAATGGTTTAAAAAAGAGGAAAACCAATTAAAAGATGCGATTTTAGGCAAAAACCATCTTTCTCATAAAGATCCTAGTCCTAAAGATTTTTCAAACCATAAAGAATATAATTCTAAAGATCAAAAGAACCTTAAAAAACAAAATCCTAAAGATATTCATCATCGAGAAGGCGATAAACAGAAAATAGCGGCGACCATCATTCAAACTCAGAAAAAAAATCCTTGGCTTTTTACCCTAGATAAAAAAATCAATTATCATTACCGAAAAGATTTTAGAATTTCCAACCCAAAAGATTTCGGCATCTTTGCCCATGCTCGAGTGAGAAAAGACTTTGAAACCGGCGCTTTTTTTAATTCCATTTCCCAAGAGGCGGGATGGGAAACTGAAAATGAGTGGGCCAACCTAGGAGATTGGGCCATTAATTACCAGCTGAGTTCGTCTGTGTTTACCAGTCTTATCAATAGTTACAACTGGCAAATATCACACGATAACTTTACCACGGCTCATTCCCTAAGCTTGCGTTGGATGATGAATGAAAATGCTCTCCTTTCTTTTGATACCGGAGCTGGAACGTCTGTTGAACTCGGCCATTGGCTAGCCGAATCCTATTTTATTCAAGTGAACTATAGCCAGGGTTTTTTGAAACAGTCACTTTACTTTCAACTCATGCCCTTTATCGACTTCTATCGCCTTAACAATTTTAATGATTCTTTAGGTTTAACAGTATCACTTGAGTTGAGAATATGACTTAACATCAAGCGCAAGAGTCTTTACACGAATGGACATTCTCCTCAAGATTGCGCATAAGTCATTTGAGTGTGTTTACAATTCATGATTCAGTTAATGGCCATTAAAAAAGAGGGTAAAATATGATCATCCCAGGTAGTTTAGAGCATTTTTCAGGCGTGGTTTCCCATGTCGTAGCACCAGCATTTCTTTTAGGGGCAGTTGCAAGTTTTATCTCTATTCAAATTTCACGCATGGATAAAGTGATTGATCGAGTTCGCAATATTAACTCCAATATAACCCACTCCTTAAACGAAGATCTTCCTCGTTTAAGGAGACGTTTGAAACTACTGCATCAATCTTTGATTCTTTCTGTCTCAAGTGGAATTACGGCCGGATTATTAATTATAAGTGCCTTTGTTGCTGTTCTTTTTTCCTTTCAACATGTTTGGCTTTTTTCAGCACTTTTCATGACCTCTCTTTTGCTTCTTTGTGGCTCTCTCATTGTCTTTGCATGGGAAGTTCGAATTGGCCTCAACGAGTACGATTTACAAAACCATAATTGACTCACCTTGGGATTGATTAGTTAAGATAAGAGAGCTTACGAAGTGGCTTATAATTTTCAATACACAAGACCCACTCTTTTTCTAAAAGAGCAAATCAATTCACCCAAAACATCTATTCAGTTGATAAAAAAGCTGCCTCTTGTTGCTTTGAATGACTCTGCAGGTTTTAGTAAGTTTAAAAAACTGAATCCAAAGTCGATTTTAATTTTAAGCCAAAAACACTGTTCGCTGAGTGTGAGGCTTTCTCCTTGGACATCGACTTGAGGATTAATTAATTGAGAATAGGAAAAAATCACAGATGTAATAGGGCTTAAAGGAATGCTTATACCCGCAAACCATTGTTGACTCTGAAAATCATAATTTAAAAACTGAGAATTGGGACCGCTAATGATATTTTCTCCTTGAGAGAACATGTAGTCATAGCCCGCAAAAAGGTATGAGTAACTTATTCTTAG
>JBGSSY010000213.1:0-2771 GCA_041736775.1 Bdellovibrionales bacterium | reverse complement strand
ATTAGGATTCAGTTCCACTTGGGGGCCAATCTCAATCTTCATCCCACTTTCACCAATTAAATTAGAAATAATATGAAGATCGGGGTGTTTCAAAGCTTCTCTTTCGTCAATGAGTCCGGCTTCAATTCCATAACCTACGGGAGAATGGGCGGTGGATCGGTATTTAAGCTTCCCTTTTTGTCCACAAATAACCACGGTCGAATCACCCACCTGATAACAGCGGGCCACATTGTTAAAGACCTCACAAATGGTGACCGTTGTTCGCGCTCCAATACCCGTACTGATCAACTCTTTATGGGTAAACTCAATAGCATCGACAATCAATGAACGAGCATTTTCTTTTCCCACTTTATTGTTTTTCAAGATTTTTTTTATATTTTTGAGAACCAGAGCTGCGGCTTCTTCCCCTTTAGGATGTCCTCCGGCTCCATCGGCGACGGCCATGATAAAGCCATTCTCAATGGCAAATACGGCGAGCGCGTCTTCGTTACAAGTGTCTTTGAAAGGGGATTTTTTTGAGAAGTAGAGGATATTATTGGAATTGTAGAAGAGTTGAGGTGATTCGAGGTCAGATTCAATCTCTATCTTTTCTTTCATCTATATCCGCATCTCACTTTGCCAATCTATGTTTTCGATATGCTGTCGTAACATACTGGCGGTTCTAAACTTTTTCAAAATCAAAGAGGGTTTTAATCCCAAACAGATATCCTTAACTTCTTGGGGATGTTTGGCATATTGTTTCTTGCCACCAATCACATCATGAAAAATTCTCACCAAGTTAACAATATCTTCGGCTTTATTTAAACTTTTAGCATCGCCCCAGTTGTACATATCTAAAAGCTTGAAATCAAAACCCAAACCTCTTCGTTTGATGATAATATTATCTGTATGTAAATCACCATGGTATTCGTTATGGTAGTGGACACTTTCAATACCTTTGGCAAGGGAATGGAGCAATTGCAGTCCCTGTAAAATTCCAATTCGTTGTCCCGGTTGTCTTTTAAGGAACGAAGAAAGGATACTTCCTTCGGCATATTCGTAAACAAAACAGGTTATTTTCTCATCGTTGTGTTCAATCGTTTCTTGGGTGTAATAGTTGATTGAAACGGGACTCTCAGAGAGTTTATGAAGTCTTTGGGCATATTTGATCGCGACTTTATTTTTTCGATTGCGGTGGGGGTAAAAAAACTTTAAAGCGCAGGGTATTTTACTGGCGATTTCTTGGGCTTTGTAAACTTCCCCTTCCCAGCCACCACCTAGCTTTTTAAGGATTATGTATTTATGAGAAATCTTGGTCCCAACGGGAAAGTTGAACTGGATTTTTTTTGTTGTGCGCATAGAACCTACTTTAGAAAATCACTAATGGTGGCACCAAAAAGGGCCGGAAAACCAATAATAATCACTCTTTTTGCCGCAACGATAGGTTCAGTGGCAAGGGGTAATTTGTCGATCAGATAGAGAATCAGCATGACGGTCAAAGTCGATAGAAAGTAGATCGCAAAGATCCGCTTCACAAACTCGATAATATGGCCGACCAGACGGTAACGATAAAAGTTCATATAGACGAAGGCCGTTACGGTCACTAATGAAGTCAGCATCAATAGGGCAATTTTGAAGTCGGGGAGGGTTTCGCTCAGGGTCCAGACTTCCTCGGTAAAACAAAGGGGGGTCGAGATCAAAAGGGCCCCGACAATGATTTGCATCATATCGCGAGGTTTAAGTTCCACCATGATGGGGTTGATAACATGGGAGATGGGTTTTCCAGAATCATCAAAAAAGGTAATGACTTCTTTGAGATAGCCGTTGATCCTTTTAATCTCAGATTGAAAATTTGTCTTAGACATTGACTGTGATTATACTCAAAGGATCAGGAATTAGGCTACATTGAAGTTAAAAAAAACATATCAACAGGTCATTCAACTTTTTTCTGCCAATATCGTCAAAGTGGCCTTTGGCTTTATCGGTTCCATTGTAGTTCTCAGAGGATGGTCCAACTCTGATATTGGCGATATTTATGCTCTGATCGGTCTGATGCTGATCTTTCAGCAAATGGGAGATTTGGGCACGGGCAGTTCATTTGTCCGTTTAATGAGTCTTAAAAACAATCTCGATCCTGAACAAGATAAAAAGATGACCCAATCCTATCTCAGTTTTAAATTTATTGTCTGTTTTGGCTTTTTTCTGGCGGCTCTCTTTTTTCTCATTTATTCGTTTTTTTCGACCGCTCGACGGGAGACATTGGCGATGGCCATTATGTTTTTTTCGACCATTTTTACCGTCTACGGAACCTTTCATTACACTCTTTTAAACTCGCAACAGAGATTTCGAGAACTGACATGGCTTAAAGTCACCCCTCCTCTTCTAAAAACTCTTCTCATTTTTATCCTTTTTGGACTCGGGCATAATCATTTCTATGGGCTCCTTTTTGCCTTTATGCTTCCCTCTTTCGTGCTTTTTTTTCAGGGTTACTTTTTCACTCAACACTCTGTTTTAAGCTTTCATTGGAAATCCCTCTTCAATGAATCGGGTCTGAAACTCTTTCATCTCTCTAAATGGGTCTTTTTGGTGGGATTCTTCCAAACTCTGTTTTCACAGATCGATATTTTAATGCTCAAAACCATGTCATCAGATCATCAGGTGGCTCAATTTGTCAGTGCCTCAAAAATTGCCGGCGTGGTCATGCTCTTCTCTCAAGCCATTTACACCGTCGCTCTTCCAAAACTAAAAAATCTCACCGATGATAAAGCCCTCGTTCAGCTCACTTTCAATTT
>JBGSSY010000190.1:0-3932 GCA_041736775.1 Bdellovibrionales bacterium | reverse complement strand
ATCGCTGGTCCACCTTGAACAGTTTTTATGATGTTGTAGACAGCAATACCGTAACCACTAATATAAAGAATTCCGCCGAGAGCTCGCACCCAATAAAGTGGCACAATTTTAGTCACTGTTTCAACAAAATCAGGATAAACTAAATAACCATTGGAATCGACTGCCATCCACATCAGCGCTTGGGTGATACCAGCAGCCCACATCGAAACGTAATAAATCAAAATTCCAGAGAGTCCGATCCAAAAATGGTAATTCATCAAACGTTTACTGAACATCGGGCGACCCCAAAGTTTTGGAATGATGTAATAAAAAATACCAAAACTGAGAAACCCATTCCAACCCAAAGCTCCACCATGGACGTGGGCTACGATCCAGTCCGTATAATGGGCAACAAGATTCACTGATTTAATAGAGAGAAGTGGCCCTTCAAAAGTGGACATCCCATAAAAGGTAATAGCTGTGACCAAGAATTTAACCACAGGATCTGTTCTTAACAAATGCCAAGAACCTCGCAATGTCAAAAGTCCATTGATCATACCTCCCCAACTCGGAGCCCAAAGCATAAGACTAAAAACCATTCCTAAAGTTTGTGCCCAATCAGGCAATGAGGTGTAAAGAAGATGATGGGGACCGGCCCAAATATAAATAAAAACAAGAGACCAGAAGTGAACAATCGAGAGACGATAAGAGTAAATTGGCTTATTCACTGATTTTGGAATGTAGTAGTACATCAGTCCTAAAAAAGGTGTGGTCAAAAAGAAGGCGACCGCATTATGCCCATACCACCACTGCACGAGAGCATCTTGCACACCTGCAAAAATGGGATAACTTTGCAACAAGCCCACAGGTATTTCGAGAGAGTTAATAACATGGAGGACAGCAACAGTGACAATAGTGGCAATGTAAAACCAAATGGCCACATAAATATGGCGCTCTCGTCGTTTGGCTAGAGTTGCAAAAAAGTTGAGGGCAAAAATAACCCAAATGAGTGTGATGGCAATGTCAATTGGCCATTCCAGTTCGGCGTACTCTTTACTTTGTGAAAAACCTAAGGGTAGAGTTATGGCCGCAGATAGGATTATCCCTTGCCACCCCCAGAAATGGATCCAACCTAAGCGGTCAGAAAACATTCTGGTTTTTAATAATCTTTGGGTTGAGTGATAGATCCCAGCAAAAATGGCATTTCCGGCAAAAGCAAAAACGGCGGCATTGGTGTGGAGCGGTCGAATTCGACCATAGGTGAGCCATTCCAGATTAAAATTGGCCGGCCAATAAGCCAATTGAATGGCCGCAAGGAGTCCAAAAGTAAAGGCCGCCCCTGCCCATATCACTGAAGCCATCATAAAGTACGCTACGATTTTATTATCGTAGAAAACCTCAACTCTTTGTTTATCACTCATAACACCCTACTCCTTTTCACTGGGCCAACCCTTTTTAGTTAATAATTTTGATTTTGATTTCATGGGTCTCTTCGTCATCAACAACCGACCAAGAGACAGAGTCGAGCGAGCTCATTTGATTGTTATCAACGGCCCAGAAAAAGAGAATTAAAAAACCGAAGGAGAAGGTCAAAGAAACGGCCACCAATATATAAAGAATCTCCATTAAATTTTCCTCAAACTGAGAGTCACCAAAGTTAATACGGTGAAAGAACTAATAGGCATAATAATGGCCGCCGCCACCGGTGTTACAAAACCCAGAGCGGCAAGACCCACACAAGAAAAATTATAGATTAATGTGAAGGCAAATAATCTTTTCTCTGCATTTTTGACCCGATCGGATAATAAGAATATTTTTTGAAGATCACCTAGGGTTCCGTGGGTTAAACTAATGTCAGCAATGCTCATATTATTTTCCAGTGCTCCTGGCATGCAAATACTGAGAGAGGCTGACTTTAAGGCCATGATATCATTGATGCCATCTCCGACCATAACCGTAGAATCGGTTTGATTTTTTATAAAACGAGCTTTGTCTTCAGGAGTGGCGCGAGAAATAAATGAACCCCGTGAAGAGATAGGTATAATTTCTTTTATTTCATCAACGTGCTTGCTTTCATCTCCTGATAGAATTGAAATTTTCATTCCTCTGCGACTCAAGGTTGAGAACAATGGAACAATGTCTTTCTTGAAACTCGAATAAAGACGGATATCGCCTATTTTTTTCTCATTTTGAAAAATTGAAATCTTTTTGACTTTATCATTTGATAAAGAAGACTCCCGCTCGGATTGTACACTCCACTGACTGCCGTCAATGAGTCCTGAAATTCCTCGGCTGGGGTGATATTTAAAGTCGCTCACTTCAGGAAGTCTTTCATTTCCCTCGTAAAACTCTTTAAAACCATTTGAAATAGGATGATCCATAGAAAGTTCAAGGGCCAGAATGTTTTTTCTTTGCTCGGGCGTAAATGCAATAAAATCATTTTGGTCGATTCGCACACTGGACTGAGTCAGAGTGCCCGTTTTATCAAAACAAATCTCTTTCATTTTCTGTAATTTTTTGAGCACATCGGGTCGCTTCAAAACAATTCCGTTTTTAAGAGCTAATTGACCTGTAAAAAGGCGAATCAGTGGTACGCCAAAACTCACCGCACAAGGGCAGGCAATAATAATCATGGCAAAAGCTCTTTGAAAAGCCAAAGAAACCTGTCCCTGCATGAGGTAGTAACTTAAAGTTAAAAAACTCATGCAAACCACAAAAAGAGTAAAACGACTGACCAATTTAAACGACTCTTCACTACCCAGGCGAACATGATTGAGAGCCGCTTGCACATAATGACCCACCCGGGTCTGGACCCCCACTTTTTCTGCCTTGATTTGAATTTCACCGACCGAAAGTTGAGTGCCCGCAAATACAGTTTCGCCTCGCCTGAATACTCCAGGACTCATTTCTCCATTAAGAACAGATTGATCGATAACAGCTTCATCACTTATGAGTTCGCCATCCACTGGTATTTTTTCACCACGAATAACTAAAAGAAGATCACCTTCTTTAATCATTTGTGGATTGACCCACTTCCATACTCCATTGATTTTTTTTCGAGCCCGATAAACTCCCGGAATAAAATGAACTAAGTTTTTGAGATAAATCGTGTCGACATATCTTTTCAAAGCCATTCGACTAGCAAGAATAAGAAAAACAACAATAGCTATAGAATCAAAATAAATACTCTCTTCCCCACGAAAAAGAGAAAAAAGACTGAGAACCATACCAAAAGCGAGGGCAAGCCCGATGGGAAGATCGAGATTGAACTTCTGAAATTT
The DNA here is from genome assembly GCA_041736775.1 of Bdellovibrionales bacterium. Classification (GTDB taxonomy): domain Bacteria; phylum Bdellovibrionota; class Bdellovibrionia; order Bdellovibrionales; family JAGQZY01; genus JAGQZY01. Next base: position 672 of record JBGSSY010000190.1, on the reverse strand, counting down.
CAATGAGTTCCAAAATCCAACCCAGATCGAAGTAGCACTGTATGTGAGTACCGGAATAACAAGAGCAAGGCTGAGCTTATTAAAAAAATTGACGAACTCCACTTCTGCACCCAAATAAATCGCCACAGAGAAAAGCATAATGTTTCCGGCACAGACTCCGGCGACCGCTAATTTTTTGAGAGCGGAACGATGATCCTCTTCGGAAAAATCCAGTTTATTATTTTCAGATAACGGGATGGCTTCAAAACCCAGTTGGTGAATTCGGCTCATCGAAGAAGCAAAGACATTTTGATTTCGAGCCCAAAGAGTGAGTCTCTGACCATTGGCCTGGAACCTATAGTTGAGAAGATCAGTTTCTTGATTGATCTCACGTTCGATTTTATGGACACAGTGTCCACAATGAACACCCTTTATATAGAGATCCATAAAAATTCCCTGCTCGGAACTCTGTAAATAGGGTCCTAACAGTTCATGGTCTAAAGCCGGTGTGATCATAAAATCTCTCTTTAAACGTCTCTCAAGGCAAATTAAATACCAAACGTACATTCGTTTCTTTATAACAGAGCAAAAGACTACGACATTTTGGCAAAATACCGTGACAATTTGGCTCAGTATTTTTGGGGTTCCATGACTAGCAGGGGTTGCCTTTTTATGCTAATCAAACTGATGGAG
>JBGSSY010000152.1:0-8513 GCA_041736775.1 Bdellovibrionales bacterium | reverse complement strand
TTTTGATCTTTAAGAATCGCTTCCGCCATTTGAACAGCACTGGCTGAAGGGGCATAGTAGGCGGAACCGGTTTTAAGAAGCCCAACGATTTCAGCACCGCCATTTCGTGTGCGATCAACGATGGCATCAATTTTTTCTTTGGGTAAAATTTCAGTGAGAGGAACTCCGCCCACCGAACAGTGTCGCGGCATGGGAACCATAGTGTCTCCGTGTCCACCCAACACAAAACCTTGAATGTCTTTCACACTGATTCCAGTGGCTTCGGCAATGAAGGAGCGAAAACGAGCGCCGTCAAGAATTCCAGCCATACCAATCACTCTTTCCCGCGGAAAACCAAGGGTCTCCATAGCGACCATGGCCATAGCATCGAGGGGATTACTCACCACAATGACAACAGACTGAGGTGCGTACTCTTTCACCCCTTGGCAAACTGTTTTCATAATTTTTGCGTTGGTTGATAACAGATCGTCTCGGCTCATGCCGGGTTTGCGTGGAATACCGGCCGTAATAATCACGATATCTGAACCGGCAATATCTTTATAGTCAGATGAACCGATAACGTTTGAATCAAAAGCCTCAACCGGTGAAGATTCAAAAAGATCAAGAGCTTTACCTTTAGCGGCCCCTTCATTCACATCGAGGAGAACGACATCACCGAGTTCTTTGGCCGCAGCCCAATGAGCGCAAGTCGAACCCACAAAACCAGCTCCAACCACAGTTATTTTTTTTCTCGTATGACCCATGACTTGTCTCCTTCGTTTAGTCGGCCAGGACTAAAAACAGACCCATCTTTATCTATGAGAGGGTCATTTTGCTTTTTGAGTAACTTCTTTTATACCTAAGGTGGCCAAGAGTAAACCTGTCCCGGTCATAACAACAAAAGTTTTTCAATGGCCTGGGGAGATGTGGAGAAATCACCAATGACAACGCTGAGCAAAATAAATCAATAGTCTGAGGGTAAAAGATCTTTTTCTAAAGAGTTAATTAAAATGTTGTGGCTTGAAGATCGCTTTGAAACAGTCCATCCTTATATATATGGATATATATCACAAATTCGCCCCCTTCCTTTTTGGAGTTATCTTCCTCGCCGGCCCCTCATTATCGGCTCAAGCCTTACTTTTTAAGGGTTCAAGCCCAAAAGTGAGTCAAGAACGGTTTAATTATGATCAAACCGAGGTGGTTGAAGAAATCTCAGATTTTTGGTCCACCCGAAAAATGGCCGTCGGCCTAACCACGGCAGGAACCTATGGATTGATGGGGGGAGTGGTTGGCTTTTACTTTTCCCCTCAGTGGAGTGTCGACTTGGGATTTGGGGGCGGTAGTCACTTTCAGTCTTTCGGATTTCGAGTTAAAAAAATGCTACTTAAATCATCACCTCTGAATCCTTATGTGGGTTTTGGCTTTCACCGTTGGCAAAGGAATGGGACCCGTCCTTTTAATTCGGACGATCTTTCACCTCAATTTTTATCCCGTCGACTTCTTTCGGATGAAGATAAACGATTGGGACGGGTCGATGAAAAATTAGTCCATGGCCAGTTGGGTTTACAATACACTTTTACAAACGGTGAATGGGCGGGGTGGGGATTATTTGTTGAAGCCTTAATGCTTCTTTCTGTGGAATCTTTTAAAACAGTTCCAACGGCGTCTTTAGGTTTCAACTACCTTTTTTAAAAAAGACTTCAATCTTTGTTGTTTTAACAAAAAAAAACCCCGACTTCAAAAGTCGGGGTTTTTTCAAGCACATTATCGTTAAAATTACTTTTTACGACGAGTTGCTTTTTTAGCAACTTTTTTCGCTTTTTTGCGAGTTGCTTTTTTAGTAGTAGCCGCTTTTTTACGACGAGTTGTTTTCTTAGCAGCTGCTTTCTTAGTTGCTTTCTTCTTCTTTGCCATTTTGCCTCCTCAATAAGATGAGTCTTTGTTGTTTAACTTCTGAATTCAGTTTACCTGTGTGACTATATTCGTCAATAAAAAATTAAAGCTTTAGCATTTTTTTTGCTTAGTTGTTTTTGTAATGAACAAAAACATTTTCATTTCTCTTCTGATTTTGTTGTCCGTTTTGATGTTCGCGCATCGGATTTACGAACATTTTCACAAACAACAATTCATCAAAAAAAAATTACTGACAAAAATTGGCACTCTTCACTTTTGTTTTCTTTTTCTTCTTTATTTTTTGAATTTTCAAAAACCTTTTCAACTTTGGATCTTCTCTTTTGTCTCATTATCTCTGTTTCCGTTGATGATTTTTATCATTCTTAAATTCCATCAATACCAATTCCAGAGCGAGTTTCTTCGCTTTTTGTCTTCGCTTATATTGAGGATGCAGATGGGACAGTCCTTTCTCTCCGGGATGGAGAGCACTCTCTCGGAAGGAGATTGGCGACAAGGGGTCCTTTTGCAACGAATTTATCAAAATGTTGTTTTTTCACCACAAGTAAAATTTGAAAAAACAGGACCTTTCGTTGGGTTTCTCCAAAATGCAATCGATGAACTCACTTACGTTCATCAACACCAACATTTAGCAATTGATAGGCTGTGTAATTTTCAAAAAAATTTGCAGAGTGAATTCTTTTTTCGACGAAAGTCGAGACAGGTCTGGAGTTATTTTGCCTACCAATTAGGACTTTTATCCATTCTTTTTTGGACTTTGTTCTTTTACAACATTTATCAACATGGCTTTTTTATCTTCAAAAATAGTTATCTTCTCTCTCTTTTCTTTTATTTTTTGGGAGTTTGGGTGGTTACCTTTTTGCTTCGGAGTAAAAAATGGCACATATAGTTCCGTCACTTTCCTTTCTTATTGAGTTTAAATCACTGCTTGAACAGGGCCGATCTGTCCAAGATTGTTTGGCTTTGTTGACTGAAAATCCGAAAGACGAATTTCGTCAAAAGGTTTTCCTGTGGTGGTCCTATGAAAAAATAAAAACAACGAATCCCGTCGAATTCAAAACACTCTACCAAAAAAGTCTTTTTGAAGTCTTAAGGCAGGGACTCAAAGGAGCTCCTATATATAGTCATCTCATTCTTTTACAAACCGAAATGACCCAAGAGTTCGATCGACAGTGGAAGGCTTATCTTGAGTCCTTACCCTTAAGATTGAGCTTTCCTCTGCTTCTTTTTTTCTTTCCGGCTTATGTGATTTTACTCTTTGGTCCACTGACCACTCAATTTTTGAAAGGTATCCAATGATTTATTACGTAGTTTTCTTCCAGCTCATTTCCACGGCTTTTGCTCATAACCTGAACGAACTTATTCGCTCCCAAAACCTTGAGGAATTGTTAAGGGCAGAGGCCGTTTTTCAACAGACCCACAAAATGAAGTTGGCTTGTGGGGTCGAACAAAAAAAACTATGGTTTCCTTACCATTGTCTGAAAATTCTGGATCAAGAAATGATGCAAAGACAAGCATCACCGAGATTGCTCAAGCAGATTCAACAAATCAACCAACTCTGCATAAAAAATTATAAAAGTCTGAGCGAGGAAGTCTTACTCACTGAACTTTTAAACTTGCAAACACTTCCTCAGCCCTGTCGTAAGGTTCTTGAGATTCAAAAAGGGGATCTTGATTACGTCCGCAGTTCGGACTAATGGCATCTTTTTTGTAATTGCTGCTCTTATGAGCAAGGTTTCTAATCAATCGATGTATTATGAAATTCAAGAAAAAATGGGTGAGGGCGCAACTTGCGAAGTTTACAGCGCTTTTCGTACGGACTCCGAGGGGTGGATGAGACAACCGGTCGCCTTAAAAATCATAAAGTCTCAAAAAAACGTCCAAATTCTAAAAATGGAGTTTGAAAAGTTGCTGCGGGTAAGGTCTCAGCACTGTGTTCAAGTTTATGGATGGGAAAATTTCCCGCAAGGAACCGCCCTGGTTTTAGAAAGAATTCATGGGGTAACCCTTGATCAAATACTCAAGGCTCCTTCCTTGAAATGGTATCATAAAGCTGAAATTTTCCGTCAAATTCAAAAGGGTTTAGTTGATCTTCATCAGCATTCCGTTCTTCATGGAGACCTTAATCTGAGCAATATTCTTGTCGATCATGAAGGTTTAGTGAAACTGATCGACTTCGGTTTCTTTTCTGACAAAGAGTCTTGGGTTACACCTTATTTTGCGAGTCCCAATATTCTGGCTGGTGAGGGGCCCAGCAAAGAAAACGATCTCTATGCTCTTGGTCAGATCGAAAAGTATATGTTTTCTTTAAAAGGCCGTTCGCTCAGAAGAATCCAATGTTTAGCTTATAAAATGTTAACCCCCTTTGATCGGGGTAAAAACTTTGAAAGAGCTCACAACTTTAACCAAAAATCACTGGCAGGAATTGTTCATCTTCTGCTTAAGAAATCAGAATTTATCACCCAGGTCATTGGTGTCAAAAAACCATCCATTGAAAAGATCGAAACCCGGGGGCGATTTTTTCTCAGATTTTTGACTTTTGCTTTTTTTCTCGTTCTTGCTCTTTGGCCAGAAACAAAAACGGAGAAAAATCAATTTGCCACCCTGAAAATCACTGGGGGTGAGTGGTTTGAACTTTCTCTCAATCATCTTCCTCCTCAATATGCACCCCTTGAAAAAAGAAAAATACGATTGGGTCGATACAATCTCTTTTGGAAATCAGCTCAATCCAGTGGTCACAAGACTTTACTTTTAAAAAAACCGGAGACTTTTTGGTTGAAAGCAAGCGGCAAGACATTAAGATAGGGTATGTTTTTAACAATTCCCATTATTCTCTTTGGTATTCTTCAAGGTTTGACAGAATTTTTGCCGGTTTCAAGCTCAGGACATTTGAGTTTGTTTCAATACTTTTCAAAAGACATGCAAGACAATCTCTCGCTGAATGTTGCTGTTCACTTGGGCACACTCTTTACAATCATCATTTATTATCGAAATGAAATACTTAAAATTCTTAAGGGTCTTTTTCAAAAAGAGGAAGAGTCGTGGAAGATTTTTTTATATATCGTAGTGGCCAGCATACCCACAGGTATCATTGGGCTCCTGATGAAAAAAAATGCTCAATGGATTTTGACCAACCCACTGGTTTCAGCACTGTGTTTACTGCTCATGGGGGGGGTCCTTCTCTCTTCTCAGTGGATTGAACTAAAGTTTGAAAAACAAAAAGCCTATGGACTGACTTACAAGAAAGCTTTTTATATTGGTTTGGTTCAAGGTATTGCCGTCTTACCAGGAATAAGTCGATCGGGAACAACCATTATCTGCGGCCTCTATTTGGGTCTGTCCCCCGCCAATGCTGCAAAATTTAGTTTTTTGGTCTCTTTACCTGCCCTATTGGGAGCGGGAATGTTAGAGTTTTATTTCTGCTCCAGAAGAAAGCCTCATGATCAACCAACTCTTGCTCGCTGGCGCGGTTTCTTTTTTTACAGGCTTACTGGCCATTTCTTGGATGGTTAAACTCACTCAAAAAGGTCGCCTCCATAATTTTGCATACTATGTGATGGGTTTATCCCTCATTTTCTTGACTCTTTATTCCATGGGAGTTGGGGAAGATATTTTTTGATGGGTGGACCTCAATCTAAAAGAGATTCAGGCCCTGATAAGTTTCAAATGAGGATTTTGAGTTCTCTTTATAAAAGCCAGCGAATTGTGCGCCGCGCAGACCTTCCCGGCCCAGGGGGCATTGGCTTGTGAGCGGTCTTCTACTATATATCTTTTAAATAAGTGGAAAAAGAAATCAATGTGCCTTTGGGTTCACTGAATTCTAGGGGCTGGGGCTTTGGAAAATCTAAATAATAAGGCAATTTTAAAAAACTTTGAGGCCTTAGTTGACGAACTGATTAAAGAAAAAGTCAACGAGCCTCAAATCAAATTTCTTATGGAGAAGTTGAGCTTTGATTATGAGCCCGATCCGGTTCAACGATTAGGATTTATTTTTGAAAAAATGAATCTGTTGAGAATAAATACAAATGACATTCAAAAGGTGAAACATGATTTACTCGAGCATTCTTGAAACAGTTGGCAATACACCGATCGTTGAACTTAAAAAAGTGATTCCAGCAGGATCTCCCCATCGTTTTTGGGCCAAATTAGAATATTTTAATCCTGGTTTGAGCGTAAAAGATCGAATTGCTCTCGCTCTCGTTGAAGGTGCTGAGAATCGTGGAGAACTTAAACCGGGCGGAACAATTATTGAAGCCACATCGGGAAATACCGGAATGGGACTGGCCCTGGTTTGTGCCGTTAAAGGCTATAAAGCGATTTTTGTCATGCCTGATAAAATCAGTGAAGAAAAAAGGGCGGCTCTGAGAGCTTATGGAGCCAAGGTCGTGATCACACCCACTGCGGTTGAGCCAGATGATCCACGCAGTTATCTTTCTGTTTCAAAAAAATTAGCTGAGATTACACCCGGCAGCTTTTTAACCAACCAGTATCACAATCCTGACAACGTGAATGTGCACTACCAGAAAACCGGACCCGAAATTTGGCAACAAACCGATGGAAAAATTGATGTGTTTGTTGCTGGTGCGGGCACAGGTGGGACCATTTCGGGAACGGGTCGTTATCTGAAAGAAAAAAATCCTGAGATTAAAATTCTTTGTCCTGATCCTGTTGGCAGTATTCTTCACGATCTTTTTTATTATAAAGAAGTCAAATCTCCCCCTCAACCCTACAAAGTTGAAGGTGTTGGAGAGGATATGCTTCCCGACAATGTTCATCTTAATGTCATTGATGATTTTGTTCAGGTCTCAGATCTTGATGCTTTTATGATGACTCGAGAAATTGTTGCTAAAGAAGGAATCTGTGTTGGCCCCTCTTCGGCCATGGCTCTTGTGGGGGCGATTAAGTACTCTGAAAAACTCAAAAAACCTTCCAATATTTTGATCATGATGGCTGACAGCGGTCGTGCTTACTTGAGTAAAGCTTTTAATGACGACTGGTTAAAAGATAATAATTTCTTGCCTTCACCGATGAAGCTTAAAAAAGTTTCTGATCTTCTCGCTTTAAGAACCAAAGATATTCCTCTTATTTCTGCCCAAGTGGGGCATAACGTTTTGGATGTTGTCAATTTACTTAAAGACAAAGGGATTTCTCAAGTCCCTGTCTTTTCGGATCAAAAATTAGTGGGACTGCTTGATGAATCTGACCTCATTCTTCCGCTCGCGACAGGAAAACTTAAGCCCAATGAGCCGATCATCCATCTTATTAAGGGAAACATTGTTTGGGTTGAAGAGAATGATGATTTACAAAGTTTATCCAATCATTTTCAAAAAGGTTTTGTCGCGCTCTTGAAAGATCAAAAGGGGAAACTTCATATCATTACTAAAATTGATCTTTTAGAATTTATGAGCCAACACTTGAACGATTAAACTTATGAACCAACACATGAACGATTAAAAATTATGAACCAAATTTTGAACCAATAAAATTCTCATTTAAGGGAGTCATTTATGGATAAAAAAAATAGCGGCTTTTCAACTCGCGCCATTCATGCGGGCCAAAGCCCCGACCCGACGACGGGAGCGATTATGACTCCTCTTTATTTAACTTCAACCTTTGTGCAGTCCTCACCCGGGGTTCACAAAGGTTATGAGTATAGCCGAACTTCAAATCCCACTCGCAAAGCTTACGAGGACTGTCTCGCCAGCCTAGAATCAGGCCGTTATGGTTTTGGTTTTGCTTCCGGATGTGCAGCTTCCACAACGGTGATGCACCTTCTTAAAGCCGGAGACCATGTTATTGCTTCAGACGATATGTATGGTGGAACTTTTCGACTTTTTGATAAAGTGATTCGCCACAACGGAATCGATTTTTCATTTGTGGATATGACGGATGTTAAAAATGTGGCTGCGGCGGTAAAAACTAATACTAAAATGATTTGGGTCGAAACACCCACCAATCCAATGCTTAAGTTAGTCGACATTAAAGCGGTCAGCGCAATTTCAAAAAGTAAAGGTCTTATGACCGTGGTTGATAACACGTTTATGAGTCCTTATTTTCAGCGCCCCCTCGAACTGGGCGCCGACATTGTCGTTCACTCAACCACTAAATTTATTAATGGTCATAGTGATGTTGTGGGCGGGGCGGTCGTTGTTAACGACTCTGTCTATGCAGAAAAAATTGCTTTTTTAAGTAATTCAATGGGTGGAGTGTGTGGACCCTTTGACGCTTATATGTGTTTGCGCAGTTTAAAAACATTACCCGTTCGCATGAAAGCCCACCAAGAAAACGCCATGGCTGTTGCTCAATTTTTGGTCGATCACCCCAAGGTGGATAAAGTGATTTACCCAGGACTTGAAAGTCATCCTCAATATCGACTGGCTCAAGAGCAAATGTCTGGTTTTGGTGGAATGATCACATTTTATCTCAATGGAGGACTTAACTCAGCACGCAATATGCTTGAGCGAGTCAAGATCTTCGCCCTCGCAGAGAGCCTAGGAGGGGTTGAGTCTCTTATTGAACATCCAGCAATTATGACCCACGCCAGTGTGCCTGCGGAGACAAGAAAGGCTCTAGGAATTGACGATGGATTGATTCGCTTGAGTGTCGGTATTGAAGATATCAAT
>JBGSSY010000135.1:0-11276 GCA_041736775.1 Bdellovibrionales bacterium | reverse complement strand
TCACGAATGAACTCAATGAAAAAACCACTATCGACCAGCAGCAAAAAATAGCTGACCAAGCCCTCTCTTGGTACAACCAACACAATCTCACCAAACAAAGTGAAATTTATTATGAATTACTCAATAAAATTTAAATTATTTTTATCAATGTTCAAATCCAAACCGGTTTGGATTCATTCTATAAGTTCAAGGAGTCTCTTGTGAATCACCACCTCAAATGGAAACTTTATAATATTTATCGAGAGTACTTTAAAGGTTGGAGATCCCTATTTTATTCTGGCTTTGGCGAAGACACGGTGATTAATAATATTCTTAAAGGTAAAAAAAATGGCTTCTGGGTTGATGTGGGAGCCTTTCATCCCGAAAAATACTCCAACACTCAATTTTTTTCAAAACACTCGGGCTGGACCGGTATTAATATAGAACCCAATAAAAATAACTTTAAACTCTTTCAAAAAAGACGCCCTAAAGACATTAACCTCAACCTCGGCGTTCATACTCAAGAATCAACACTCAGCTATTACCGATTTGCCGATGGGCTTTATAACACCTTCGATGAAAATTTAAAAAATGAACTGATTAATAAGGGAATTCAACTTGTGGGAACAGACTCGGTCAAAGTGACAACCCTTGCCAAAATTCTTAACCAATATGCCCCAAATCAAGAGATCGACTTTCTGAACGTCGATGTTGAAAACCTGGATTTGAAAGTCCTTGAGTCCAACGATTGGACAAAATTTAAACCCAAAGTGATCTGTGTCGAAGACCACGAATATGATGCTCAAAAAGGTGAACGACAATCTCCGATCTCCCGATTTCTCACCGAAAAAGGTTATGTCCTCGACTCAAAGTGTAGATACAGTCTTATCTTTAAAAGAGCGGACCTTTAACCTCGATGAAGAGTTGTTTATAAATAAGTCACTCTCTACGGGTTAGGTTTGTTCTCGCGAAATCATTTTGTATTATTTACTCTGCCCATGAAAATTTTATGAATGAAGAGGGATTTTTGATATATTTCGCTCGGGACTTAAAAAATAAACATTGGGACATTCATGAAAACTCTTGGAAACTTCGCTCTTTTCTTTTCCATTCTTTTTATCACTATTCCCTCTTGGTCACAGCCTGGTTGGGAGCCTTTTTTTGACGAAACCGTTGTGCGCTTTGGTGAGTTTGGCAGTGGCACTTGCACGGGCACTCGAATTTCTCATCAAGGGCATATTCTCACCGCCCGTCACTGTTTTGATGCTTGTCTGATCTCAGGTGGCTTTACTGAAAAAACCCCTCTCTTCCCTGAATTTGGATGGCAGTCACCACAACTCTATCGTCAAAACAAAGTTGCCACTTGTTCAACACTGATTAATGGTGAAAAAGCAGAAATTGAAATTCTTGCGAGCAGCCCTGGCTTTATGATTCCCATTGAACAAGCCAGCCTTTCTCAGATGGATAAAACAATCCACCAAAGTTTTTTGGACCAGGCCTTCTTACACAATGGAGATTTCGCCATTGTTCGTGAAAAAACACCGATTCATACTTCTTGTCGTAAAGTCTCACAAAAACCATTAACGTCTGGGGAGTTTGTTGAATTTCGGGGATTTCCTATCGCTTCAACCGGCCGCCCCGAGGGAAGAAACAGTTCCGGAAAAGAACTTCTGCGCGGCGAAGGTGTGGTGGTTTCATCCATCCTTGAAAACAGTTGTATCTCTGCAAACACTCCCTTTAAGGAACAGTTAGTTAATAGTTATGATCGAGAGGATATCATTCTCTCATCCCTCGATGTTCTCCCTGGTGCAAGCGGATCCAGTCTACTGAATTCCCAGGGTGAAATTACGGGTGTCATCAATAGTATTTTTCGATTTAAAATCGATGTTCTCTCCACCTATTGTTCTGGATCTGCCGTCGCAGTACCCATTGCTTCCATCGTTCACCATTTAAAAAAGCAAGTGGGCTTGAAATCAGTCCAAGAATTTTTCTCGTGCACTGAAACTTTCACACCCAAGCTTTTCTAAATAGAGCAAAGGACTTATATTGTTTTCCAATTAAAACTTCTATTTTAGAGGATTTATTATGCTTCAAGAATTACAGAATTATTTTAAATCCGGAGCGACACTCCCCTACTCCTTTCGTCAGGAGTCTCTCTCAAAGCTCGAGAAAATGGTAAAAGAGAATTCCACTCAAATTTGCGAAGCTCTTTATAAAGACCTTCATAAACCTGAACAAGAGTCCATTCTCAGTGAAATCGTTTTTTTGTTAGAAGAAATTAAATTTGCAAAAAAAAATCTTAAAAATTGGATGAAACCTGACACATTCAGCACACCCCTCACTTTGATGCCTGCCAAAAGCTCGGTTCACTTTCAGCCTTTAGGTGTTGTCCTCATCATTGCTCCCTGGAACTATCCCTTTCAATTGGCACTCGCTCCTTTGGTTGCAGCCTTGGCCGCTGGAAATTGTGCTGTGCTTAAACCCTCTGAACTCACTCCCCACACCTCCAAACTCATCTTTCAATTAATCAGCCGGACTTACTCACCGGATTATGTAAAAGTGATTGAAGGGGGAGTTCAAGAAACCACTTCGCTTCTTGAACAAAAGTTTGATCATATTTTCTTTACCGGTAGCACCCCTGTGGGTCGCATTGTTATGCAAGCGGCTGTAAAAAATTTAACCCCGGTCACTCTGGAGCTAGGCGGTAAGAGTCCAGTGATCGTTTGTGAAGATGCAGACCTTGACCTCTGTGCCCGTCGCCTGGTTTGGGCCAAGTTTTACAATGCTGGACAAACTTGCGTGGCTCCGGATTATGTTTTTATCCATGAAAGTTTAAAAGATGAATTTATTAAAAAACTGATCAAAGAGATTAAGAATCAGTTTGGTCAAGAGGCCCAAAAAAGCCAAGATTTCTCACGAATTGTGAACCCCAAAAATTGGAGCCGAGTTTTAGACCTCATCGATCCGAGCACCCTTATCTATGGAGGATCGTCTGACCAAGAGACTCTTTATATTGAACCGACACTGCTTTATCCCGTTCAATGGGACTCATTGGTCATGAAAGATGAAATTTTTGGCCCCCTTCTTCCCATTCTCACTTTTAGTGACTTCTCCAAACTGATCCAACAAATCAATGATCGACCACGCCCCCTTTCAGCTTATTTGTTTAGCTCTTCTCCAAAAAAACATACGGAATTTATCGAAAAACTTCATTTTGGTGGAGGCTGTATTAATGATCTTCTGATCCACCTTGGTCACCCCGAACTTCCTTTTGGTGGCCTTGGTGAGAGTGGAATGGGTTCTTATCATGGAGTCACTGGATTTAAGACGATGAGCCACGCAAAAAGTATCATGCGTCGATATGGCATCTTTGATTTTTCGGCCCGCTACGCCCCTTATGAGAGCAAAACACTCAATCTGATCAAAAAGCTTTTTGGCCTAAAATAAGTCCTCGACCCGGTTTCCTTTCATGAGAAAGAACCTCTCCTGTTTAAGGAAAGATCAGCTTTGATGAGACTCTTTCTCTCACCTCACTTTCTTTAATTCAACAAGCCATGAAACCCTTGCAAACAGCCAGGGTTCTTCGTAAAACCCCAAACATGTGTAAAATCTTAAGAAATGCTCCCCAAAATGTTTTCTTCATTCAAACCAAGAGGATCGTATGATTAGTACCTCCAATGTCAGTCTCTCTTTTGGAGGAAAAAAATTATTTGAAGATGTGAATGTGAAATTCACTCCAGGAAATTGTTATGGTCTTATTGGTGCCAATGGCGCTGGTAAAACGACATTTTTAAAAATATTAGCTAAAGAGATTGAACCCAATACCGGTGACGTCATTCTTCCTCCTAAAATGCGCTTGTCTGTCTTGAAGCAAAACCACGGCGCCTTTAATAATTTTACAGTTTTGCAAACGGTTTTGATGGGAAATCAACGCCTCTACCAAATCATGAAAGAAAAAGACGGGATCTATGCTAAACCGGACTTCTCGGATGCCGATGGTGTGAGAGCCTCTGAGCTTGAAGGTGAATTTGCTGAACTCAATGGTTGGGAGGCCGAATCTGAAGCCAGTACCATGTTGGCTGAGCTGAGCATTCCTAATTCTCTCCATGAAAAATTAATGAGCGAACTGGATTCGGGAGAAAAAGTGAAGGTCCTACTCGCTCAAGCCCTTTTTGGTCAGCCTGATATTTTACTCCTTGATGAGCCGACTAACAATTTAGATATCGATGCGATTCAGTGGTTAGAAAATTTTCTTCTTAATTTTAAAAATACAGTGATTGTTGTTTCCCATGATCGACATTTCTTGAACACAGTTTGCACTCACATGGCCGATATCGATTACAAAAAAATCACCATCTATACTGGAAATTATGAGTTCTGGCGCCAAGCCACAGAGCTCAATCAAAGGTTGAGAGCCGATCAAAATAAAAAGAGTGCTGAAAAAGCAGAAGAACTTAAAAGCTTTATCGCACGATTCAGTGCCAATGCCTCAAAATCCAGACAAGCCTCTTCTCGCCAGAAACAACTGGAAAAACTGGATTTGAGCGAAATGCCCGTTTCTACCCGAAGAACTCCCTTTGTTGGGTTTAATCCGACTCGTGAACTCGGTAAAGATTTACTTACAGTTAAAGATCTCACAAAAACAATCAACGGAGAAAAAGTACTGGATAAAGTCAGTTTTATTCTTCATCAACACGATAAAGTGGCTTTTCTCAGTAAAAATGATGTTGAAATCACAACCCTTTTTGAAATTTTAAATGGAGAGATGGAGCCTGATTCTGGGACTTACACATGGGGCGTAACCACTTCACTAAGCTATTTTCCAAAAGACAACTCTCATTTCTTTAAAGATTCAACCGCTCCCACCTTAGTGGATTGGCTCAGGGATTTCTCACAAGAGAAAGACGAGTCCTTTTTAAGAGGTTTTCTCGGAAAAATGCTTTTCAGTGGTGATGAGGCGATGAAAAAACCCACCGTTTTGTCGGGTGGAGAAAAGGTTCGTTGTCTCTTTTCAAAAATGATGTTGAGTGGAGCTAACGTTATTATTCTTGATGGCCCGACGGCCCACCTTGATTTAGAAAGTATTTCGGCGGTTAACGATGGAGTGAGTCGTTTTAAGGGCAGTGTTCTTTTTACCTCCCACGATCACGAATTTATTCAGACGGTTGCTAACCGAGTGATTGAATTGGATCGAAGTGTGAAAGAAGATCATTCATTAACCTATGATGAGTTTTTACAACTTAAAAAATCTAAAAATAAATCCCTTTAATTAAAATTATAAATCACTCGGGTGAACGTATTGACCTGAAAAAGTTGCACTCGATGTTGACCAAATGTCTCTGGCACATAAAACGCTATGTTAGTCCCTTCGGTATAGAAGTAAGGCGTTTCAATAATTTTATTGGGCCGATTGGGATCAGAAATGAAGAGAACTTGTCGACTAGGATCCACCTTTAATACAATCAACGCATGTCCCAGTGCTGTTCCAAATTCTGCAGGATTTTCAGCTCGCACAGAGACAACAGCAATCGTGTCGCCTTTTAACTTCTGAAAAAGGAGATGGGGGTAAAGCCCCTCTTGGTAGCGCCCCACAGAAAGCTGGAGGTTTGAAAAAGTTGAATCAAACTGACTTAAAGAGACAATTTCAGGAAGTATGGAGGTAACGACTTCCGCTAGAACCCTCACGTCGGCTCCAAAACGGGCATCGACTCCTGTGAACTGTTGATAAGCTTTAACCACAAGATCAGTCATAACGGGTGCGACTCGGGGAAAAGCTCTAAAGTTACCCTCTTGAGCTGTCATAGCCCCTAGAATGTTGGTGAGACAGGTGGAGGCGCAGAGGCCACCATTGGGAACAAGGAGCCCTTTTGCTCCCAATTCTGCAGAGGTCTGATTGAGAAGCATATTTCTTTGGGCCATTTCAACAAACACTCGGGCTGAGGTGTTTTCTGGAAAGATTTCCACATTGAGCGCAGAGTCAGTTGAGTCTGATTTGACCAGGGCTGGCATTAAACTTCGTTGTTGAAATCCAAATATAAATTGACAAGAAAATTCAGATCCCTGAGCGAAAACGAAGGCCCTAGGGGAAAATATCAGGAACATAAAAATTAGAAATATTATGTTTCCCGGCATGTTTAAAGTCCCAACTCACTGTCTCTTTAAATTTTTTTGAGATTAAAATTCAGATCAATATAGTGTTATTCACTACAGACTTCATGGATAACTTTTAAGCTTGTAAATTGGTAAAAATCTGAACAGACAGTAGTCACTCTCACTCAATCACCCGCCTCGAAAAGTTAGAGGCCGAGCCGAGAGGGCTTCAAGTAAATCTGCACCCATTCTCTCTCCCACCAGCCTGAATAACCAGGCGGTGCAAATTTATATTCATAAAGATCCATTTTAATCCAAATCGGCCGATCCTCTCCATGAAAGGGATCTTGAATAAGGAGTTTTTCCACCACAGGATCTCCTTTTAAAATCTTCTCAGCTAGTCGTGCTAGCCAAGGCTCTTGCAGCTGAGGTCGCATGGCCGAAAACCACATCTGCCAATCCAACCTTAAATGATAAGGGGTGATCAAACAGGGTCGTTGATCCAAAGCAGAAGGTTTGCAATAAAAATTATACTCTCGCCATGCTGTCGTCGGAGATAATTTCTTTTCATTGCTTGCACTAATAACCACTTCAAAACGTTTCTGGGTAATACTGCCAAAAAGTCCATAGGAATTAATCAAGTGAAACTGGTTATAGGATTGATTCATCCTTTGTTCTGAGGAAAAAAGATTTTTGATCGGCTGATAACTTAAAAGGGCAATTACAAAAAGTGCACAGAAAGTTATTCTTTGAAAAAGTAAAGACGGCTTAAGATTTTCCAGTTTTTTTATTTTTGATTGTGTTTGAGAGAAAACAAAGGGTTTAAAAAAAGAGTCATCAAAAACCACGAGGCTAAGCACTAGAGTTTGCCAATTGATAAAGGCTAAATTACCGGTACTCATAAGAATCATTTGAAAAATAATGATGATGATTCCTCCCACCCTTCTGATTTTCTGAGGGCCCAAAAAAAGAAAGGGCACCAACAATTCAGAAAAGTGGGTGAAAAGCACTTCAGCGCGATGAAACCACCTCGGAGCCTGATGATAAAACCAACTTAAAGGATGGGGATTGGGTTGTGTTTGATAATGGTAATCCATGCAAGTGAGATCGAGCCAACAATGATCCCCGCGAATTTTGATCAGACCGGCACCTAAAATCAATCGAAAAAGGAGCCAAATTAAAGGAAAAAAAGACCAATACTGTGGAATAAAATTTTTTTCAGAGAGAAGATTCAAACGCCAAGGGTGAATAAAGAAACAAGAAAGAAAGGTCATTTCAAGCATCATCGTTTCCCACCCAAATGCAAAAAAGGGTGATCCGGCATTGACCAATGAAAGTTGGCAGCCCCAGAGGATAAATAAAACTATTATGTTACAGTAGCCAGCCACCAAGATTGCCCCTAAGAGGATCATTATGACAGCCATAGTGAGAATGATTTCATTGCTCGCGAGCCACCAAAAAACACTGGGAGAAGACCAGAGTGGAAGCTCTTCACCTCGTGAATTTAAACCAGCAATAATATCACTCAAAGGATGAAGCCCGTTTTCTCCGATCAGTGAAGGACCTTGAAAAAAAAGAATAGAGCCCATGATGATATAAAGTGAGCCAAGACCTCGAATAAAAAAAAGACGAGTGAGCCAGTAGGACAAAAAATTTCCTTTAGAGAAAGTGGAGTTCAATCTAAAGGGATCGAACTTCCATCATAATCTGATCACCTTGAGATTCTAAAATTTGTGCTTGAAAGCCGGTGAAGCGAGCTTGAGAGAGTTGTTTTTTAAGCTTTTCGACTTCACCATTATAATCCATTTCAAAAGTGATACGGTTAGGTTCAAAAAGTCTTTCAGTAAGGCCATCGGCAAGCCCAATTTTCTCTGAAAGTAATTTCTTAAACTGCAAAATCTGCTGATGATTGAGGTTACCCGTCACCACTAATTGAATCACTTGGGCTTCAAGCGCTCCCCTTTGCCAGAGATCATAAACTTGTGAGGCCAAATCTTCGCCGCTGTCTTGAGCCAAAGTCCGTATGTCACTTCGAATTTGAGAGAGAAGTTGGCCAGAACCGGAATCTAATGTTTTCACAACCTCAGCCACACTCTTTCCATTCGCCGTTTGTTTACAACTGAGTTGCACACGAATACGAAAAGCATTTTGTCGTAAGGGAGAGGCAAAAATATCCATTCGACCATCAATATAAAGTTGACCCTTTTTAAAATGAGTCAATTGAATCATCTCTGTCTGATTCAGATAGGTTTTTCGCATAAAAGGGGGAATCATATGGTCCATATTAAAAGCCTGAGGTCTTAGTAAAAAAAGTCCTTTATCAAGAAAACCCTCAAAAAGCTCTTCTTCAAAAGTGAGTGCCACATTCTCCAGATCTTTGGCGGTTGAAAAAACCGGAGACCACCATCGAAAAGACTCCCCTGTCATTTGATTATTGAATTCAATAAAAGGAAGGGTGATGCCATTTTTTTCAACGCTGGCAAATAATCCTTTTTGCTGCAAAACTTGTTTGAGATCATTGGGTGAAAACTTAACTTCAATTGAAAATCGAAAACTCTCACCTTCCTTTTGACTGCTCAGAATTTTAAAGAATGGAATAAAACGGTTTTTAAGAGGCTTCACTTCATTTTCAATTTTACTTTTGTTTTCACGATAACGTTCCGGCCCGATTTCATTTCTCACCATCTCAATAGTCACGGCGTCGGTGGCTTCATCAATGGCTTTACGGCGAGCTTGTCTTTCATCGGCGTCTTGAATCAGCTGATTAGAAATCACAGTTTTAAACTGCGCCTCGACTCTTGAAGCGAGAAGTACCATGAAAAGAATCAATATATACTTCATACTCTTATCTCCGGTCCTTTGATGTTTATTGAAGCTTTTAACTATTGTGATATCTCAACAAAGCCCATGTCACC
This sequence comes from Bdellovibrionales bacterium, assembly GCA_041736775.1. Lineage (GTDB taxonomy): Bacteria > Bdellovibrionota > Bdellovibrionia > Bdellovibrionales > JAGQZY01 > JAGQZY01. The sequence continues at coordinate 2,292 of JBGSSY010000135.1, read as the reverse complement.
AAAATCTTGCTGCAATCCCTCGAGAAACTCATTGGATAAAGCAATCCCTTTAGGATCCCGAATATCATAAATCACCCTTTTATTAAGAGGGGCTAAATCGAGCTCAATTTTAACCTTAGTTTCCCCTGGATTTTGATCAATTCGCTCTCTCAGGCTCCTCAGTTTAGACTCCATCTGAGAATTGACTTTAAATGTCACAGCCTTGGCCTGGTGAATACTGAGTGCAAGTGTGGTTATTTTTTCAGCAATAACTTTAAGGCCATCCTCTTTATTTTCAAGAATACCGGTGATGATCAAAGGCACCTCTTCCTTAAGAAGTCCTTCGTAATCGGCATAGGTGTTTGGAAAAATAATGACTTCAATCGGTGCCGTAAGATCTTCAAATTGGATGAAGGCCATACGGGTTCCTTTTTTAGTGATAATTTCTCGAAATTGTGTCGTCATCCCCACTAAAGTCACTTTACTTTTATGAGTTACCTTTTGAATTTCTTTAACTGTTGTAGTCGCCCAGGCTCGACATAGATTTTCGTAACCATTGAGCGGATGATCGCTGAGAAAAAATCCTAAGACCTCTTTTTCATAATTGAGCCTTGCCATACGTCCCCAAGGCTCTATCTCTGGTAAAACCACTTTAGTCTCATCTTCCTCTTCGACCATTGAAAAAAGAGAAACCTGTCCCACTTCTCGCTCTTGACGAACGGTTTCCGCCGCATTGACAAAGTTTTCAAAGCCATTCAAAAGTTGAGCACGATGGAAACCAAAATTATCAAAGGCCCCTGCTTTTATAAGACATTCAATCACTTTTTTATTCACTCTTCTTAAATCAACCGTTTCAAAAAAATGATCCAAAGATTCAAATTTTTTATTTTCGGTTTTTTCTCTCGCTTCAAGGATCGATTCTACAGCGGACTGCCCAACCCCTTTGATGGCGGCTAAGCTATAGTAAAGAGTTTCGCCTCTGGCGGAAAACTTATAGTCTGAATAGTTAATATGGGGAGGACGAACGTCAATCCCACGACGCTGACAAAGTTTAATGTATTTTACAATCTTGTCGGTGTCGCCCATATCCGTGGTGAGAAGGGCTGCATAGAACTCAATCGGATAATAGGATTTAAGCCAAGCGGTTTGAGCGGCGATCACACAGTAAGCCGCCGAATGGGATTTGTTAAAACCGTAATTGGCAAATTCAGCCATCAAATCGAAGAGTTCTTCAGAACGTTTTTCATCAAAGCCGTTTTTAAGAGCTCCCTGTAAAAACCTTTTTCTTTGTTGAGCCATCTCTTCGGCAATTTTTTTACCCATAGCTCGTCGAAGAAGATCGGCTTCTCCGAGAGAGTAGGAGGCCACTCGAGAAGCAATCAGCTGCACTTGTTCCTGATAAATGATAATTCCATAGGTTTCTTTAAGAATATCTTCAATTTCTGGAAAGATATACTCAACCGGCGAAGTTCCATGCTTGCGCTTGGTATACTCAGGAATCATATCCATTGGACCTGGTCGATAAAGAGCATTGATCGCCATAATGTCTTCGAAACAAGTGGGTTTAATTTTTTTGAGGGCATCAGTGATGCCATCGCCCTCAAACTGAAACACCCCGGCTGAATCTCCCGAAGACATCAGTTCATAGATCTTAGGATCATTAATTGAAATCTCTTGGGGTTTAATTTTTTTCTGACGATTCTCTAAAATCAGATCTAAGGCATACTGAATGTGGGTGAGAGTTTTAAGACCTAAAAAGTCAAATTTTATCAATCCAATTTTTTCGGCATGTTTCATGTCATATTGAATGACATTTTCTCCATCAACCCCTTTATAAAGTGGAGCGTGTTCGACCAAATTTCCGTCGGCTATAATCACACCCGCCGCATGGATCCCTGCATGGCGAACAAGACCTTCCACTTTCAAAGCAATATCGATCATGTTATGGACTTGTGGATTGATTTCCATTTGCTCTCTGATTCGCGGTTCAAGCTCAAGAGCTTCACTCAGAGTAATGCCCAATTTTTCAGGAATCAGTTTTGCAATCACATCCACTTCAGAATAGGTCATCGCCAAAACTCGTCCCACATCTCGAAGTGCAGCACGAGCTTGAAGTTTTCCGTAGGTAATAATCTGAGAAACCGATTGTTTTCCATATTTTTCAGTCACGTACTGAATCACCCGAGGACGTTTTTCTTGACAAAAATCGATATCAAAATCGGGCATGCTCACACGCTCTGGATTCAAGAATCGCTCGAAAATTAAACTGTAGCGTACAGGGTCTAAATCGGTAATCTTTAAACAGTAAGCGAC
>JBGSSY010000122.1:0-5135 GCA_041736775.1 Bdellovibrionales bacterium | reverse complement strand
AGTCTGAGCCGCCCCCGTGAGTTGGTTGCCCCCATTTTGAAATCCTCTGATCTTTATCAAAGTCAAACTTCAGTCACCCAGTGGGAGGACCCTGGTCTTCATGCCGCCTATTTGGCTTATTTTTTTCCTCTGAATTATGTGCGAAGCCTTAAAGTTCTTGAAGAAGCTCGTTCATGGAATTTTTTTAATAACATTCACCATATTCATGATTATGGCTGCGGACCAGGAACCCTCAGTAAGGCACTCATGTTTGATCATTCTCCCGAGATTCAAAGCATTCGGGGTTTTGACCGCTACGATGTGGGAAAGTATTTTCTGGATCAACCTCGACAGAATTTTGATATGAGTTTTAGTCAATTAGAAAGCATTGAATACTCCGATGATACCGCTGTCCTGGCTTCTTACACCCTCAATGAAATGAGCGATCTCCCCCACTTTGTGGGCAAAGCATCTCATTTTCTCGTGATCGAACCTTCTACAAAATCCTCTTTTGAAAGACTGCACCATCTTCGTCAAGTCAGTCTTGAAAAGGGATACACCATTTTAGCTCCCTGTCCTCACCATGATCTTTGTCCCCTCAGTCGAAGCCCCAAGGACTGGTGCCATGACCGAGTCTATTGGAACCAACCGCTTTGGTTTCAAGCGCTCGAAAAACTCTTGCCGATTAAAAATCCGAGCCTCACCTTTTCTTATTTGATTGCGACCCAAAAAAAGATCAATAAAGAAGCTTTCATTCGAGTTGTGGGTGATGCTCAAGTGGAAAAAGGCAAAACTCGTTGGATGATCTGTCAAAATACTCAAAGAGAATTTCTCTCTCATCTTAAGAGGCAGGGCAAAGCTCCTTTGATTTATCGCGGAGAAAAAATCCAACTTTCTCATCAGGAGAAAAAAGCCGATGAGGTGCGTTTTGAAACCGAACATCTTTCAAGAATGACTAAAGACTAAAGTTAATTCACACCATTGAGACGAATTTTTTTCTCATAGAAACGATTGATCTGTACCGGATTCATACCGCAGTGATAAAGAACTTTGACAAACTGATTGAGCAAAGCCTGCTTCCAAAAACCTTGTTTTGAAAAACGAATGGCCGAGGTGACTGATACAAAGGGTAAGATCAGTGGCCGTTTTTTTTTCCTCAGAATTTCAGAGAGGGCTGTATCTTCAAAAATGGGAATTTCCGGCAGAGGTTGATCCATAAAACTGCGATGAAAAAAGAGACAATGGTCAAGATAAATAATCTTAAATAATTTAGGTCTGATTTGATTTGAATACCAAGAAGTCCATCTCAACATAAGACTCGTTTGATCAAAGCTGTGAGTGAAACCTCCCCAGCTTTTTTTATTTTCAAGATTCAATAAATAAGAGATCCCTTGGGGGTCAAGAACACTTCGGGGATGATGAAAAAGGATAAGCTCAGCTTTGGCCTCTGAAAGCCCTTTGGCTAAACGTTGGGCTCTATTGGAATGAGGGACATCGATAAAAATGAAGTCTTGTCTTTGAATCTGATTCCTCACCTTTTCTTCTGTATTAAAATCAACCCAAAGGTATTCAATTCGAGGGTCTTGGGGATAACAAGCTAGTGATCGAATAAGCCTTGAGTCTTCTAATTCATTGTAGGTGGGTATAATGACACTGAGTTCGATCATAGCCATTTCAATTTGTCTCCAAACAAAAAAGTGATTCTCTATTGTCAGCAAGAGGACTTAAGTTATAACAGCTCACCAATTATACAAAGGATGGATTATGATTGAAAGCTTTTACTCCGGTAAAAAGCTTGGGAATCAGACAGGTTTTATAGAGATTATTCCTTCCTTAAAGTGACAATTTTTGTCATTGGTTTGTAAAGTTTTATAGGCGTAATTGAGCCAAAGCCCTTATTCTCTCCCTGAGGTCGAAATTTGACTGGAACGTATTCTGCACACACTTTCTCCTGACTGTCGCAGAGATTGATGAGATTAGAAAAAAGGAGATTTCAATGACTTTTCTTACAAATCGATTATCCCTATTATTCGTTATTTATTCATTTCCCCTTTATTCTATGGCTCAAAACAATAACTGTCCTGAAGTCCCCCAGCAGGAACTGATGAGTTTTTTTTCAAATCAGAATGAGTGGACTGAAGTTGAATCTAAAGATTCAAATCAAATCGCAAAAAATCCTGCGATCCGAATAAAAGTGAATTTTAATCAAATCACCCAAAGTACGGTTGTTATGGGAAAAAAACGGTTTGGTAAAGTGGATCAGATTTGTCAGGTCTCTGCCACAGAACTTAAAATTATTGCTGGGAATAATAAGATTCGTATTTCTAAAATTTCAGGTAATAGAATTTTGAGTCATATGAAAGTATTCGGCAAAGATTACACTTACTTTTATTTACCCACCCACCTGGTCGACGGCGCAGATCAATTATCTCAGTTGGATTTTGATGTCGCTGAAGATGTTGAAATCCTGTAGGTGATTTCTTTAAACTTGTGTGTATTCTAAACTTTGTGGCCGAATCCCTGTATTGTCTTTTCTTTTCTTAATTTGGATAGCCACAAGGCCCACTCCCGCCATCAAAAGAAGGGCTAATGCCCCTATCGATAAAAGCGACTGGTTAGGGTCTACCGCAGACACTGTGCTGGTCGGAACGGGTGTGCTGACGACTCCAGGCTCTGGAAAGGGCTCAATATCAGGAATCATCTCAGGCTCTAAATTGTTACCTTGAGCCACTTGGGCTTGGGGAAGGGGTGGCTCTGCCGGTAAGTCTTCAATGTCTTGTATGGCCCCAGAGGAAGAAAAATCTTCCTCACCAACGGCAGCTTGTGAATCCGTCGCTGCCTGAGTGGGGGGTTGAGTCTCATTCATTGCCATAGGAAGATTGAGACTTTGTTCATCCCCCGTCCAATATTTGATTTCCATACCACCGGGTAAAATTGTTTTTGAATCAATATTTTGATTGATCGCCCAAATCTCTTTCCAGCCTTCCGGAAAGCCAAGAAGCTTTGAACCCAATCGTCTCATATTATCCCCTTCTTTTGTTTTGTAATACTGGGGCTTAAGGCCAATGTCCTCATAATAAAATTTGAGTTGGGTTTTATCTTCAGGGCGACCTGGAGAATTGTAATAGATTTTATCACCAGGATCGAGTCCCTTCGCCAGGTGTGGATTATCATCTTTGATTTCTTGAACACGATCGGCTCCAAATATTTTTTCGCTGATCCCTTCAAAAGAATCTTTGGGGCGAGAAATATAGACAGCATTCATCAGTCTTTCATTTCTGAAAAAAGGATCCGTTTTAACTTTAACCACCGGAATCCAGCTTTGCTCAGCAGGAGCATTGTCATCTTCAGGGATTATAGGATCAGCTAGGCCTAAATCATCTTGTGGCAATTGCGCAGTTTGATCACTGTAACCCACGTCGGCCTCACTGCTAACGACAGGCATTGGTGCCATGGGATCAATGGGCATTGAATCGACCACAGGAACATCGCTCGATGCAACCCCTTGTGCAAGAGGATCAGCTCCCATAACTTCTTCTGGAAAAGTAGGCTGAGCATTTTCGGCCACTGGCATTTCAATTCCTTCACCCGATTGCTTGAGCTCATCTTGTAGAGATTGTTCATTTTGAACCAGTTCTTTATCTTCCATTTCATCAAATTCATCGAATTCATCAAATTCAGAATCATCACCGGCCGCAACTTGAGTTGCACCTTCTTCAGAACCCTCTGCGAATTCGCTATCAAGATCCTCATCCAAAATCTCTTCACCTTCGAGATCGTCGTTGAGTTCGCCGTCAATCTCTTCGTCTTCAAGACCTGCAATATCAGTTTGTTCAGCATTTGCATCAAAATCTTCAACTTCATCACTCAAGGCTGACTCGTCAATCTCAGCGAGATCATCGGCTTCATCAGAAATTTCTAATTCGTCTGATTCCTCACCGAGACCTCCCATTTCAGCTTCAATGTCTGAGATTTCGTCATCACTTGAGGTGCAACTGGAAAGTTGAAAACTTAAAGAGAGACAAAAGAGAGCAACAATGAGGGATTTAATTCTTAAATGAGCCATGATCTATTCTAAACAAATTATTGAAATAACTCAGCAAATAGTCTTTTTCCCTGGACTATTTGACAGTCAAAGCAAGTCTTTTGGAAGAGGAAAAAAAGTAATTTTTGCATGAGAAGCCATTAAAATGGGTCTAGAATCAAAAATGATTATTTTAAACCCAAAGTGCGAAAAAAAGAATCGACAGCTTCAATGGGATTCAGAGTTTTACTTTTTATTTCTTTTTTACTTCGAGCCAGAGCTTCAAGGGCTTGAGGCTGATGACGAATGTATTTTCTAAATTCGGATTCAACCAGAGACTCAAACCAATGAGTTAAAAAATTTTCTCGTTTATTTATATTTTCGATCGAAGAAACTTTGAGCCAATGATTAACGATCGTTTCAACGCCCTCTCCAGTCAACGCCGAACAAGAAAAAACGGGCACGGTTTGTTGGGGGCGGACAATTTTTAAGGCCGCTAAAAATTGCTGACAAGAGGTATTCACCATTTTTTGATCGCGATCGGCCTTGTTCACCAATAAACAATCCACATACTCGAGGATCCCTTTTTTTATTCCTTGAAGTTCGTCTCCTCCACCCGCTTGAGAAATAAAACAAAAGTAATCCACCATTTTACTCAGCTCAATTTCGGATTGGCCTACACCGACAGATTCAATCAGAATCCAGTCATAACCGGCTTCTTCACATAGCAAAATCACGCCGGGAAGACTGCTGGTTACACCACCGAGATGTCCGCGATGGGGTGAGGGGCGAATAAATGCAAGCTCACTGCGAGAAAGCTCTTCCATTCGAGTTTTATCTCCGAGAATACTACCGCCGGTAATTTCGCTCGAAGGATCAATCGCAAAAACGGCCACTCGGATGTTTTTTTGGGTCAAAGCTAAACCGACTTTTTCAATGAGAGTGCTCTTACCCACTCCTGGAGGCCCAGAAATTCCCACACGAAAAGTTTTTCTATTCTTTTGTTTTATTCTTTTCAGAAGTTCGGTTGAGGTGGCCCAGTCCCGAGGATTTGAACTCTCAAGCAAAGTAATGGCTTTGGCCAAAGAAGTTCGGTCACCTTGGGCTAAACCTAAAACAATCTCATCAATTT
>JBGSSY010000112.1:0-5498 GCA_041736775.1 Bdellovibrionales bacterium | reverse complement strand
TGGAGGATACATTCATCCCCGCCCAGAGTGTCGTGGCGATGAAAATTCTGAAACCTGTCGTGAAGATCAAGTCAGCAGCGTTCGTCCACAAGTTACACCTGTTGCTGTTCCGATGGAGTGTTTGTTTGATCAGAATTCTGAAATGTGTCGCGCACATGCTCAACCCACACCCACCGTTCAAGAAGTCATTCAACGTCCTCTATCACCCGTGAGCAGTGAAATCTAAATTTTATAAGTTGGAATTTTGAATAAAAAAAGCCTCAAATGAGGCTTTTTTATTTGAAAAATCGAATAACAATATTTAAATTTCGCTATCAATTTTCTCAGGGTTAGTCTCACGATAGGTTTCAGCTTGGATTGTATCGTTTTTACAGCGATAGACTTTGAGAAAGTGACCTCGGGCAAATGAGTTTGGTGTTTCAGTCACTGTTTTTCCAGTTTCCAAGTTATCTAAAGTGATTCTTGAAACTCTCTCGGGTAAACGATTCCCCGTGGAGCTGTCAAAACGATCTCCCACATCAGCAAATTCGTGAGCCGTCACCAGCAAACACTCTCCTGTGGATCTGTTCTTGGCAAGGATCGGGGCATCGTTGGTGGCTGTGCGGATGACGTTAAAATCATCCACATCATAGAAAGCACAACCTGTCTCTTTTGCCGTTTTCACCGAACTTAAACATTTATTCATTCTAAAAAGGGCCGCTTTGGCTTGATCCGCATATCCTTGAATAGAACCCACTCTCATGTCGCCACGAACCGGCTGAGGAAAGTTAACGGCCGATGTAAGACTTTTCTTAAAAGCAGCATGTGTTGCCGAACCACAAAAGCTCTCTTTAAATTGACGAGCACTCAAACCCGTGGCGGCTTTAAATTTATTCTCTTCAAGTTCACTCAGTTGGGTGCCATTTTTGAATTTATTCATAATATCATCACCCAACGAGTGGATACTAAAATCATGGGCCGGAGCTGCGATACTGGCGACTCCCATGTTGACACATTCGTTACTTCTTTGAATCAAAGGAAGACCACGATTGAAGGTCGCTTCTGCTTCTGCAATTTGAACCCCAACCAAACGAAGTTCTTCTTTGAGTGTCGCTTCTGCACCACCCACACCTGTCACAGAAGACAATTGTGTGGATAGTTGTGTCTTACGGGCATTCAATGTTGAAAGACGAGTGGAGTGTTCTTCTCTATATTTGGCCACTCTTTGATCCTGACAGGTTTTAAAGTCAGGGTTCGCCACTTCATTGCCTCTAGCATCTTTGATCAGCCTTGGAATGGCTGTCACTTGGGTTACATTCATATTACCAGCGGGACCGCTCATATCAGAGACATCACACACGCCAACAATTTCCGTCATTGAAGTGAGTGAGGGTCTCGCACAGGCATTTTTTGCAAAAGCTGTCATATCACGCCAGAAAACATTATTACTATATTGGGGAGAATCACCCGCTGGCGCTCGACTAGCTTCTTTTCTTCGCACTAAATCATTAGCGGCTTTATCACAATTCGCTCCAGTGGGGGCATCTGCCTCTCCTGGAGGAAGAGGAATACCGGCATCGTTCATGGCCGTTGTTGCAGCTGTACACCAAGGTGCTGAACTTCTGGATTGGCAATACTCACGAACACCTTTGGTACTTTCAGTCATTAAATGATTGAGTGAATTACAAATATCAGAAATTCCAGTGCGACAACTATTGAGTGTATCTCTTAACAGAGCCTTATCACCATTACTCACGCAGCTCGGTGTACTATTGGCTGAACAGCCCAATCTTACAGAACCCGCCGCGTCTTTTACTAAACCAGTATAGGGCGCACAGGCACTTTGCCCCGCAGGACAGGTTGGTGTTAGAGCTCCAAGATTTACACCTGAAATAAAGCTCTCCCAATTTCCAGTATAAATAAATCCATTATTGATTTTTTCACCCTCAGCATAAACAGGTGTTAAAAAGAGGTTTAGCCAGTCATTGATTTTGTCATTCGAAGAATATCGTTTTTGGCGAGACATTTTAAGAACAAGATCATTCACTGTTTTTAAATAAACGTCCTGTTGTTTTTTGTTGAGTGAGAGAAACCAAGTCTTTTCATAAACAAGGGAAAACTTTTTAGAACTGAGTTTTGCCTCTTTAAGAATTTTTTGTTGACGCACGCTCGATGTGTTATTTTGTGCAGCTTTGTTTTTAGCCTGGGTGAGTCCAGGTGTAATTAAAAACAAAGAAACGAGAATAGGAATAAAAAGCTTGTTCATAAGCCCTCCGCTGCTTCTATTATTGTCACGGGTCACTCAAAAGACCAGATTGAATAGTCAAATTAAGCCGTAGGTAGGTCAATCCCAGAAAGAATTCTAAAGGATATGGGCTTTGGTCCAGTGTTCATGAAGCCTGTTTATAGGTTCAACTCTTTAACGTTTTATTTTGATCGCCTCAGTCTGAGACGGTCTCGAGAAAATCTCTCTAAGTACCGAAAAGTTCTGGTAGAATAAGACAATCGGGGGAACGATGTTTCAATCTCATTTCAGATCGATCAAGTCAGTTCTTTTCTGTTTATCTTTACTGACTCTATCCGCTCCCACTTTGGCGAGCACCCTCACCGTAAATACGGATTCCTGTTTTAAAGATTACGCTGTGGCTAATAATCGGTTCATGGATTATTTACCTCGCTGCCTTGATGAACTTCGAACTACACCATCTGGCAGTAATACGATCAATAGTCATATTAATGAACTTAATGACTTGGCAAAAAGTAGTCCTAACTCGCCTATTCTTCAAATCATTAGCCAAAAGGCCGCGACTGTTTACTACGATAATCAATTTTGCGGCGACAATTTAAAACTCACACTGATATCTTGTAATAACTTAGGATCTTTGAGTCGAACCCACGCTTCTGGTTTTTATCGTTTTGACTGTAATACTTTTGCCGCTCGTCACGCTAAATGTGCTGAATTTAGTCAGATCTTAATTGATCTCAAAAAAGACTTTTGTAATCTTAATACCCTTAATAAAAACTTTTGCAACAAGCTGATCCAAGGTTTTCTGAATTCTCCGCCTTGTGCCGCGACCAGCACAACAGCCGTCTGTTCTGCCCATATCAATGCAAAAATAAATACCGATCCTTGTTCGATGAATAATTTTGATCTTTCATTATGCACGGGAGGAACAGTATCTGATGTAGATTCTGCCAGTGTAACGGAACCTGCAAGTGGAGATACAACCGGTGGTGGAGACACACCCATTGATCCCACATCTCCACCTTCTGGTGGAGACCCCACTGGCGATCAAATTGCCGATACCGCTCAACGTTTAGGACAAAGATTTTTTGGTGGTAACAACATGGCTAATGCACCCATGGGACAACTGAATATCCCCAATTCAGATACCAAGTTAGGTCTTAGTGCCAATGCAGACGGTTCACCCGTCCTGGGAGAGCCTGAAGTGATGGCGGCTGATGGAATACCACAATATCCTGTCGCAGGACTTCTTCCTACTCAAACGATGGGTGAGCCCGGGGGTGAACCTAAACAACCCGGTGGTGGCGGAGGTCAAAATCAGGGTGGTGGTGCGCCTGTTGTGGGTGGCAATCCTGCGGGTGGCGGAGGTGCTGCTGCTGCTGGAAATAATGCCGGTCGCGGTGGTTATGGCACTTCACGACTGAAAGAAATATTAGATAAAATGAATGGTGGTTTTATGGGAACAACTGCACTCAGTTCTAATCCTGGTGGAACGGCCGTATTGAATGAAAATATCAAAAAACAAATTGAAGAGAATAAACTTAAAGATCCTGACTATCGAAATAAAATCAATTCCGCTTATAAGAGCGGTTTGCAAGGGGCTGGAACGGATCCAAACTTCTTTGATGCTGTTTATTTTCCTAGCGTTCGAAAAGCCTATGAAGAGCTAGAACAGTCCAATCAAATTCTTCCTGAAAACGGACTTTAAGTTTTTAAGGCTTTTTACAACGAGCTTCTAATCCCGTGAAACGCATATTCCAGGTGGCTTCAATCTCTTCAAAAGAACCTTTTTGAGGAGATTGGCAACTTAAACCAACATCACATGGAAAATGATAATGATCTCCCTTAGTGAGTAATCTTCCTTTTCCATCAATTGGCTTTGAAGTCACTAAACGATTATTGGAGAGATAAACGGGGCAAGTGGCATTTTGCTTGGCTCTTAAAACACAAGTCGGAATCCCTTCTCGCCCGAGAACACAACGGGGAACATTATTTCGACGATAGCTTCCCATAACATTTCTTGGATTTCTGTACCAGTTCATACAGCTGGCATCGCCGCGTGGATCTTTAGCGGCCTTAGGGTCCCAATCGCACTGCGCTTGGGGGTGGTAATGGGCGTTAACTTCTTTGACAACATTATTGAATTGATCATCAGCCAAGTATCGAACGAGATGTTTAAATTCTTGATCACAAGTCGTTCTTAAATACTCTTGAATGGGAATATCATTTTTCACTCGAATAGGGTTTGAATAAAGTGCAAATGTGACAGATGAAACCATTTGATCTTCATCCGTTTTTTCATGGATCAGAAAAGTGAGAGAAGTACTCTCAGTTTGGGCTATTCGTAAACTCATTTCAAACTTACAAATTCCGATAATAGGTTGACGCTCACTGGTATTGAAATAAGTGCGACGTTCATCTTCTTCCCAACGAACAATCGCTCTGAGTGGATTAGGAATATTTTGAGTTTCAGGAATTGTTCCAAAACTTTCCTTTGAATTTTCTTGGGCATCAGGGTTGAGCGATCGAAAAGAAGAGATAGCAATAAAAGTGGTCTCAACATTATAGCGATAATTTGTAGCAAAAGTGGCTGACGCACCGACCTTCAAATCTATTATAGGTATTGTTGAATCAAAGCGAGCGACGCTATAGATCCATGCCGTGTTGGTGATTTCAGTTCGACTCAAACCCAGTTCAAGCCAAGTTCTTGGAAATGGAGGGTAGTTGATTGTCTCACCATTGACGTCTAATAAAGGACTACTGTCTCCATTAATAATTTCACCCATTTGATCATTATGGTTTTGTAGATTTGAACCATAAATCGTATAGGGAAAATATTGGAGTGCCTGATGATGAGCCCCCGAGCGGCTTTGCGAGAAGGCCTCAAGAGAGAACAGCAATACCACCGAGAAAACAATAATGAGTTTGTTCATACGTCCTACTTCACACACAACCGGCCTCCTTAGGAGAGCACAGATGACTATGAGCAACTTTCATTCCCATTCCAAAAATGATGTTAAAAAGATGACCTAAACTTTGTTAGTTCTTTCAATAACTTAATCGGAATTATTTTTACGGAAAACGAGGGATGATAGGTTTGAAGTAGGGTGTGACAAAAATTGTTTTACAGTGCTCATTAATTGTCGACAACTCATTAGGTCTTTCTAGTTTTTGTGGGAGCTCTAAATGGCTGGTAGTAGAGATCCATGGTATTTTGAATTCAAATAACCGCACTTCTGTAGGATCTTTAGGGCAAAGTATTGCATATCCCTGT
>JBGSSY010000064.1:0-1591 GCA_041736775.1 Bdellovibrionales bacterium | reverse complement strand
AGCGGGGGATATTGACTTGTATCGTAGTCGAATACTGGGCATGGGTTCATACCTGCCGCCCAAAAAACTCACTAATCATGATCTCGAAAAAATGGTGGACACCAATAACGAGTGGATCCTTGAACGAACGGGGATTTTTTCTCGCTCCATCGCCGAAGACGGCCAGGGCACCAGTGACCTTGCACTCTTTGCTGCCGAAGAAGCCCTTAAAAATAGCGGATTAAAACCTAAAGACATTGATATGTTGATCTTTGCTACGGTAACACCCGATTACCTTATGCCCTCAGCCGCCTGCTATCTTCAGGCAAAACTCGGTTTAGGCAATATTATGGCTTTTGACCTTAATGCCGCCTGCAGCGGTTTTGTTTATGGCCTGAGCATTGCCGATCAATTTATTCGCACGGGACACTATAAAAATGTTTTGATTATTGGCGCAGAAATCCTTCATCACAAAGTGAATTACGAAGACCGAGGCACTTGCATCCTTTTTGGTGATGGCGCTGGCGCTGCTGTTGTCACACGTTGTGACGATCAATCAGAAAGCATGATCTTAAGCACCCACAGTCACGCCGATGGAAATCTGGCTAATCTTCTTTATGTACCTAGCGGTGGATCTGTCATGCCCTTCACCCAAAAAACTTTAGACTCAAAAGAAATTTATGTCGTTATGAATGGACGAGAGATTTTTAAACACGCCGTTCGTGCCATGGCTCAATGCTGTCAAGAAGCTCTTGATGCAAACAATATGACGAAAGATGATATCGACTGGGTCATACCCCATCAAGCCAACGTCAGAATCATTGAAGCGGTTGCAAAACACTTTGATATTCCCCTTGAAAAAGTGATTATCAATATCGAACACATGGGTAACACCTCGGCAGCCACCATCCCCGTCTCTTTGAATGAATGCCTCATCTCTGGAAAAATTAAAAAAGGCGATCTTATTCTTCTCACGGCTTTTGGAGCGGGACTGACCAGCGGCAGTGTTCTGCTGAGGTACTAACCCATGCTCGCCGTTATTTTCCCGGGACAAGGGAGTCAGTTCGTGGGTATGGGAGATTATCTCCTTAAAAATTTTCCCACTGCAAAAAACGTCTTTGAAGAGGCCAGCGATACCCTTGGTTTTAATATGAATGACCTTTGCCTGAAAGGCCCCGAAGATCAGTTGCAACTCACTTTTAATACTCAACCGGCCCTTTTAACTCTCTCTACAGCCACCTATCGAGTGATTAATGAACTTTATCCTTTAGAGGTCAAAGCGGGAGCTGGACATTCTGTGGGAGAATACGCGGCCCTTGTTGCTGCAGAAACTCTGAGCTTTTCTAAAGCTCTTGAACTGGTGCGTTTACGTGGGCAACTGATGCAAGAGTCTGTTCCGGTTGGACAAGGTGGAATGGCTGCCGTGATGGGCCTTGATACCGATGAGGTAGACAAGCTTTGCGAGTGGGCCTGCAAACAATCCGGACGTGGACCCTTGGAGCCAGCGAACTACAATTGCCCTGGTCAAACTGTGATCAGTGGAGACTTTGAATTGATCCAATGGGTTTCCAAAAACTTTTCTCCTGAGAAAATCAATTCTTCAAAATCAAAA
>JBGSSY010000057.1:0-19313 GCA_041736775.1 Bdellovibrionales bacterium | reverse complement strand
TTGGGCCATTTGGTGGAGTATTTACAAACCGATTACTGGGTGCGTTTCCAAAAGATGCGTGGTCATCAGTGTTTGTATATTTGTGCCGATGATACCCATGGAACTCCCATTATGATTAGGGCTCTTAAAGAAGGAATCACTCCCGAAGAACTGATCGCCCGAAGCCAAGTAGAGCATCTTAAGGATTTTTCTGACTTTCAAATTCGATTTGATCATTATTCCTCAACTCATTCTCCAGAAAATAAAAAGATGGCAGAGAGAGTTTTTTTAGCGATGAAGGCCAAAGGACATATTGAAACCAGAGATGTTGAGCAAAGTTTTTGTCAACATGACAACTTGTTTTTGCCTGATCGTTTTGTTCTTGGGACTTGTCCGAGCTGTGGAGCCAAAGACCAATATGGAGACTCCTGTGATAAGTGTGGGGCTACGTATTCACCTGCAGAGTTGAAAGAGCCTCGTTGTTCAGTCTGTGGTAACCCTCCGACTAAAAAAGTCAGCGAACATCTTTTCTTTAAGTTAGGAGATTTTAAAGACTTTCTGAGAGAATGGGTGCCCCTACATACCCAAAGTGAAGTTTCTAATAAACTCAAAGAGTGGCTTGATGGTGATTTAAGAGATTGGGATATTTCTCGTGATGCACCTTATTTTGGTTTTGAGATTCCGGGTTATCCGCAAAAGTATTTCTATGTTTGGGTTGACGCTCCTATTGGCTATCTGTCGGCCACTGAACAATGGTGTAAACTCAATAATCTTAATTTTGATCAACTTTGGAATGATCCCAAAACAGAAATTTATCATTTTATCGGTAAAGATATTGTTTATTTTCATACCCTCTTTTGGCCAGCCATGCTGAAGGCTGCAGAATTAAAAACTCCGAGTCAGGTTTTTGTCCATGGTTTTTTGACCGTCAATGGTGAAAAGATGAGTAAGTCAAAAGGCACTTTTATCGCAGCAAGGACTTATCTTAACTTTCTCGATCCGACCCATCTTCGTTATTATTACGCTTGTAAATTAAACGGCATTGGGGACATTGATCTTAACCTTGAGGATTTTTCTAGTCGTGTGAACTCTGACTTAATCGGAAAAATTACGAATTTAGGCTCTCGTGGAGCTCAAATGATCAATAAAAAACTCAATTATCAAACCACGACCGTCACCCAAGAGGGGCGCGAGTTGATTCAATGGGCTCTTTCACAATCTGAAAACATTGCCAGTCTCTATGAAGATCTCAACTTTGCAAAAGCCATGGTCGAGATTCGAGAGATTGCCGATCGAGCGAATAAATACTTCGATGAAAAAGCACCATGGGTTCTTATCAAGACCGATGAAAAAACGACACAACAAATTTTAACAGACATACTGTGTATTTTTAAAATTCTATCGATTTATTTAAAACCCATCCTTCCAGAATACGCACAAAATGTTGAGGCCCTTTTTGCCGGAAATGAAAAATCTCATAAAGAATTCACCTGGGCCGATTTAGACCAGAACCTAATAGGCAGTGTAGAAAATTTAAAGCTCAATGAGTTTGTTCACCTTTCTCAACGGGTTGATGTAAAGAAAATGGCAGAAATGTTAGAAGCTTCAAAGCAATAAGGCTTTGAAAGGATAAAGGCTTTAAGCTCAATGGGTGAGTACTCTAAAGATATATTTTTAAGCCTCACCGAAAAACGGCGTCTCGAAATACTTCTCTCGGCGGTTCAAAAAGCTGAAAGAGTTTGGCCCGATCTTGCACTTCGAGAAAGCTTTCTTAAAAACGTAAAAAATTATCTTCTTTGGCTGACTGAAGATCCTCAACTTTCACTTCAGGGGCAAAAAATATCCCATCTTTTTCGACTGTTAACACCTCGAATGGAACAAAGAACTCTTTTTGATATAGCCGTTCCCATTGAAAGAACACTGAATTTATCAATTAAAGAAGATGAGTTTTTAAATGTCACAAATTATGATCAGCCCGAAAAACCAAGGGTGACTCTTCCTTTGGTTATTATTCTTGATCATTTAAGATCAGCTTTTAATGTGGGAAGTATCTTTCGTTCGGCTGATGGCTTGGGAATTGAGCATCTTTATTTAGTCGGTTATACACCGACTCCCCTAGACCCTGGTGTTTTAAAAACCACAATGGGTTCTGAGCGTTCAGTAGCTTGGTCTCATTGGGATCAGATGGATATTCTGATCAAAGATCTTAAAACTAAAAACTATCATTTAGTGGCCTTAGAAACGCTGCCTGAAGCCATAACTCTTGGAACTTTTAAAGCACCCAAACCCATGGCTCTTTTTTTAGGAAACGAACGTTTTGGTTTGGATCAAAAAATTCTGAAGCAAATGGATGAAATAGTATCTATTGAAATGAGGGGAATTAAAAATTCATTGAATGTGGCCAATGCCATGAGCATCTTTTCTTATGAAGTCAGTCGACAGTGGCAAATCTAAGATGAATGAAATTAGATATAAGCCCATTGGAATTTTTAAATGCGAGCAGCGAGATCCTTTAGAGTCTCCACGACAAGGAGTTCTCGCAGAGAAAAGTCGTGGTGTGATTGAACTCAATAACGATTTTCCATTAGAGTGTCTTCGGGATCTATCGGGCTTTGAACGGGTATGGTTGATCTATGATTTTCATCTCAATAAGACTTGGAAGCCTTTTGTACGTCCGCCACGAGGCACTGATATTAAAAGAGGGGTGCTCTCGACTCGTTCACCTTATAGGCCCAATTCTATAGGGCTAACTTGTGTGCGTTTGGGTGCGCTTAATGGCAATCAAATTGAAGTTTTTGAGCATGATCTCTTAGACGATACCCCCCTTCTCGATATCAAACCTTATTTGCCCTACGCAGATAGTTTTTCAGAATCCAAGATGGGTTGGATTGATGAAAAAAAGCCCTATCCAGTGGAGTGGACCAAAGAGGCGGCACAACGTTGTGAGTGGCTTAATAAAAACCTGAATTTGGATATTTCTACCATTGTCATTCGCCAGCTGGAGTTTGAGCCCACTCAAAAGAAAATCAAAAGAGTTAAAGCCAAGGATGATCATTATATTTTTTCTTACAAAACGTGGCGTTTTTCATTTTATTTTGATGAAGTCAAAATTAGTCTATTTAAGGTTGAAAGTGGTTATTCCTCAGAAGAGATGATTGAACATCGAGATCCCTATAATGATAAAGCCATCCATAGAAATTTTAACAAGGAATTTAATTTATAGTTTAAATTTTATGAACGGCCGTTAATCACATTTAATCAGTAAATTGGTGGTTGAAAAAGTGCGCCCATCGGTTCCAATAACTTCGTTGCTTGTATTGATAATTTTGTATGTGCCGTCGCATTGTTTTTGGGCATCAGAGTAACAATCTTTAATCTCATTACAGGAGATCAAAAGATGGGGAGTGCCGTCGGGTC
This sequence comes from Bdellovibrionales bacterium, assembly GCA_041736775.1. GTDB lineage: Bacteria > Bdellovibrionota > Bdellovibrionia > Bdellovibrionales > JAGQZY01 > JAGQZY01. The sequence continues at coordinate 15,917 of JBGSSY010000057.1, read as the reverse complement.
CCGTTATGGTTTTGGGAGACATCATACAGCTTAAAGTGGAACTGGCTATAAACATAAAGAATAAGGTCTGATGAATTTTCAAATGAATCTCCTTGTGAACTATATTTGAGGATTAAATTCCGCAAAGTGGGCTTTTTCTTTTTTGATTTCTGAACCGTTAAGGTGCAAATGATAATAGATGGGTACTGCTTTTGAAAGCATGGCGCTGACTCCACAGTAGCGAGTCATGGAGAGATCGGCCGCTTTTTCAAATTTGGCAGCCTCAATATTTTCACCCACCAGCATAAAGTGAAGATGAACTTCGGAGAAGACATGGGGGTGAGTTGTCGTTTGCTCGGACTCCGCACTAACTTCAAAATAATTGTAAGAGATTCGAAACTTTTTAAGAAGGCTTACAACATCCATGCCGGTGCATCCACAAAGACCGGCTAGAACAAATTCTTTGGGGTTTGGCCCAAGGTCTTCACCGCCCAAGTCTTTTTTAGCATCCATTTTTTGTTGGTGATCTCTGATACTGACATCAAAGCTCAGCCCTTGGGTCCATTTAATTTTGGCTTCAAGCATAAGGGCTCCTTCTTAAATTTTGAGAAACTTGAGCGGTGTTATCCGATTTGCCTTTATTTAAGAAACCTACCATAAGTCCCATTTGCAAGCCAATCAGAGACTTTGGGTAATTGGTTGAAGTTTTGTGACTTCCTCAGGGGTTTTGAGTTAAAAATACCTATTATCGGTAAGTTGCCATAGGGTGCCCCCAGAAAGTTTTAACTAAGATCTTTCCGATGATGAAGCCATTCAGCATTAAACTTGTTGCAGACATAAATAGAATGCTGGGTGCCTCAAGGACAATTTCTGCAAAAATAATATCTTCTGCCCAAAATATTGTCGTAAAGGGATAACCGGCTAGCCCAATAAATGAAATTAAGATCAAACGGTACTCATTCGAATAATGATTATGAAGACCATTGTACCTTTTTAAGGAGATTTGTGGAATTTTTGAAAGGGCCATATAACCGATTGTCAGGCAGGGTAGAGCACTTAATAAATAAAGTTTAATGCCTACTAGATTATGTGGGTCATGGAAGAAATTGGCTAAAACAAAACTGAATTGTGCAAAAATAAAAACTCTCCAAATTTTTAAGGGATGTTTGAGTGAGAGTATGCAGTGTAAGGATAAAAAAAGATTCAGGATTGCAAAGAGATGAGCACTCATTTGGAAGGTATTGATTTCCATACTTTCGTATCGCAAAAATATTAAGATTCCAATGAGTATAAAAATGAGAGTTGAAAGTTCAATGTGATTTCGAGCCCAAATCTTAACTCGAACTATTGGAAAAGGAAAAAAACCTCTTTCTGAAATGGACAGAAACCCCTCTTGTTGAGCAAAAGTAAATAGAGTGGTTCTTAATTTTGTAGGTACAAATCTTCCAATCATTTTTTTGTAAGGGGATTGATCGACGTATTCCATAGACTTTATGTGATCAACAACTATTGAGGGCGAAATAAGTAATTGGTAGCATCGAAAAAGCGCGTGTAAGACAAGGTGAATTAAAACCAGTGTTTTAAGTCCAAGAGCAATTTCCATAAACATCACACCAATCTGAGCCACCGACGCATAAGCAATTTGTCCTTTAATATTGGCTTGGACACGTCCAATGATAGTTGCTGTAATGGTTGAAAGTAGTCCAATTAAAAAAATAAGTGAAAGAATCAAATGAGAGTGATTCAACAATGGGTAAGCTCGGTAAAGGAGAAAAACTCCACAATGAATAGAAAGGGCGCCGTAAAATATCGCGCTCGACGGTGTGGGGCCTTCCATGGCACGAGCGGGCCAGTTTATAAAGGGGAATTGAGCCGACTTGCCAATAGCCGTTAAAAGAATCAATAAATTCATAGTCATTAACCAGCCATAAGAAAAGGGCAATGAAAGGTCTTCTGGCTTTTGAATAAGAAAATAAAAATGATCAGACTTGTCCCATAAAACGTGGCTGAGTATGGCGCTAAAAAGTAAACCGACATCGCAAAAGCGATAGATCGAAAAAATTCGGAAGGCGTTGCGAGAGGGGCGAGTTCGATCGTAATAAAATCCAATAAGAAGAAAAGAGGAAAGACCTACAATTTCCCAACCCGCAAAAAACAAATCCAGAGTGCCGGCCATAGCTAAAACGTAAAGTCCAAAAACAAACAAATTGATAATAAGAAAAAATCTTTGAAAGTTTATTTCTCTATGTAAGTAAATATAACTGAATTTATTAACCAAAATAGAAAGATATCCGGTTAATAAGAGAATAGTCATTGTGAGCTCGTCAAAAAATAAATTAAAACTAAAATGATGAAGACCGAGGTGAAGTTCACCAAAACTGAGTTCATAGGGGATAAAGTTTCTGAGAAAATAATCAATAAAGAGGATCAAAGAAACTAAAAAAGGAGGGATCAGGCTTAAGTGATTGAGAAGATAGATTGTTTTTTCATTGAGTTTTTTGAAGCATAAAATAAATGCTAAAAATAGAGGAACAAAATAGAGAGATAAAAGGAATAAACTGTACATATTAAATGATCCCTAATCTTTCAAAAAAATTGCTATTATGAACATAATAAACGCCACTGAGTGGGTCACAACAACAGACTCTAATCCATCCATTGTTGACCCAGCTTGCAAGGTGTTGATTGCGTTGAAATACTTTTTGTATAATTTTAGGGCTTTGATCGATAAAAAAAATATTACGGCAAGGGATATGCATTTCTACCATTTGTTGAGGGAGGCCAGCGAGTAAATCATCTTCACTCCCATGGCTGACACCGATAAGTCCAATCACGTTATGAGATAATTTGCTTCCGGCAGCCATATCTCGATTATTTAAACGTGAAAATAAATAATCGAGACTAATGCCGCCACAGACTGGAATCGTGGCTCCTAAGATCGACTCTAATATGAATCCCTCTGTATCTTGTTCAGGTTTATAAGATTGTAAAAAAGCTCTTCTTTTGAAAGAGAGACCTTGGTATTTTGAGCGATCTCCAATAACGGTTAAAGCATTATTGGTGTGGCCGAGCTCGGGACGTGGCTCAAAGATAGCATGAGCCCTCTCTCTTAATTTTTGTTGTGCTTTTAAAGGATTTTTGGTGTTTTCCAAATGTTTAAAGTCAGAGACTCTCTCAAGAGCATTTTTAAGTAAGACCTTTTCGAATTGTGCCCTATAAAATTGTATTTTGGGATCTTGAGAGAGATGATCAGGAAGGTAAATGTGAATCTCTTCACTTGTTGTATCGTGAAAACAAGCAATAAAAGTTGTTTTGTCGGGGATATTAATTTTATATTTTGAAAGGAGTATTGACCTGACCTCAGAATGATTAACCATAGTGACAAAGGCATTGGCGTTGACATCGCCATCTCTCCCAGAGCAAGCGCCACAACCATAAGCCACATAATAGGGGTTATTGGTCGTTGTAGAGCCATGTCCAACTATAAAAAGAGTGTCCGAAAAATCAGCGACAAGATTGATGGATGTCAGCACACTTGCGACCCGATCTGCGGCTTGATCAAAATTATAACCGAACTCAGAATTGAAAATAGCGAGATTCATCGGTTTTGTTATTTTTAGAGGACTTTGTTTATTCAACTTTATAGGTATAAAAGTTTTAAAGAATAAATTGAGAAAACTCTTAATTCCATCTTTGAAAGTGACAATCAATTCTTCAAAAATATTTTGATTGTGATTATTTTGCCATTGATAGTGCCGGTATTTTTCTTTTGGGGTGTTGTTAAGTATTTCAAATTGGGCTTTTACGGGGGGAGGACAGGATTTTATTGGAAAAGATTTTTTGTGTTCTTTGTACATAAAATCCAGGCCAAAATGTCCGGGAGTTCCGAAAGTTTGTATCGTTGGTGCGATTAATTCAATGTTTCTGCGTAAGAGGCACTCTCTGTCATCTATGCAAAAAACAGCTTGTGCCTCATGTGCATTCTCTTCATGAGGTTGAATTTGGTGTTCTTTTATTTCACTGACCGTCTTCTGGATGAGACTTTCTTCTAAGGCTCTTTGCCATATTTCGTAACTTTCAAACTCGTCATTCGTTAGGATTTGGGTATTTTGTTGAAGATAAGGATCGGCTTCAGTTTGAGTAATGGGCAATATTTTACTGTTCAGTTTTAATATCCAACAATAATCAATGATGAGTCGGATTGCTATATACTCATTCAATGAGCATTTTCTTTGATCGACAAGGAGGTCCGGATTGGTTTCGATTGTTTTAACAAAACCAGCCCAACCTTTTAAGCTCAATAGGGAAGACTGAAGGTATGTTTCATAAAGACCTTCGTTATCAAATATCTTATTAAGAATAGAATTGATAATGACTACTGAATCTTGCCCGACAAAGGGTTCTAAGGCTGATTTTGTCATTGGGTAGATAGGCAGTAAAGAAGTTGTATTCAATTGAATAAAACAGTGAAGGAGTCCCTCATTGATAAAGGGCATCGACCAGTGAGAAATACCTTGGTCAAAGTAATTCGACAGAAATCGGATGAGAATTGGTTCTGTCAGCTCATTGATGGATTGACCCAGCTTTTCACTTATAAAGCGATGGAGGGGTCTTTGGCCCTTCTCTGGGATTAAAAAATATTGATTGTTTCTAAAAAGAATATCTTGAAGTCTTCTTTGCTTCTCAGGGCTCGCATTTTTTAATACGTGATTAATGTGGGATCGAGTGATTTCGCCTTTTTGAAATAGATTTTGATAATAACTCAATTCTAAAAATGGAATTGTACTGTATGCAGATCCAATTTCTTTCAATGATTGAAAAAAATCTTTTTCAATATAATCGGGATACAGGCTGAGATGTAAAAAATTCTGTAGCGGTCTAACGTTCGGTAGAAATCTTTTGTTTCGAGCAATGATGAGGTTTAAGTCTTCATTATTCATTTTTTACACCTTTTAAAAAGTCTTTGTCATTGATGGTTATAATCTGAATATTTCGCTGTTGAGCTTCGTTAAGATATTCTTCAAATATTTCTTTAATTTCATGATCTATATGAATCGTTCTTTCGAAATTCAGCGAGCAGACTGAATTATTAGGTATTGCATTGAGTTGAGCTCGAATCTCTTTTTTTATGAGAAATGTAAGATGAGATCCGAATTTAATCTCAATGGAACTTTTGTCATTTCTAAGCAATTTAAGTTGTTGATTTTGGACGTAATAGTGATCTTTAAGTGTGAAGAGAATAGAGCTGATGAGTCCTACAACAACACCCTTTAACAGATCCAAAGCTAATACGCTGGCAATTGTTATGAGGAATGGAATAAATTGTGAGACGCCATGATTGTACATTTTTTTAACGAGTTTGGGATTGACCAGATTATAACCAGTAAAAATTAAAATCGTGGCAAGGGTGGCTAAGGGTATGAGATCAATCAAATGAGTCATGAAAAGTATTGCGATTAAAATATAAAAACCATGAATAATAGTGGACGCTTTACTATTGGCACCAGATTGTACGTTGACAGAGGTTCTGACAACGACAGATGTTATGGGGAGACCACCCAGCAAGCCGGAAATAATATTTCCTGTACCTTGTGCAAATAACTCTAGATTTTTATTAGTTATTGATTTTTTAGGATCTAGCTTATCAGCAGCTTCTATGGATAAGAGTGATTCAATACTGGCCACAATAGCAATAATGAGTGCTAATTTTATTGTAACAGGTTGAAGTAAAAGTGAGAGTCCTTGCCAGTTAAAGTTTTGAAAGAGATTATAATTGTTTACAAAATCTTTAATATGGACGTAATCACTGTCTAGTAAAGATAAAGAGGTCGATCTGAGGTTGAGGGCTATAAAAGATGTGGAGACAACAAGTACAAGTGGAAAAGGGATCAATCGAAAGATTTTGTGTTGCTCTAATTTAAAGTACCGATAGCTCATATAAAGAAGAATGGATAAACCACCTAATAATATGGCTCCACTATGAATGAGATGTTGTTCATTCAATGTGATCGTTTCATACACGGCTTGATAGGAGCTCTCACCGAAGACATAGGGAACTTGCTTGATAATAAGAAGGAGACCAATCGAGGCCATCATGCCTTCGATAACTGAGAGGGGTAAATAATCAGTCACTCGACCGGATTTCATGATGCCTAAAGCGATTTGAAATAGACCCGCTAAGACGATGGCGTACCCAAGGTTTTGAAAACTACCCGCATCTAGAATGCCTTGAAAGACAACGACACTAAGCCCGGCGGCAGGTCCGCTCGCAGAGACTTTTGAATTACTTATAGATCCGACAACGATCCCACCGATTATACCTGCAATTAAGCCAGACATCAGTGGCGCTCCAGAAGCAAGAGCTATTCCTAAGCAAAGAGGGATCGCGACTAAGAAAACAATTAAGCCTGAACGAGCATTTTGTAACATTGAATTGATTTGAATGAACTTTACCATTTGACGACAACTTCCATAGAGAGATGAATTGATCATAAAAGATCAGTTTTTAAACCGCGCTTAAATTTGGAATTGAGAAATTAAGATTGTCGGGGAGGGCTCATGCTAAAGAGCGAAAGAAAGCCAATAAAACTGGAGCTTTTATGTCCTTTAACCCAGTCTTTGAAAGCAAAAGAATTTTGAAGACTCAAATTAAGGTCAAAATTAAGATCGACAACGGAGATGTTGTCGACAGAACGGTGCCTTGTTTCTTCAGACTCAAACTCGAGTTTAAAGAGGGGGAGAGTCGCCGAATCGATCTTAGAAAAACTTTTATGATTGGAGTTCGATTTTTGATTAAAATACTTTGATATTTCTGGATTTGATTGAAAGTTACCGATGCCAGAGAGGGTTAAAAAAGCGCCTACATAAATTGAGAAGATGAGAATAGCAGAGCGTTTAAACAACATCCTTTTATATTAATCCCAATGATGATCATTTTTCAATATTTTAAATGCAACCCATCTTAGGTCTTTTAGATTCTGGCTCAATTTGTCAGGTTAACTCAATATTAACCACAGTGTATCAAGAAGAGATGAAAGGACAGGATGATATAGTTTTTTTTAAAAGACTCATTGAGCCAGGCTATGGTAGATTTCGATCGAAGAAAGTAGGTCGCCTGTATAATTAGGACGGTCTTTTAAAATAAGGAAAAAGCTGATGAGTCAAAAAATAATCTTTCAACAGTTGTTTGAACCGGAATCGTCCACTTACACCTACCTCATTGCCGATCCCAAAACCCAACAAGCCGCACTTATTGATCCTGTTCGTGAAATGGTCGGAAGAGATTTAAAGCTGATTGATGAACTGGGCCTTAAACTGATTTATGTTCTTGATACCCATATCCATGCTGATCACATTACGGGTGCTGGAGAGCTGAGAAAAAAGACCAAGGCTAAAACCGGTGTCAGTCAAAATGCGGGTGTGGACTGTGTTGACATCCAACTTAAGGACGGTGATCAACTCACTCTCGGTGATAAAAAAATTCAAGTGTTAGCAACGCCTGGTCATACCGATACATGTTTGAGTTTTTATTTTGAAGATCGTGTGTTCACAGGTGACGCCCTTTTGATTCGAGGAACGGGTCGTACTGATTTTCAACAAGGCTCTGCGGAAAGACTTTACGACAGTGTTACAAAAAAACTTTTTACTCTTCCTGATGAGACTCTTCTCTATCCCGGACATGATTATAAAGGTTTCACTTCTTCAACGATTGGTACTGAGAAAAAACATAACTCACGTTTAGGAGGAGAAAGAAGTAAAGCTGATTTTATAAAAATCATGTCAGAACTTAAGCTGGCCCATCCAAAAAAAATTCAAGAGGCTGTGCCTGCAAACTTATCCTGTGGTTACTCCCAAGATGGTCGCCTTCTTAATCCATCGATGAATGATGGAGTCCCTGAAGTCTCGGCCGAGGAAGTTCGACAGGTTCAGGGGAAAGTCCGTTTGATCGATGTGAGAAGAGCCGATGAATTTAATGGTGAGTTAGGCCATATCCAAGGGGCTGAGCTTGCTACCTTGGGCCCTGAATTGATTGAACTTCTGGAAAAAGGCGATCGTGAACAAGAGATCGTCTTTGTTTGTCGAAGTGGAGGACGCTCCGGTGTTGCCACTGCTGAAAGCTTGCAAATGGGATATGCCCACTCGGCCAATATGGTCGGTGGAATGCTTTATTGGAATGAGTGTCAGTTTCCTGTGGAGAAAAAATGAATATCGAATGGCTCAATGCACTGGTTGGTGGAGTTCTGATTGGAATCTCAGTTTCTCTTATGCTCCTTTGGAATGGTCGTGTGACTGGAATCAGTGGAATAATTAACGGAATAATTACCCCTCAAAAAGGTGATACTCAATGGAGAATCCTTTTTGTTTTAGGGTTGTTGCTGGGGGGCTTCGTGATCGGTCTTCAAAAACCTGACGCCTTCACAAATCAAGTTGAGTCCTCCGATTGGACATTAGTCGTTGCGGGATTGTTGGTTGGTTTTGGGACTATCCTCGGAAGTGGCTGCACCAGCGGGCATGGTGTCTGCGGCATTTCTCGAATGTCCCCAAGATCGCTGATCGCCACAATTTCATTTATGTTGGCAGGAATTTTAGCAGTGGTTTTATTTAAAGCGATTGGAGTGATTCAATGAACTTTAAAAATAGTTTAGCAGCACTAGCCGTGGGTTTTATTTTTGGTATGGGTCTGGTTGTTTCGGGTATGACTCAGCCTCATAAAGTGATTGGATTTCTTGATCTGTTTGGAAACTGGGATCCATCCCTCATCTTTGTAATGGGTGGCTCGATTGCGGTCCATTTTATAACTTATCACTGGATTCGAAAACGAACATCTCCTCTACTCACCCCCCATTGGCATGTTCCGACAAAAAAAGAAATTACGCCCGCATTGATTATCGGCTCTCTTCTTTTTGGATTGGGTTGGGGACTCGGAGGATACTGCCCGGGACCGGCTGTCACCTCACTTATGAGCTTTAGTTATAAACCGTTTGTCTTTGTGATCAGCATGTTGGTGGGTATGTTGCTGTTTCGAATTTTTGATCGCATGTTGAACTTTAAACGTTAAGTTCTCATGCCTTAAAATTTTGTGAGAACTTTATGTCAGAAGGGCAAAAAAACCTATTCTGACCAACGAATGGAGTTTTATGAATCTCTTTTTTATTTCTTATTTAATTCTTTCAAGTTTTATTTTTGCTGACCCCGAAATCAAAGCGGCCGTTGATCAGATGCTCTCTTTTAACAAAATGCGAGAAGCTTTGGCGTCAACACTTGATGGAAAAAAAGAACCGATTGTTCTTGAAACATTTAAACAAACCTGTGCTCCAGCAAGTCAGGCTTTTAAAGAATGGGGAGCTCAAAAAGGTTATCTCGTTAAAACACTCAGTGATCGATACCGAAATCCCAATCATTCTCCCAATGAGGAGGAGCAAAAAGTGATTGATCTTTTTCGCAAAGATTCCCAAAAAATCTTTCACGAAGTGAATAGCCCAAAGAACAATCAGAATAAGATCACACAACTTTATGTTCGTATTCCGGTGGCAGCCTCGTGTTTACACTGTCACGGCGAAAAAGAAGGTCGACCTGATTTTATTAAAGAAAAATATAAATCAGATCGTGCTTTTGGTTTTAAGGTGGGAGACTTGCGAGGTCTTTACTCTGTCACAATAGACCGTTCAAAAAAATAAAAAGATCAGACCAAGAGTGAATCGGAGTTCAGGTATGAAAGTAGCAGAAAATGTTCTTGAATTGGTTGGCAAAACACCTCTGGTGAAAATTAAAAGCCTCAGTGAACAAACGGGATGCGAAATTTATATTAAGTGTGAAAGTTTTAACCCTGGTGGATCCATTAAAGATCGAGCCGCTCGACAAATGCTCCTAGACGCCATCGCGAGTGGTCAGCTTAAAAAAGGAATGACCATCATTGAGGGAACGGCCGGTAACACAGGAATTGGGCTCGCGGTCTTAGCTAACTCATTAGGCTTCAAAATGACGGCTGTAATGCCCAAAGGTCAAACATTAGAAAAACAACGAATGGTCGAGTGTTTTGGCGCAGAACTTATCTTGGTTGAACCGGTACCTTTTAAAGATCCCAATCATTTTTATCACACAGCTCGCCGAATGGCAGAAGAGAATCCCAAAAAGTATTGGTGGGCCAACCAATTTGAAAATATGAGTAATTTTAAGGCCCATTACACCCAGACCGGGCCTGAAATTGATCAGCAAATGGGTGGTCAAATTGATTGGTTAGTTTCAGTCGCCGGAACGGGAGGGACTATCGCCGGGACAAGTTGTTTTTTGAAAGAAAAAAATAAGAAGACCAAAGTTCGACTGGTTGACCCCCAGGGTTCGGGGCTCGTGAGTTATCTAAAAACAGGAGAGTTCAAAACCGAAGGATCTTCCATTACGGAAGGTATTGGAATAATGCGATTAGTGGCTAATTTTTCAAAGGCCCAAATTGATGACGGTATCACTCTTCCTGACCAAGAACTTGTAAATATTGCTCACTTTGTTCGAAAGCATGATGGTCTACTTTTAGGTTCCAGTGCCGCTTTAAATGTGGCGGGAGCGCTTTATACCGCCCGAAAAGAGGGGCCGGGATTAAGAATTGTGACCTTTCTTTGTGATCTAGGGGAGAGAAGCTTATCAAAACTCTACAATCCAGAGTTTTTGAAGGAAAAAGGACTTTCAGTACCCAATCTCTAGTCTCTGGTTTTACCCCTTAATACTGATAATTTTTACCCTCACACTTCAAGAATCGCCTGTGATATAGGTTCTCCTTCGCACATTTAAAGCCTATTGGGATTTGGTTGGGATGAAATCATATTTTATTATTTTAATTGTTATTCTTTTAAGTCCTCGACTGCGTGGACAAGATACGATTCATTTGCCAGTCATGGCTTCTGTAGGGAGCGGTGACAGTGATTATCTCCTCCTCTTTAAAGAAAAACATTTAAATACAACCCTAGTTCCACAAACTGTACTCTATCCAGAAAAACGAGATGCCAAGATCACTCGTCTTACAGCCCATCAATTACGTATCGAGTTTGATGTTCCTTTCAAGTTCTCAATATACAATTCAAACAATCAAAATTTTGTAGCTGACCGAGTGGTAAAATCTTTTGTGGTCAATACCTCAGTTGAGTATGCGGATCGAGTGATGTCTTTGGCCGATGGTGAATATCTTATTATGGATGAAATCGTGCGGGATCATATTAATGAGTTTGTCGATAACTCTGAAAGAGATGGCTACGACAAGTTTATCAAACAGTATGTGAACCATCGAAGCCCTCCAAGGCTTTTGCATTTTTTGGCTCTGTCTTTTCATCTTAATTTGAATCAAGTGGGTGCGGTCGATGGCGCTCCCCTCAACTTTAGTGTCACCAGTCAACCGCAACTTTTGCCCTGGGATCAATACAATCCTGCTGGAACAAACACTCCTCGTGATGACCTTATCCGTTTAATTGATGTGTACTCGGCCAATGATCCTTTTATTATCAAATTTCAAAAGCAAATGAACAATCTTATTCATCGCATGAGACAACTCATGGTACGTGGCTGGCTGGATGGTTTAAAGTCGAAAAGTTATTTTGAAAATCAGATTGAAGAGGGATACAAGGTTGAATCAGAAAAAGTGGTGGATTTGTCATCTCGCCTTCGTTGCTCCTTGGTTTTTACGGAATAACTCAATATAAAGTATCGAGAGTGATTGAATTTTCTATTCTCATCAAGCAAGCTTAAGAGATGGCTTCTATTTTACCCCTCCTTTTTGTTCTTTTGCTGCCTCAACTCCGTGCTAAGGATTGTCAGCATGACACAAATGCTTTTCGCTGTGTTAAGTATCTAAAAAATTACGATGGGGACACCGTAACGTTCGACATCCCAGATACACATCCCCTTCTCGGTAAAAAAATCTCTGTTCGCATTCGATCAATAGATACTCCCGAAATTAAAGGCAAAGCTCCCTGTGAAAAAGAAGCCGCTCGAATAGCCCGAAAACTCATTAGCAGTGTTTTAAAAACAGCCCAGAGAATTGATCTTCTAAATATTGAAAGAGATAAGTACTTTCGCATTCTAGCCGATGTTCATTTTGATGGAAAAGACCTCAAAGAAATTGTTATGAAAAATAATTTAGCTTATGCCTATGAGGGTAAAGCCAAACAAAAAATAGATTGGTGCCAACGAATCGATAAGTAGATTAAGCCGTTTCTTTCTCAAGTCGCTCTGCAATCCAGATTTTCAGCAAAGTTTGATAACCAATATCACCTTTTTTGCGTGCAACTTTACGAAGCTTCGCAACCATCTCCATAGGCAATCGAAAGCTTGTAGAGACACCCTTTGATTTCTTTTCGGGGACGACTTCAACAGAGCGTTTATCATCCCACTCTTTTGCATCGTATTTATAAGCCTTTGATTTCTTTTTCATATATCCACTTATCTAACCTTATTTTCTTTACTTATTAATGGGTTGTCGAGGAATAGGTTTATAGACTTTATCTTTTCCCCAGACTTTATTAATAAAATCATCTCGGCCGGAGCGATAGCGATAGTATTTGTATTTTTTGGTGCTGTTTTTGTAAAAATCTTGGTGATACTGCTCGGCGGGAGTGAAGGTCATGGCCGGGCGTAGGGGTGTGACAAGGGGTTTGGAGAAGCGTTTTGAATTTTCTTGTTTGTTTTTTGAAAGTTCAGCCGATTTTTTTTGTTCTTCGTTATGATAAAAAATAGCCGTTGCATATTGAGCCCCGCGATCCACAAATTGGCCATCGGCATCGGTGGGATCAATGTTTCTCCAAAAAACTTCGAGTAAATCTTCATAGCTGACTTTTTTAGGATCAAAAGTGATCTGAACCACTTCAAGGTGGCCAGTTCCACCAGAGGAGACTTGTTTGTAGGTTGGATTTGTTAAATCTCCTCCCATAAAACCAGAGACAGCGGCCGTAACGCCGTTTAATTTTTCAAAAGGTTCTTCCATACACCAAAAACAACCACCGGCAAAAGTGGCTTTTTCAAGTTCGGCTTGGGAGACAGGGGCAATAAAGAGTATGAACAGAGCTGTCAGAATTTTATTAATGGGCATAGGAACTTCTCCTTTAATAATTCGATTGAGAATGGTTGTGTTTGTTCTCAATAATGGCCTCAAACTGAGGCCTGTCTGTTTTAATAATTTCAAAACCCGAATTATAAGTTTTCAGGCTTTTGGCTACTCATTTTTTTTTCGATTTGAGCTAAATTTTCTGGAGTTGTTCGAACTCTGAGAATGGCTCCCTCTTCGTTATAGGACTCTGACAGCACTCTCATTTTAGCACGGACATCTCCCACAATTCCCTTAAGATTATAAGGTATAAAAAGATCATGATCGATCATATCTTTTTCGAAGTAGCTGAGAACAGTTTCTCTGAGTTTTTTTAAATCCTCTGGGTTTCGAGTAGAAATCATTAGGGCATTGGGGAACTCTTTTTGAAGTTCTTCAGCCATTTCTGAGGTCAAACAATCTCTTTTGTTTAAAAGAACTAGGCTGGGTACATCAGTGGCCCCAACTTCTTCTAAGGTTTTTTGGGTGACCTCAAGTTGACTGCGAAAAGCGGGGTCTGAGGAGTCCACCACAAACAAGAGTAAAGAGGCATTGAGAGCTTCATCAAGAGTTGATTTAAAGGAAGCCACAAGATCATGGGGAAGTTTTTTAATAAAACCAACGGTATCAGAAAGTAAAATCTTGGGAGTGGTCTCAGGGTAGAGGGCTCTGACTGTTGTATCGAGTGTGGCAAACAGTTTATCGGCCACTAACACATCACTCCCGGTCATGGCTCGCATCAGAGAAGATTTTCCCGCATTGGTGTAACCGACGAGGGCCACACAAATCTCTTTTTCTCGGCGCGTGCGACGAACATCTTGTTGGCTGCCAATAGCTTCAAGTTCTTCTTTGAGTTCTTTGATCCGATCTCGAATTTTTCTTTTATCCAGTTCGAGACGGCTTTCACCCAGTCCCTTGCCGCCACCACCGACTTGTCGATCCTCACCACCGGTTTCTCGAATTCGGGGAGCGAGGTAAGTGAGTCTTGCAATTTCAACTTGCAGACTGGCCACTCGAGTTCTTGCATGACGAGAAAAGATTTCGATAATAACGCCGGTTCGATCAAGAACAGGAACTCCCGTCGCACTTTCTAAGTTGCGAATCTGAGAGGGAGAAAGCTCGGCATCAACAATCACACAGTTCGCTGATTTTTTTTCGGGAGAGGAAAGATTTTCCCCATCGTCGTCATCAATCTCTTCTTCTTCGTCTTCATCTTTGGGAGCTAATCGTTTAACAGCGGCTTTGGTTAATTTTTTTTGAACCATAGAGGCAACAACACCTGTGCCTCCGGTCCATTCGGCCAGCTCTTTTAATTTTCCATCGCCTAACACAGTGGTGAGTTTTTCTGAACTGCGTTTTTGAATCAATCTTCCAACTGTGTTGTAACCCAGAGTGGTCACAAGTCTGGTGAGCTCAAGGAGTGAACCTTCGACTTCTTCGTTACTTGTTTTTGGAAGTTGGAGGGCTACTAAGACTGCATTTTTAGGTGTTTGATCGATCGACATGGTGCTGAGTTTCTCACCTCCCATAGAGAGCTGTCAAAATTGATTTTTTTATTCACAAGGCCATGGGACTGAACGCCCCTGAAGTTAATTCAAATGACCAGGTGAAGTTAAGTGACTTGGGAGCTTCTTAAAAATAATGAGGGTATCAAATAAGATTAAGTTCATTAAGTAAAGGAACTAAGACGCTGCCAAAAGAGAAAGCCATTGAGTAGCATATAAACAAATGCAGGTAGGCTTGAGATCAATGGATCTTTGATTTTAAAGCGCACAAATAGAGCACCCATCATCATAAGACAGAGACCTAAAGAGCCTGGCAATGAAAGAATGGGATAGATTAATCCAGCCAAAAGACTCAGACTGGCGAGAATTTGTAAGACTCCGGTTAAAACACGAAGTTCACTGGCTTGATAACGTTTAAATTCAATTTTCATGGTTTCACTGAACAAACAACTTGAACCGTACACCATAAAAGATAAACTTGAGAAAAGTTGGGCGATCTGCAGAAAAGTGAACATCTGATGATCTAAACATAGAAGAGATTGAAGAGATAGTTATGAATCAATCCTTCTTCATGAAATGAGAGGTTATCTTATGAGTACAGTTTTAATTCTTGTTCAAATCACTGTGGCGCTGGGTTTATTAAATGTTTGGCTGGTTCGTAAACAACAGGCAACAGCCTATCGCGGTGGAAATTCTCAAACACTGAGAGACGAATTTAAAGCCTATGGACTGCCCTCTTGGGCCTACGACGTAGTTGGAACCTTAAAAATCGGTGCCGCCATCGTCCTTCTTCTTGGAATATTTCAACCGACACTAGTGCCTTTGGCCGCTGGATTGGTCAGCGTTTTAATGGTTGGTGCTTTAGCGATGCATATAAAGGTTAAAGACCCCTTATTAAAGTCGTTGCCGGCTCTTTTAATGCTGACTCTTAATTTAGGGCTTCTTTTTTTAACGCTCCAATAATGAACAAACAAAATTTGATAACAACTTTGATCAACCAACTTGAGGAGACTCTGGATCTTCTCATTGAGTCCGCTCTTGAGGCTCGCGAAGCGGCAACGGGAGAAGAATCAAAAGCCGAAAATAAATACGATACCCGTGGCTTAGAAGCCTCTTATTTAGCAGGTGCTCAAGCCAAAAGATCTGATGAATTGCTGCAGACACTCAATCTTATTAAACGACTTGAGTTAAAGACCTTTGACAATACCACCCCCATTGACTTGACGGCGATCGTTACAGTTCAGATTGATGAAGATGAATTGAAAAACTTTTTTATTCTTCCCTATGCGGGTGGAAGTAAAATTGAAGCTGAAGGAAAAAGTTTTTCGGTGATCACTCCCGTTTCTCCTCTCGGCAGAGCCCTTATGGGT
>JBGSSY010000047.1:0-3884 GCA_041736775.1 Bdellovibrionales bacterium | reverse complement strand
TTAAGATCTTCAAGCTCACGATTCACTACTAAGCGTAGAGCCATAAAGTATTGCGTGGCGGGATGTTTACCTTTTTTTCTCCAACCCACAGAGCGCTCGATCAGACTCGAGAGATCTTGGGTTGTTGTTATCGTGCCCTTTTTACGCTCGCGTATAATACTTTTTACGACGTTGTAAGGTTTAAAAACTTCGCCGTAGTCTTTGAAAATATCGACCAGCTCTTCTTCGCTCCAGAAATTAATAATCTCTTCGGCAGTTAAGGGTGAGCGTTGATCCATTCTCATATCCAGAGGACCGTGATGATAAAAAGAAAAACCTCTCGAACCTTGATCAAGCTGGGGGGAGCTGACTCCAAGGTCCAAGAGTATCATGTCATACTTTTGCGGCCAATTTCGGCTTTCGATCACAGAATCGATGCTGGCAAAACTGGCTTGTTCAATAAAAAACTTTTTATTTTTAATTTTTTGCTCCCATTTCATATGGGCATAATCAATCGCTTCTTTATCTTTATCGAGAGCATAAATATTCATGTCAGAACCGATTCTTTTTTCAAATTCTTCGGCGTGACCGCCACGACCAAAAGTTCCGTCCAAATAATTTTTGGGACTCTCAACTTTGGCTTGAGCAAACATTTCCATCACTTCATTCATCATAACGGGGTAATGATTTGAATCAGACATGTCCCACTCCTGTATCAAGGCTAGCGATCACGCTGAGGGTGTCCTCAAAATCGCTGGCCAAGTTATCAAAGATTTTTTGCCAATCTTTAAGATTCCAAACTTCAAGTTTTGTGCCCATTCCTACGACCACCATTTGATCCTCAAGGCCGGCGTAGTCACGAAGACTTTTAGGAATAAGCATACGACCTTGTGAACCAGCTTCGACCACTTGTCCACTGGCAATGTAAAAACGTTGAAAAGCTTGCACTTCTTTTTTAAGGGGTGAGAGTTGAGAGATTTTTGATTGCAAGTTTTTCCACTCTTGTTCGGTATAGATATCAAGACAGCGACAACCTTGGTACTGACTATTGGTCACGACGTAAGACGAGTTTTCTGAATCACTGAGGGCCGAAGGAAGATTCATTCTTCCTTTCTCGTCCATCTTCAATTCGAATCTTCCTCTGAACTCTTTCACGCCTTTTCCTCTCTGCGGGTGGGAAAAAGTGATTTCCACTTTTTTCCACTTTCCTCCACTTTAAGGCAAACAACGTATTGCGTCAAATTTGGCAGAAAAGGGGCAGGCACTCAAGTCGGGCTATGTTAGACTTGAGTTTTAGAAACAGGCCTTCTGTCATGATGATAAATTGTCCAAAATGTAACTTACTTCAACCCAAGGACCAGTATTGTGCCCAGTGCGGCATTAATATGGAAACTTGGAAACCCCCTGAAAAGCCGGCCTGGAAGAAGATTACTGAAAATTGGATGTTTCAATTATCCCTTCTTTTTTTGATTGTTGTGCTTGTGGTCCTCAGCGACAACTTTAGAAATCCTCCCAAAAATCCAGAAGTGATCTCTCCCCCTCCCGTACAAACGCAACTGATGCGAGACGAAAATCAAAATATTTCTCACCAAATACAATCGTCTTTTGCAGCACAAAACGAAGAACAACCTCAAGAAACACCTGTTGTTAAATCAGCGGAGCCTGAGTTAAAAACACCACCCGCGCCGGCCCCTCCTACAGCAAGAACTGCTGGAGAAACTCAACAGGCGACTTTTGAAGTAAAAATGCTCTCACGATCCCTTCTCGAAAGATTGATTGCTGACTCTTTGAAACTTGAAGAAACCGTATTTGTTCTTTCTAAAGAACTTTTTGATCGCAGAATTCAAGAGGCCCCTAACCTTATGCGGTCTTTTGGACTTAAAAAGGCTAATTATAAAGTCGGAGTGCTTTCACAGTTTTTTGTGGGAGAAGAGGATGTGCTTAATGACTATGGGATTGGCTTTTTTCTACAGATGACAGTGATTGAAAAACGAGAAGATGGACGCCTTAACCTTGGACTTCGAAAATGGAACCAACTCAAGCTCAATGAGGAACTCTCTCAACAGGCCGTTCTTGAAGTGGCAACGGCCCCTAATCAAGTTCTATTAATCCTCGAAGACAACATTGGAGAAATGAATTTCTCTAATGAAGAGAGGGCTTTATTTCAGTCGAGCAATCGCTTGAGTTTACTCAACACCCCGTCTCTTAATAGTGGTTTGAGTGAGGTCGTGCTTGTACTTGAAGTTAAGTCATTGTAAATCACTTTCATGACAGCAATTTGCCATGAAATTGAACATCGTTATCCCAAACAAGTTCATATTCTTGACCATCCTTTATTAACTACACTTGTCACTCAAGCCTCAATTGCGAAGACGAAACAGCCTCATCTGAACCAAATTATCCACTCTATTTATAGAGAACTGTTCTCTGTTGTTATGGCAAACGAATGGCCTTGCAAAAAAATCTCGATTGAAACTCGAATGAGTGAGTTTCACCCGGAGCAAAAACTGCAGACTTCAATCTTAGACCCTGATCAAAAGGCGGTTTGTGTTGATATCGCTCGCGCCGGCATGATTCCTGCCCAAGTTTTTTTTGATCAATTGAATGGTATTACCAATCCCGAGGGCAATCGGCTGGATCATATTTTTGCTTCAAGAGTGAGTGGTGATGACCACCAAGTGACTCACACCGAAATCAATTCTTCAAAAGTCGGTGGAAATGTGGATGGAGCTTTTGTTTTTATACCTGATCCGATGGGGGCCACCGGACTTTCACTTTGTGAAGTGGTGGATTTTTATAAAAATAAAAACATGGGAAAACCGATCAAGCTGATTTCTGTTCATATGATCATCACACCTGAGTTTATCCGCACCCTCAATCAGCAACACCCCGACGTGATAATTTACTCCGCTCGCCTGGATCGAGGCTTTTCATCGCCCGAAGCCCTTAAAAAATTACCTGGAGAACTTTGGAATGAAGAAAAAGGCCTTAATGACAGACAGTATATTGTCCCCGGGGCTGGTGGTGTGGGAGAGTTAATTAATAATTCCTTTGTTTAAACATTTTTGGAGATCTTTATGGTGCCGTTAAAACTTACAGAATTAATTAGTCAAAAACAGCTTGAGACCCGTGTTAAAGAAATTGGTCAAAAAATCACGAAAGAGTTTAACGGTGAAGAGTTGACCGCCATTTGTATTCTTAAAGGCTCTTGCATGTACTTTGCAGATTTAGTTCGCCATATTGACCTAGATTTACAATGTGAATTTTTTGGAGTGTCCTCTTACGGAAATGAAACCCAATCCTCTGGTGAGGTGAAAGTCACTTTGGATCTAACCGTTCCCCTAGAAAATAAAAATGTCCTACTGGTTGAAGACATTGTCGATACTGGCCTCACCATGAATTATCTTAAAAAAACCATCATGGCTCGTATGCCTAAAAAACTCATTACGACCTCGCTCCTTTTTAAACCGGTTGCTTTAAAAACGGATTGCACCCTGGATTACGTCGGCTTCGAAATTGAAAATCGTTTTGTTGTTGGCTACGGGCTTGATTATCACGGTTACTACCGCAATCTCCCTTACATCGCCCAAAGCACCGACTTTAATTAATTTCATTATACATTTTTATAAGGGAATTCAGCCCTGACTCGTTAAGGTTCGACTTTAGCTTGTTAGCTTTCACTTAAGTTGAACTTAAGAACCTTGATAAAGACGATAGAGAATTTTATCGAAGAGGTCTCTAACGCTCCAATCTTCTTTACTGGGTCCATTGTAGAAAAAGACAAATGTTATGGGCTCTCCGCCTGTGCGCGAATCAAGATAACCACCGAGACTGACGACACCACCCAGATATCCTGTCTTAGCTCTTACTCTCTCAGTCATCACTTGGCGGAGTCGTGTTTTTTG
>JBGSSY010000016.1:0-3791 GCA_041736775.1 Bdellovibrionales bacterium | reverse complement strand
GTGGACAGTTTGGATTTGGATCTTGACCTGTCGGTTGGGCAAAATTTCCCTTCATCATACATCGTCTGAGTGATAGCATATAGTTTCGAGTCTCTTCATTACTACCAATTCTTTCGCACCATTGTTTGACTGATTCTTTACCCCTCGGGCTTTTTTCATCAAAGGTGTTATTGAGATTGGTGTAACCGCTATTATAACCGCCGCCAATCACCATCAAAAAACCAATCATGTCATTTTCATTTATAAACTGTGTGGGGTCAAAACGAGCTTGGGCGTTCATCATCATTTGCTTAAGGTAAAACATATTCATACCAACCACCCACATCGGCTTTTCAAGCATTCTTGAAAAACTTGAAGGAGGAAGGAGATCCGTTCCAGAGGGATTATTTCCCGCTGGGGTTTTCGGAAAGAGTTCGCGACGAATAGACTCAGCGGTTTGGCGATCCGCAGGGTTGGTCGCTTCAAGAGCTTGCCGAGCATAATAACTATTAGCTTGGTAAAGATAGGTTGTGAGCTCTTGATTCACCTGGCGATTGATTTGGAATCGATTCATCTCGGCTCTGGAAACATCAACACTGTCTTGTTTTAATTCCTCTTTGATTTGAGTGGTCAATACACCCTCTCCTTGAGAGAATTGAACCCAGCGCACGTACTGATTATCAGTCCCGGTGTAAGCCATGACCTCATCAAAACTCATGTTTAAAAAAGCTTGGTACTGAGGTTCGATTTCACGCACTTTGTTCATGCTGTTCTTAAGTTGATCATAAGTTTTTGGAGTGAATTGAGCGATACCCCTTGCTCCGGCTGAGGAAGTTAGAGAATTGTCAAAGCGTGTTTCGCGAAACATGATACAGGCCGCAAGGGCGTAGGGAACTTGAAAGTGTTGAGTGGCTAGTGCAATCATGGGTTTATACTTCTGGTTAAACTCTTGAAGTCTTGCTGCATTTTGAGCACTATTCGTACCCGTTGTACCGGTCGAAATATGACAAGCAAAGTACTGATCAAGCTCAGGTTTTGTTTTCAGCACAGAGGCTAAACCCGGACCTCGACCCATGATGGCTTTTCCAACGCGAGAGTTTTCAAAAGCTCCAACCCCTTCGGGGTCTTCATTGTAGAACTCCTGAGTGAAGCCTAGAAAGCTGAATAATAAGAGGGGTAAAATCAACATAATTCCTCTATCGGCTCGGGGTGAAAAAAGAAAAGTATTTGAGCTGATTTTTAGCATTTTCTCTTAATTACAGACTTAAGTCCCTGCCCATTGCGCCAGTTAAAGCTCTCTGTTGGCTCTCAAAATGAAGAGATTTTAAAACAAAAATTTTTTGTTTATAGGAGTAATTTCTTTTGTTCAGGAAGAGCCATTGAAAGAAGGTAAGGGTTGATTTTTTGCAAACTGATAAAATCATCCTTGTTTTTTATTCCGCGCCATTGATTTTCGATCAAAGTTTGACCCAAAGCTCCCCCTAAACTATTGCCCGGTCCTAAAAGCACAATATGATCAGGAGAGAATTCTTTAAGGGCCACTTTCATGGCCAGTGAAAAATCATAGGTCTCAGTCACTTGATGACCGAGAGTGTAGTCATAGAGTTTTTCAGGGTCACTACTGTAGGTTGTCCAAATGACTCCCCGCCCATCAATCATCGGAAGCGAAGGACTTTTAAAATTGAGGTTAGTGAGATTTTTTTGAGCTTTCTGTGAAATGGACTCAAGAAGTGGTGTGTGAAAGGCTCCATGGTTCACGAGTTGAAAAGGATAATTTTCTTTTTTAGGCAAAAGTTTCATAAACTCTGTGAGAGCTTTTTGTTCACCCGCCAGAACCAGGTAACCCCCTAGTCGAATAGAGATATAGATTTTTTCAGTATTTCTCTGGTTCCAGTCAAAAAGAATTTTATCGAGTTTTTTGCTCACCTCTTCGTCTCTTTGCCAACTGTCGTTGATGATCGGATAAATGATTTGTCCACCGATCAATTGATCTTTCATCTGGGAGCCCATGGTTTGAATTAACTGATAAGACTCTTCAAAGTTAAGAACTTGGGCCATTGAGAGTGCAAGGTACCAACCCATGGAGTTACCAGTGATCGCAACCACTTCATATTGATCAAGATTGATCTCTTTAAAATCAGCGAATGAACAAGCGTAAATCAGAGTCGATGCATGTTCACCGAGAGTGTGAAGCGAAACCTTAAAAGTTTCACTTTGATCAAGTTCGCTGATTTTGGGATATCCATCCCTTTTTCTGAGTTGATCCAGTTGCGTAAGTTCGCTTTGAAAATGTCTTCGGTCTTTGAGAGAGTTTAGATTTTCTTTGGTGTATGAGCCACGTCCAGGGCAGACTACCACAATTCTTTTTTTTCTCATCGTGAAACTCCCAATAAATCAAGACACTGATCGATAATGCTCGTCACACTCGGAAGTCCAGCTGTTGCCGCCGGTCCAAGGGGGATAAAACAATCAGCGGCACCATGGATTTTCATTTTTAATGAAAGGTCCGAGGTCGCAAGCTCAGCAATGACAGCTTCAGCGAGAGAGCCGGTTTTACGACACTCTTCAACAAAGAGAAGGTTCTTTTTTGCAGCTAAAACTTTTTTAAGTTCAGTGTAGTTGATCGGCGCAACCCATCTTAAATCAATCACTTGCGTATTTAACTTAAATTCTTCTTTCAGTTTCTTTTGCGCTTGCAAAGAGAGATAGGTGCCATTTCCATAGGTCAAAATCACCGTGTCGCCCTCACCGTGAACGGCAAACTCTCCCAATGGAATTTGTTCATTGAGATCAGGATAAGTAAAAGTCCAAGCTTTATCTTCCGCTTCATAAAGATCACGAGTCATGTAAAGAGCAATGGGCTCGACAAAAATACAAACTCGTCCGTTTTCGTAAGCCTCTTTAAAACAGGTGCGAAGCATTTTCACGGCGTCTTGGCCTTGGCTTGGAACGGCGATAATAAGTCCTGGAATATCACGAAAGACAGCCAGAGAATTGTCGTTATGAAAATGCCCGCCAAAACCTTTTTGATAAGCAAGACCAGCGACTCTGACCACCATGGGATTGGTAAAAAGCCCTTGAGAAAAGAACGCTAAGGTTGCAGCTTCACCGCGAATTTGATCTTCAGCATTGTGAACATAAGCGAGAAACTGTATTTCAGGAACGGGTAAAAAACCATTATGGGCAAAACCAATGGCTGTTCCTAAAATAGATTGTTCATCCAGTGGTGAATTAAAAACGCGCTTAGAGCCAAAGCGTTTTTTAAGTTGTTCAGTGACATTGTAAACTCCTCCCTTTTCAGCCACGTCTTCTCCGAAAACGAGAGACTTAGGATATTGCAAAAGAAGATCTGTTAATCCCCAGTTAATCAATTTAGCCATGTGTTGAGGAGTTTTTAATTTGTTCCAATCCTTATCAAAAACAAGGGAGCGCTGCTCGTCACTTGTGAGAGGGAGAGATTTTTGAGGAGAGGCGCAGGCTGTAATGCTTGTCGCAATTTCTTCAATGCGTTCAAGTGGTTTCTTTTGGATGACTTCTTGAGAAATAAAAAAGATTCTCTCCCTGGTTTTTTCGTAGAGCGATAAAATCTCTTTTGTGCCCATAATATTATGTTGCAACAAGAGTTGAGCCGAATGCAAAAGTGGATCGTGAGCTTCGGCCTCTTGGATTTTTTGTAAGCTTTGATAACTTGTTTCAACATCTGATCCGGCATGACCCATTAACCGCACGGTTCTCATATGAAGAAAAACCGGCTTTTTATGTTCTCGTGCGATTCGAGCAGCAAGCTGACTTTTATTGTAAGTGTCGATCAG
>JBGSSY010000010.1:0-2826 GCA_041736775.1 Bdellovibrionales bacterium | reverse complement strand
CCTTCTCTATAAAGGCTTGGAAATTTTTATTAGGAACTTGTGCCGAATCGACCCAATTTAAATTTGAAAGTTCTTTATTTCTACTCCATACGATAATCAAATCCCAGTCAAAGTAGTTATTAAGAATTTCGATTACTAATTTAAATGCAATATAAGGAGTAGATCGGCTATTAAACACTTTTTTAATCGCTTCTAATGATTCATTAAAAGTTTTAATTCTTTTTATGTCAGATGTATCGACAACTAAAAGATAATAATTTTCAGAAAATTCATCTTCAACCTTAGTGATAGAAATTGATACATTTAACTTTTTTTCACTTTTCTTTAATTGAACATTAAATCTCTTATTCTCAATCAATAAAGAATTTATAAAGTGCTGGCCACTTACATCCGGTATAAAATCCATAAATACTTTGCCAGTCAAAGCTTTACCTGATACCCCTAACATTTCCTCAAAGGAATGATTAGCATAAAGAATAACCCCCTCCTTTGAGGCCTTGTTGCGCAATCCCCCTGACATAGAATTTAAAATGATTTTCAAATAAAAAATGCATGAGATAGTCTGTTTCCGACAAAAGATACAGGAAACCACCTCATGCAAACTGAAACGACATACAAGATTCGAAATTGGTCTGAGTATAACAGAGCTCTTATTCAAAGGGGAAGCATAACCGTTTGGATGGATGAAAAAGCCATCAAAAACTGGTTTTCCTCATATCATACTTGTCGAGCGGGACGACCTGCAACGTATTCTGATGAAGCGATCTTAATGATACTAATTCTGAGAGAGGTCTATAAGCGTTCGTTGAGGAATCTACAGGGATTTGTGCAATCGCTTTTTCAGGTAATGGGCTTGGATCTCCCAGTCCCAAGTTATACTCAGATTTCAAGACGAGCCAAGTCGCTTCATAAAAGAGTAAATCGATTGATTCATGGAAAGCAAGCTCGCCACATTATTTTTGATTCCACAGGGCTCAAAGTGCATGGAGAAGGCGAATGGAAGGTAAAGGTTCATGGAAAGAGCAAACGTAGAACATGGAGGAAATTTCATATAGGAATCGACGCGATGAGCCAAGATATTATCTGTTGTGAGTTGACCGGCAATAATAAAGGAGATGCAGAAGTGGCGGAGCAGATGCTGGGGAAAATATCGTGCAAAGTGAAATCAGCCAGAGGTGACGGGGCTTATGATGCTAGTCGATTTCGAAAGAAGGTCCATGATAAAGGGGGCGTTTGTATTGTACCACCACCAAGAGATGCAGCATACAAAGGGGCAACAGAAGAGGCATGGGAAAAGGAACGAGATGATGCTCTTGCAGCAATTCAGGGATTTGGTGGGGATGATGCAGGAAGGCGGCTTTGGAAAATGTTTTCAGGCTATTACGAAAGATCATTAGTTGAGACAGCAATGTTTAGGGTTAAGCGAATGTTTGGAGGAAGATTAAAAGCCCGATCGATAGGATCTCAGAAAACAGAGGCTATATGCAAGTGCATGATAATCAATAAGATGAACAAGCTCGGAATGCCGAAATTTGAATGGGTAGTTTAAATAGCTAAAGACTAGTTGGGTAGGAGAAGGTTAGTGTTTGAGCCGAAGACATTCTCATGTGCGTTGTGAGAGCTATTGCGCAACAAGGCCCTCCTTTGAGAGGATTAATGCTCCATCACTCATTTTTTCAATAAATAGATGGTCCTGTAATTCCGACGCACTTAAATCAGATTGATTTTTTACATAGGCTAAACTACTTGAACCTCCATTTAGTTGATCAATGCGATTCTGTAGCTCTTTTATCTGTTCTTCCAGTCTTGTTTTTTCGCTATCCATATTTCACCTGTAGTAGAGCTGAAGTGAGCAAAAGCTTTTCGCATCAATTACTTAGGCATATCAAACGCATTATTTAGGTTCTATGTAAATATACCGAACCTATTCCAAAATTTGGTTTTGGCTTTGTCTTCATCCTCATCTTTTTACCCGTCTGCACTGCACCCTATTAAAAATAGGGCGCAGTTTCGATGCCGGCTTTCGCCTGGTAAAATCTGAGGCGAAGACTTTGCCAAATTCCAAATTTTGAAACAAGTTCTGTCTAAATTGATCTTTTGTATTTAAACTAAAAAGGCGACAGGATTTTCCAGGTATTTCTGAACAGTTTTGATGAACTTGGCTGCGGCGACGCCGTCGATCACGCGGTGGTCGACAGAGAGGGTGATGTTCATCCCCTTACTGACGGCGGGAGCGCCATTTTTGACTTGGACAATGTCTTGGATGCCGGCAACGGCAAGGATGGCTGACTGGGGTGGGTTGCTGATAGCATTAAACTCTGTGACGCCGAACATACCCATGTTTGAGATGGTGAATGACCCACCTTGGAACTCATGTGGGGCGAGTTTGCCGTCTTTGGCTTTTTGGGCAAGGGCTCGCACTTCGGTTGAGATGTCAGTGAGGGTTTTGTGGTCGGCATTTTTGACGATCGGAGTGATGAGGCCGGATTCGAGGCTCACAGCAATGGAGATGTCAATTGTTTTATAGAGAAGGATAGATTGTTTAGCTGGATTAAAGCCTGAATTGATAATAGGGTGTTCTCGAAGTGCGAGGGCGACGGCTTTGATCACGCAGTCATTATAGGAAACTTTGATATCAAGGGCTGAGAGTTGCTCGCGCACGTGCACGAGGGCGCTGACGTCGACCAATTGGGTCACATAGAAATGTGGAATGGTGCTTTTTGCTTCTTGCAGGCGCTGGCTGATCACTTTTCTAATTGGAGTGAGAGGCACTTCTTCATGGGTGCCCGATGGAACTTGGGCTTTTTTCTCTAAATCCTTTGAAAC
>JBGSSY010000356.1:0-2144 GCA_041736775.1 Bdellovibrionales bacterium | reverse complement strand
GTGATCGAGATGAACCCCCGAGTTTCTCGCTCCTCTGCTTTAGCGAGTAAAGCCACTGGATTTCCCATTGCCAAAATTGCGGCCCTTCTAGCGATTGGCTATCGTTTGGACGAAATCACCAATGATATCACTAAAACAACGCCCTCTTGTTACGAACCTGCCCTTGATTATGTAGTGACAAAAATTCCTCGTTTTGCTTTTGAAAAGTTCCAAGGTTCTAGAGATCATCTTTCTACTCAAATGAAAAGTGTGGGAGAGGTGATGAGTATTGGAAGAACTTTTAAAGAGAGTTTGCAAAAGGCACTTTGTTCTCAAGAATTCTCATCAGGTTTTGAAAACGTCACCTTCGATCGAAAATCATTAGCTTATCCCAACAGTTCACGAATTTATCAGGTGGCTCAAGCCTTCCGAGAAGGACTCTCTGTGGATGAAGTTTTTAATCTGACACAAATTACCCCATGGTTTCTTGAGCAGATCGAAGAAATTATAAAACTTGAAAAACAAATGAGTACAACCGCACTCACACCTGATACTTTATCGCTCTACAAAAAGAATGGCTTCTCTGACCAAAGGATTGCAATCCTAAAATCAGTTTCTCTTGCGGAGATGAGACGGATGAGAAAAGATTGGGATATTAGACCTGCCTTTTTTCAAGTCGATACTTGTGCCGGCGAATTTGCATCTGAAACACCCTATTATTATTCGACTTACTGGGGTCGGCCCCATCAGCCAGAGGTGAAGGCCAAAAGGATTCTTATCATTGGCAGCGGACCTAACCGAATTGGTCAAGGTATAGAATTTGATTACTGTTGTGTTCGTGGGGTTAAGACCCTGCAAAAATTGGATTACGAAGTGATTATGATAAACTCGAATCCAGAAACTGTTTCAACCGACTACGACACTTCTGATCAACTTTATTTTGAGCCCCTTGATATTGAACATGTTATGTCTGTGATTGATTTTATTAAGCCTGAAGCTGTTGTGTTGCAATTGGGTGGACAAACTCCACTTTCATTGGTTCACAAATTGACGGAAGAGGGGATTCGTATCCTCGGTTCTTCTGTAGAGACGATTGATTTTGCCGAGGATCGAGCCCGTTTTAAAATGGCTTGTGAAGGTATTGGTTTTGATATTCCTGAAGCGGGGTTGGCCGCTAACCTCACTCAAGCCTTAAGTTGTTCTGAAAGAATTGGTTACCCATTGATCTGTCGCCCGAGTTATGTGCTGGGTGGCCGTCGCATGGAAGTGATTGAAGGTGAAAAGCAGCTCACAGAGTATTTTACCAAATATGCCTCTGATATTACACCTGAGGCCCCCTGTTTTATGGATCAGTTTTTAGAGAACGCTCTCGAAGTGGATGTTGATGTGGTTCGAGGCCAAAATTGGAGTCTGATTTGCGGTGTGCTCGAACATATCGAAGCCGCGGGTGTTCATTCGGGAGATAGCATGGGTGTCATTCCGCCCCAAAGGCTCCGTGAAGAAACTCTCCTGCTGATTGAAAAGTTTTGTTTAACTTTAGCTGATAAAATCAATGTGCTCGGGCATCTTAACGTACAAATAGCAGTTAAAAACGATCGTATTTTTATCATTGAAGCTAACCCTCGCTGTTCAAGAACAGTTCCATTTTTAGCCAAGGCGACTTCTATACCCATTGTGGATCTTGGAATGAAGGCTATGCTCGGATTTAAAAAAGAACAAATGAATCTTGAACAATACAATTGGAGAAATTTAAAGCTGGTTTGTGTGAAAGGGGTTGTGTTCCCTTTTAAAAAGTTTCCCGAAGCAGACTCTATACTTGGACCAGAGATGAAATCCACTGGCGAAAGTATGGGTCGAGGATCCGATTACGGTGAAGCTCTCATGAAAGCCTTTTTATCGAGCCATTATAAACTCCCTCACAAAGGTGAAGTTTTTCTCTCCCTTCGTGAAAAAGATAAGGTCGTCTTGCTTCCTGTGGCTCAACAACTCTATGAGATGGGTTTTTCACTCTCAGCCACACTCGGTACAGCTCAATTCCTTTTTGATCATGGAGTCGATTGTATTCC
Source organism: Bdellovibrionales bacterium (assembly GCA_041736775.1). GTDB lineage: Bacteria > Bdellovibrionota > Bdellovibrionia > Bdellovibrionales > JAGQZY01 > JAGQZY01. The sequence goes on along the minus strand of JBGSSY010000356.1, from coordinate 99 downwards.
GGTGAAAAAAGTCCATGAAGGAAGACCCCATTGTGTGGATCGAATCCGTTCTGGGCGAGTGAATCTTGTTATTAACACCACTTCCGGTCGTCAATCTCT
>JBGSSY010000310.1:0-18362 GCA_041736775.1 Bdellovibrionales bacterium | reverse complement strand
TGTGAAAAAGGTTTTGTTGATGTCGATATAACGTCTGAGTACGCTCCAAACATCTTTGCTTCAGTCTATCTCGTAACGGGAAGACCAAATGCCTCTATCACTGTTGATCAAATTGATGTTGGTCGACCAACATTTAGAATTGGTTACAATAATATTAAAGTTGACTGGAATCTTTATGCGGCTGATGTCTCTGTGACCCTCAATAAAGAAGAGTACAATCCTGGAGAAACGGCAACAGCAAAAATTAAAGTTGCACCTCAAGTTGGAACTTTGATCAATGGTGAAGTCACAGTCGTAGTTCTTGAAGAAAAAATTCTTGAGCTTAAAGAAAACAAAACTCTTGATTTACTGACGTCTCTTATGGGTTTACGTGACCATTCTGTGAATCTCAGCAACGGTATTGAATTCTTAAAGTCGGTTGCTGAAATTCAAGCCAAAACAGTCGCTGAAGCGGCTTTGGGTGGAGAAGTTAAAGGTGGTGAAGAGGGAGGTTCTGGAAGTGAAATGGAATCCTTTAAACGCCGTCTTTTCGATTCACTGGTTACTTTCCAGACAAAAGTTCCGGTCATTAATGGCGAAGCCCAAGTTGAATTTAAACTCAACGACAAGCTTGCTAAATTTAAAGTTTTTGCGATCACTCAAGATTCAAACTTCAAATTTGGTACAGGTGAGGCGACTTATTTAGCCGCTCAAAATGTTCAATCTTTTTCAAATATTCCATCCATCGCACGTACGGGTGACCAATTTCCTGTTACTGTGACGGTTCAAAATAATACCAAATTAGATGGCCTTTATAAGATACTTGTTTCTTACTTGATCAAGTCGTCCGATGGAGCTGTTGTTGGTCAGGGTGTACTTTCACGCGACGTGAAATTGCCTTCAGCCACTTCTCTTCCAGTAAGTGTGGATAGTTTGACTGTTCCTGAAGGTGCTACACAGATAGAATACAGCGTGACGATCACAGAAAATGGATCTGTTGTGGATAGTTTTGAGCCTGAAGCTCAAGAGATTCTGGCCGCTATCCCGCTTTCTGTTCAAGATGAGTATCTTGTTCAAATGACGAGCCCTGAACTTAATTTTAGTCTGACTAAAAATGCAAAAGCTCTGGCTGGCCAAGGTCTGATTGAAACAAAAGTCTTCAGTAGTCTTGTTCAATCGGCGAGCCATTCTATTAAACAAAAATTGGCTCAAGATCCTTTTTCTGATTTTACCATGGAGAACCGAATTCTATCGGCTCTCATTCTTTCAGGCCCCAACAATATGACGGCTTTAGAAAATGCGTATTCAGAAATGATTTCAATGATCGATAGCAATGGTTTCATTAAGTACTATCAAGGTGCTGAACGTGGTGACTTTTGGCTGACTGCGGATATCGTTCAATTGCTTGGCAATTATGACTGGGCTGTAAAAGCCTTGCCAAAAGCTTTTACCGACAAATTGAATGTGTCTTTGCAACAGACTATTGAGGGCCAAATTGACGAGACTTATATTAGTAACAAACCCGATGCGACCCAGTGGTTTTCGGCCCGTGTAAAAGCCATTTCTGCTTTGTCAGTCATTAACCCAGCAGCTGTAGCCGATGCCACAGTTTTGGTTCTCGGTGAGGCAGAAAGCAGTGTCAATTTAGCCACTTTACCTGTTGTCACAGTGACTGAATTGGCTGTTCTTATGGCCAAAACTCAACCTTCTGTTTTAACGTCATCGAATCTCTTTAAATATATTTATCAAAACTTAGTCAGTCTTAACGACAAATCGGCACTGCTTAAATCCACATCGCTTTTTGGCTGGTGGGGATACAGTGACGAAACCCTTGCCACTTCAAAACTTGTTCAAGCTTTGAGTCTTGCTGCACTGACAACAGGCGCCCAGAGCTCTCAAAATTATTTGGATAATCTTGTGACGGGACTCGTGAATGGATCTAAAACCAATCAGTGGTACAACCTCAGAACAAAAGTGTGGTTGCTTTCTGCCCTTGCGGTTTTCTCTAACACTTATGAGTCAACGCCCATCTCTGGTACGACTACAGTGGCCACTTCTGAAGGGGGACTGACTCAAGATGTAATTTGGTCAGGTGCTCTTGAAGAAAATGGACTTCACACAGCTTGGAAAGAAAATTCAGCCCAAGTTTCTTTGAAACATAAAGGTGCGGGCTCACCATGGGTTTCACTCGTAAGTTATGAGGCCATTAAACTTGATAAAGAAAATTTTAAAGGCTTATCTGTAGAAAAAGTTGTGAAAAACACAACTCGCAGTGACGGGACATTTCAACCCGGGGACATGCTCGAAGTGACTTTAACTCTAACTTCTGCAAATCCACAAAGTCATGTTGTTATGTTTGATCCAATTCCTGCTGGAGCGAATATCTTGAGTGATGGCTGGGGTCTTTTTAATTACGCAGAAAAGTCTTATGCCGGATACAAAGTGTATTTTTCTTATCTTGATTCAGGCGAGACGAAATTGACTTATGTTTATCAGCTCAATAATTACGGAGTCTTTCAATTATCACCCACTCGTGCAGAAGCTCTTTATGAGCCCTCACTTTTTGGTGAAACTCCTAATAAAGAAATGGTTGTTTCAGAAAAATAAGTTTTTTCTTAAATCTTAGCCTTCAATTTATGCTAAAGCCCTCAACACTGAGGGCTTTTTATTTTGAAAGATTAAAACATGAGTCAGGTCAGCTCCGAAGAGCCCAAGAGGAAATTATCGAGTCGAATTGAGAGTGTTAGCCGTTCTAGGATCAATCGCTTTGTAAGTGACTAAAAGCTCTTGAGTTCCAAGATCGTCTTGGCTGAGAAGGATAATCTTTCTAACACCTGGCTTAATCTGAAGCTGCCAACAAAGACCTTCTGTTTGACCTCTTTGACAAGTGGGAACGGTTTTAGTGGGATCATCTTTAAAAACCACTTTGAAGTTTTGTGAGGGAACCATCTGTAAGTCGTACTCACCCCGTTGAACGGATTTTTTAAAAAGATCTTTGGCTATTTTAATGAGATTTTGTCCGTAATTATTACTACAAATATTAAGGATGTTGCTGCCTTCGGTTCTGTTTCCGCCGGTCATACGAAGAAACTGCTCAAGCATTTGGGGTTCATTAAAACCGTTCACATTAAGAACATCATCATCCACTCGGTTGTTAGCTGTACAGTGGCGACGACTCCATTCTGTTGAGTTTTTTTGTTGAAGATCGTAACTCACAGTATTTTTATGGAGAACACCAAAAGTTGAAATTTTAGTAAAACTTCCGTCATCCCCTTTAAGTTGTATAAGGGCATCAGCGGCAGCGCGAGCATTGAGACCCACAGATTGATCGGTCACATCAGTCACAAAAATAACCCCTAAGTGAGCTTTGTCGCGGATAAATTGATTGTTATAGCTTTGCGAAAACTGCATCCACTGCTCTTCTTTTGTAGAGCTGTTGAGAGCGGGAGCTTGCCAGCGATCGGTATCAAGATTTGAAGTGTTTGGATATTGTGAGCGGTAATGATCAGCCTGGGTTCCAAAAAGAAGAGACTGTGGGCTGACAGCGGCAAGCATCGGAGCAAGGATCTCTTCAAAACGAGGCCCTTTAGCTTCCGTCACAAGGACTTCGCGAATTCCAGCTTCTGGTTCGTTGGTTGAGTAAGCACCGTTAACGCGATTTTGTGAAGCTGAAACAACTCGGCCCGTGCTATCAATGTAATTATAAAGGTCATATTTATCAAAAACTTGGGCGCCAATTTTAAGAGTCGCTTCAAGATTAAGAACATTGGTTTCAGGAGTGGCAAAACGTTGGCCAGAAAGAAGTGAACCGGTGCTCGCATTTTTAAGGGGAATCAAGCGACCCAGACGATAAAAATTTCTTTTTGATGGGCCACCCTCGTTGACTCGGGTCCATTCTGTAATTCCCTGTTCAAAGCGGTCACTACCTTCTTGATCTTTTTTAAAGTATCTTTTGGAATCGTAGATGGTGGTAACGCCAATACGATAATCGAGAAGATTAAGTTGAGAAAGCTCTTGGGTAAAACTCTTCATAGCCGCGGCCAAATTGTTTTGGTGAGGAGCCATTGAGTTTGAATCATCGATGACAAAGAGAAGATCCAACATCGGTTTGACTTGGCTGCGTTGAACAGAAATAACCTGTTCCACGTCAATCATTTTTGCAGCGGCCGGATTGGTAAATTGTCCAGGACGATTCAATTCCGGGCGTTGGATTTCACCGAGAGTGGGAAGTTGATTGTTTTCATTGGCATCGAGTTGATCAGCCTTAGGGAGATCGGCTTTAATTTCCGATTCAGAGAGTTCGGCCTCAAAGCTTGGAGTTGTTACTTGATAGATATCTTCGGTCTGGGATTGGCAAGCCGTAATCAAAAGGCCTAAAGAAACGGCTTGGCACAAAGAGAGAAGTGTTCCATAGACGAAACGGGTTTTTCTGTTGAGGTTCATCATAAAGCAACCACCTTCTTAAAGGGAATGGGGCAATTTTTAGCATCGACTTTGAGTTGATCAACTTCATCAATCCAGACATCTTCTTCTTCATAAGGAAATTGAAGGTCGTATTGATCGTTACCAGCGACATTTCCAATGTTTGATCGCTCGCCAGCCAGTTTTTTATCTAAATAAATTCTTTGGATAGCGTCAGCTTCGATCAGGTGAAGTTGGCTAATGACATTTGAATAATGTTTGAGTTCCCAGGTGTTTTTAAGATTTCGTTTCTGTTTTAAGTCAGCTTCGATTTTTTGAATACGAGACACACTGGTTTTTTTAAAGGTTTCGATGATTTTAAAAACACGGGTGAAATCACAAACCTGATGAGCGACAAAGGCACTCAAGTGGTAGGCTTCAGGTCCAACGACATCATTAAAAAGAGGTGACATGAGAGTATGGCTATCAGCAATGGCTTCATTGATTTGTCCCAGATAGATTTTAACCCAAGCTCTTTCTTCAACTGAGCTCAGCCATTGGGGGGACTTTTTGGTGATGAGTTGATAATACTCATGGGACTTTTTGTACAGTTTAAGATTAAATGCAATTCGAGCTTTATGTAAATTGAGTTCATCTTTCAGAGCCGCTGTTTTTAAGGCCGAAGAATTTAATAGATTGAGCGCTTTTTGATTTTTTCCTTGATCGGCCAATTTTAAAGCTTGGGCGATCAATTTCTTTTGGCTTGGTTTTGCCGATGTCGTTGAGGCCTCTGCAGAAAATGCAGAGAACAGAAAAACAAAGGCGGCTAAGACCACAAAAACCAAATGTCGACTCAATACTTGAATGATCATAATAAGAATCCTATTTTTGCAGAAAAGACGGTTTGATCAAGACGACGCTTTTGATTGTCGCCAATAGTGTCTTCATAAGTTTGATAACGAACTTCAAAACGTGAAGTCAGCCAATTGGTGAGCCAAAAACCAACTCCACCCGAGAAACTGAGAAGATCAGTCGAACCGGATCGCTCCAATTGAATTTGTCCGTAACCAGCAGAAACATAGATATCAAACTGAGTGACAGTCCAGTTAAAGAGATTCACTTTTCCGTAGAGGGGATAAAAAGAAATGGAACCTAAATAAGCATCTTTAGCAAAATCGCGAACATCAGGGGCAAAGCCGGTTTGTTCACTTTCATTATAAACTCGCTTACCCTCGTCGGATAATTCATTGTTGAAGGCGTAATAACGTGCGCCCACCGACCAACGGGGATTAATATGAACTTCAAGAGAACCTTCAACCTGGCTTGAATCCACATAAGGACTGCCACCAGTTAACATCCCAAGCCCAACTGTTCCCTCTAAACGCCAAGTGCGGTCGACCGCTCTTTTTTGTACAACTTTTATTTTATTGTTGGGGTTTAGCTTTCGTGCTTTACGAACCACGTCTTTATTCACACCAAGACTATTGAGGTCATCACTGACACTTTTTCCCCAGGCGGTTGATGTCATTAGAAAAACAAGAGCTGTTATAAAAAGTTTCTGGGGTTTCATTATTGATTCTCCTTAAGGCCACCAAAGTTACCTTCAATCACAGGAACTTGATTTTTATGAATGACGATCATGATTTTTTCTTCAAAACTCTGTTGTTCGATAAGAGCTTTTGAAGCTTCATCTTCAATTTGATTCAGATCAATGACGGGAACAACAGCATGAATAGAGCGGTACTGCTCTTGCCCAGATGGCATTGAAACTGTCGGGCTACCTTGAATGACCCAAATATCTTCTCCCTGACGAACGATACTGAGTCCAGTCGGAAGGGCGGGTTCGATTTTAACATCGGTGACTGCCGAATGGGCGAGGTCCATTCTAAAAAAGATTTTATAGGATTTTTGGGTGCTAGAAACAAACTCAAAAGATCGTGGTAAAGCTTCTTGAGCTTCGTAACGGTAGAGCAATCCTTGGAAGTTTTGTCTCTCCGGATTATCAAGAACCTGCTGACAGGTTTTTGCTTGTTGCTCCCACTCGGCAGAAATATTTTTAATCTCTACGATGACAGCATCTTGTTCGGTTTTATAATTGGTGAAATCCGAGATGAATTTTTCTCTTTCCGTGCGCCATTGATTATTGTTCTCTGTTGATTGCGTACGAAGTTGCGATTCGATGCCTTTGTAGTGGGCTTCGAGAGCTTTGATTTGTGAATCCGACTTTTGTTCAATGGTTTTGAGCGAAGTCTGATAAGCTTTGGTTTCTTCGCTGAATTTTTTCTCCCAAGCATTATGCTGAGCAAAACGTTCGCTGCTCGACAAATATGAAGAACTGTCATGCTCGCGCAGGGGATCAGCGTTTTTGCCACCAAATCCGCAATTTGCTAAGACAAGGGATGATAAAGTTAAAACAACAACTTGATATTTCATGACAAGCACTCCTTTAGCCATGACGCGCTCTCTTTAAAGTGAAGGGATAAGATACGTTTACGTCCACATTTCCGTGGGGTTTTGGAAACTTCCAACCCTTAATTTTTGACATCATACATTTTTCAACCGAAGCGGAATTCAAACTGCTGCGACCCACTTGAGCCACTTGCACACGTCCTGAGCCATTAATTACAAATTCAGAAAACACCCGACCGTTAAGGCCAGGTTGAGCTTGTAAGCCCTTTTCATAACAGTAATAAATTTGTCCGATATTTTGTTGAATAACGGCTTCGATTTGACTCATTTCAAGTCCGCCCTCAACCGCTCCGCCACCTTGCATAGGGTGCTCGTAACCACCGCCGTCACCAGAACCACCAATATTCAGTTGACCGTAACCGGCTTGTCCACCAGAGCGACCTTTTGTTCCATAGCCCACTTGACCAATGTTAGTGGCACCACCGCCACCGGAGTTAGAGACAATTCCTTTACCCGCAAAAGCTGCAGTGGCATGACCAAGAGATTTTGTACCCATTGAATCACCAGAGCCCGGGCCAGAAAGAGCAGAATTCAACTTCAAACCTTTTGCGCCTTTTTTTCCACCAGAGAATCCACCGAGAGCTCCGAGAGCCCCCATTTGATTGACGTTTTTCTGAGGAACAGGTTTAACAGCCGTGCGTTTGGCCACACGGTTGGAACGAGGAGCTTTCACCGCCTTAGGGGCGACTTTATATTTGCGATTGATTTTCTTTTGAACAGGTTGAGCAACAGTTTTTACCTTCTTTTCAACATTTATTTTTTGAATTTTTGGAAGTTCAATTTTAACCGTGACTTCTTCTTTTTCAAAAAAGAGTTTTTTGCCCCAAAAAATTGAAAGTCCAATCAAGAGAAGTAAAAGATGGGCATAAACAGAATATCTTAAGGTCTGATGAAATTCTTCTTCTTCAGAAGATTTCACTTTTTCATTGGGAACAATAGTGAGTTTTTCATTTTCAGAAACACGTCTGAGGTAAGCGAAGTCAGAAACCGCAATGGCTCTTGAGCCAATCGTCTCGATCGATACAGACTTGAGGAGAGAGTAATCTATACCGTCTTCTTTGAGGCCGTTAAGTTCGTGATGGGCCTCAAGTCTTCCCGTTTTGGTGACCCGAAGAAGATGCATCTCGGGTTCGTCCCAACGAAAAGATCGCAAGACCTTTCCATTTTGGTCTTCAAGAACTAATGGAATAGGTTTAAGAAATTTCATTTGTAATCCTCCTGACTTTTTTTAATCTGGAAGCTGAAGTTTTCACGAGGTTTAACAACAGAGATCAAATTCTTTTCTTTTTCAATAGAGACCATGGCCTCTGGAGAATGGTCATATTTTCCGTGAACAGTGGCTCCATTAAAACGAGCTTCAGTGGTTCTCTGACTGTTCTTTTTCGAGTTGGGAGAAGCTTTGGCAATCGCTTGATTCAGGCAGAAAAGAAAAAATGGGAACATAACGAGAATTAACTTCATCATGGTGTCATCCTTTTTTGGAGATCAATCAGTCTTTGCTCGAGATAAGCAACGTGGGTCAAATGATCATGATTTTTTTCAGAAGCAATCAACTGACGAAGTGAAGCTTCATCAAAGGGGTATGCTTTTAATTTTTCACGCGCAGCGAGGAGCTCGCGTGCATCAGGCCTTTGGTACTCTTTCCATGTTTTCAACTGGTTCTTTTGAGATTCAGGAGCATGGGGCAAAATAAGATCAATCTCGAGAGCCAAGAGTCTTTTCAAGTTTTGATCCGAGCTCTCATAATTATTATGAAGACTCTTCATCAGGGTGCCGGTTTTCCAAACACCTTCAATACGCTGGCTAATAGACTTTGCTTCTTTTTCGATCGTGGCGACTTTTGTTTCTAAGATTTTTAGATATTGGATTTGATCGTTTTTACTCAATCCCTTAGGCAGGGGAAGTGTAGTGAGATCACGCGCAAAACGAAGCTTCTCATTTTTAATCACTTCAAGAGTCACAGTTTGAAGAACAAGATCTTTTCTCTCAATAGCGGAGTTTGCAAAAACCTCAAGTTGAGAAATCAACTCCAACCGTTTGGTGATCCCTTTTTGGGCTTGGGATTCTGAGCGATGAGAGATAATGTGTTTAGAAACTTGTGAACTTAAACTTTTAAGCTTTGGAATTTCAAGGTGTCTTCTGAGTTGGATTCCTGCCGGTTTGATGGCAACACTTCTTTCTTTCAAAACAAGCTCCGCCTTTTGTTTATTGGGATAACGGCTGTAGGTCACCAGAGCCAACTCAGAGAGAAGCTGAGGAGAAGACTTGAGTTGTTTAAGTCGAGAAATCAACTCGGCCCAAGGAGCGCTGCTGTTTTGAACAATCTTAGCTCTTAATTGATTGGACTCAAGAGTTCCCCTTGTCTTTTTAAGGGCCTCATCATAGTGAAGCTTAGAATTTTTAGAACTGAGCTCTGCGAGGACACCGAGGCGAATTTGTTCATTCTTGCCACGATTCATTTTCTGAAAGCGGATCAGGGAGTACTCATAGGCTTTCTTAAAATCCAATTTCATTTCGGAGGCCCAAATGATTTGATCATAGGCGAAATTTTTGATGCTTTCTTTAAGCCCCTTCATTCCGATGAGAGCAAGAGAAGAACTTTTCATATCTTCAAGGTTTCGAGTGGAACGAGAGAGTTGGACACGGGTCTCAAGAATAAGAGCTTTCTCTTGTTGATTCACAGAACTGAGATTGAGAACTTTAAGCTTTTGAGAGAGTTTATCTTGATACTTAAGATCGGCAGGTGATTTTTTGAGAGAGGCAAGCGATTCATTAAGAAGGGCTTTTCTGTAAATCGAGTCAAACTCAGACTTATTTTTAGGAAAACTCTGTGCAAAACTCTGTGCGTAATCCATGACTTGAGAGTTGTTTTTGTTAATCGCATGGATATCAAGCACAAGGTGAGCCGATTTAAGTGCCGTTCCAATGTTGAGTTTCTTTTGAGACTCTTTATGCTCTGTAATTATTTTATTAAATCCAACAAGAGCTGCCTCATAATTTTTATCGTCGTATTCGATGTAGGCTAATTGATATTTGGCTTGAAGTTGTTTTTCACCCTTAGGATTAAACTTAAGATAAGATTGATAAGCCAATTTTTTCTGGGAGTTGACTTTACTTTCTTCTGCACAGGCCATAGCCGCGTCGAGAGAAACCGCCAATAGCTTTCGACTTTCTGGCTTTTCATCCTGGTGAACTAATTCTGCGGTAACAAGATAGTGATGTTGTGCCAGACCCATTTTGCTTCCTTTATGAAAGCTTTGTGCGGCGATAAAGTGCATGTCGAAATCATCTCTAAACAACTCAAGATAGGTGGTCCAAACTTGATGGAGTTGTGAACTTGGTTTGTCTTTTTCAATTCGGTTCCAAAAGATAAGAAACTTTTGGGCCTTGGATTGATAGTCAGCACAACGATCTTTTAAGTTCTCACAATTGATTTTTTTATAAAACTCGGTTGATTTTTGAAAGGATGCGGTCACTGAGGCATAGCGTTTAAGGCTCAGTTCGGCTTGAGACATACGCATGTAGGCTAAAGCTTTATCAGCCGGGTCAGTTTCAAAGGCTTCAAGAAGATAGTGATTAACGATAAGATTTTCTGTAGGGCGGCCAAGACGATCAAGCTCTGAGGCAAGAAGTTCAACATTGTCTTTAGCTTCAGATTTATCACTTAATTGATGAACTCGTTTAATGCTCTTATTATCGATCGTTCCTTTAGCGGTGAATTTTGCAAAATCTCTGGCGATATCAACTCGTAAGCTTGAATCCATTTCATCCTGTGAAGAAAGAAGTTGATCCAGATGATTTTTTGCTAAAGCGTACTGTCCCGAGTTAAAGTCACACCAAGCCATGCGGTAACTCACAAGTGCTGTTTTTAAAGAAGGGTCAAGTGAGTTGGACTTTTTATAATCTTTGAGCGCACGGCTGTAATCGTGACTAAAGAAATAAAGATCTGCTTGTTTTTGGTGGGCGATGGCCTTTAACCCTTTGTCATATTTTTTATCGATAATTTTTTTGTAAAAACTTTTAGCCTTAGTTGTTTCGCCAAGCAAAGTATGAGACTGGGCGATTTGTTCAAAAACTCTTTTTTGCTCTTCATCGGTGACCTTATCAAAAATGTCGAGATAAAGAGAGAGTGATTTTCTGCGGTCTTGGTTGGAAGAGTGACACTGTTGACATTTTTCTTCAGTCTCTTGGATGGTTTTTAAGCGAGAACGGTCGGCATAAAGATCAGCGAGACGAAGTTGAATTTGGATGTCTTTGTTGATCTCTAAACCCTTTTCGAGTTTTTGAATCAAAACATCATGAGTTCCAACATCCATCGTTTGACCGAAGAGGCTGACCACTGAAGTTTGAATAAGGACAAAGATCAACAATAACTTCAACTTATTCTCCTATAACCGCAAAGCGTACGTTTTCAAAACCAGTTTGGGCGGCAACAACCAAAACCGGGCTTAGTCCACTAAAGTCTGCATTTTTGTCAGCCTGAATAATAAGATTGCCGTGGCGGGTGTCGTTTTTGGTTTTTAAATCCGTATTAAGAGCAGTGAGATACTGTGCAAGTTGGTTCAGCGCGATGGGGGTGTCATTAATAATATACTGTTGACCACTGACTTTTAGATTCACACCCGGTTGAAGGGCTTGAGAATGACTTGCAGTAGGAAGAGAAATGTTTTTATCGGTTTTTAATTCAGAGCCGGCTTGCTGAGTGCTTGCAAGAAGATAGATAACGATAACGGCAAAGGCATCAACAAGAGAAGTGAGCATCAAGGGGGCAACCACTTTAAGCATGTTTGAACGATTTGAACTGGGGCGAAGTGAACCCATGTGTTCAATCGGAGACATGATTTGTTGTTCTTTAATCATTCCAAATTTCATTTTATCCTCACAGAGTGGGTAATAATCCGATTTCTTTAAGTTCAAGCTGGTTGAGTAATTCGAGAACAACAACGACATTTTGATATTTGACATTCTTATGGGGGGCCACAAACACCCGACCCATATCAGGATATTTATTTTTTATAACATTCAACTGTTGAGAGATTTTAGAGAGTTTTTTGCTATCATCGTTAATATTCACAGAGTTTATTTTTTGACCTTCTTTTTCGATAACAACAACAAATTCATTATTAGGAAGAACAGTAATTTCAATTCGCGATTCTTGAATTTTGCTGACATCGGTAGAGCTTTCGCCGATGGCCTGTTTAATATCAAAGGTTCCAAGGGGAAGCCAAACTGCAGTGACAAGTAAAAAACCGATAATTACAGCCAGCATCGAAATAACGGGCAGCAAATTCAGTTCAAAATTTGTTTCCATTTGGTTATTCATAATCCACCCTTATCAACAGGTTTATGTTTTTTAAGTGCCAGTGTGCCCTGGCACTTCAATTAAACAGTTGTTTTCTTTCTTACAGTTCTCTTGGGCACGCTTTCGTATTTAAAACTAAGCCAGTTAAAAGCTTTCAAAGAGGCTTGGTTAAGATCATCAGAAAGTGAGTTGGCGCGACTTTGAAGAATACCGAATGCGACAAGAGCTGGAATAGCCATTATAAGTCCATAAGCTGTTGTATTCATGGCGAGTGCGATACCTTGAGTGAGCAAGGTTGCTTTTTCTACAGGATCAACACCAGAAACAGAAGAGAAGGCCTGAATAAGACCAACAATTGTTCCGAGAAGACCAAGAAGGGTTCCGGTATTTCCAAGCATGGCTAATAGACCTGTTCTTTTATTGAGACGTGAGTTCTCTTGTAAAAGGACTTCATCCATTTGGGCTTGAATTTCTTCGCGACCACCCATTTCAAGAGCAGCACGTGCACCGGCGCGTACGACACGAGCGATGGGAGCAGAGGCTGTCATTGATTTACTGCGATCAATTACAGTATCAAGGCGACCCGATTTAATATCGGATTCAAAATGATTTATAATTTGAGTATTATTGAGTTCTCGGGAAAAGTAGAGCTTCCAAACGCGCTCACCAATAATAGCTAGAGAAAAGGTTTGAGCCACAAAAATGGCCCACATCCATATACCGCCCTGATTAAAAGCAGTTATGATTGATTGTATGATTCCGACATTATCCATTTAAACCTCACCTTTCAATTTTTTGCTATCTCTTCGATGTTCAAAGTTTGTACCAAGCGAAATAAGCACTTACGGGCTATTCAGGCCCCTTTGGCTGAAAAATACTTAAGCAGGGTGACAAAAAAAGGCTTCTTTTTGCCGGGATTTGCCACCTCGGCAGCGGCCCCAGGAGCCTTTTAAAATTTGAAATGGCGTCCACCGGCTCCTTAACTTCTTCAAGTCTAAAAGTCGCCCTGTTCCATCTGTGAATTCACTACATATATAGATGCACTTATTTTAATCTCCTCCCATGGATTATTGGTCAAAGTACGATTTTACAAAAATCCCGTTTAATGAAATCACTCGTGTTGGGCAAAGAACCATGCTTTATCGAGATCTTTTTTGTGTTTCTTGGCTGCTGGGTCGATTTTGCAATTATAAATGCTCTTACTGTTGGCCCTATGCTCGTTCAGACTCAAAAGACCATCGCTCTACAGATTTAGTACTTAAAACCCTTAACGAAATTAAACGACAAGCCCGAGAACGGGGCTTTAATTCATTTCACTTTTCTTTTAGTGGCGGCGAACCCACCCTTCATCCCGGTTATCTTGTGGTCCTAAAAAACTATTCGAGCGATACTAAGAATAGCAATTATCAATCGGTTCACATGACGACAAATATGAGCCCCGGTCTTGGTTGGCTGAAAAAATATGTCGAAGCTACGGCGGCTCTTCATCGGGTGAGTGTGACCGCCAGCTATCACAAAGAATTCGCGGTCAAAGAAGTGTTTGCTGATAAACTCGTCTTTTTGCAAGAAAATGATATTCATGTCACCATAAATTCAGTGATGGTTCCAAGCCGTTTTGAAGCCATTTGGGAAGACATGCTCTACTTTCATGAAAGAGGGATCAACGTTACTCTTAAACCTCAAAGTAACCCTTCAGCCACAAAAGTGGTTGAGGGGTATACCGATGACATGCTGGCAAAAATGAGAAATGGAATGCCACAAAGAAACTACACTCTTTCTCGTCTGAACAGTCAGAGCAAAAAATCACAAAGGCCAAGCGCAAATTATAAGCCTCTCCCCCTAGAAACTCATTCCGGAGAAGCTATTCCCCCCCATTTACAAATAGAGATGACGGATGAGACTGGCCAACCTTGGTACATGGATCAAGCTGAAAGATTTAATGCTTTTGAATTCAACCAATTTAAAAATTGGGAGTGCAGTTCTGGGTATCGTAGTTTGATCATACGTGAGCCTGATGGGTTGATCAAAAGAAGTTACAGCTGTAATGATGAGCCCCTTGGGCACATAGAAACGGGTTTTAAACTATTTGATCGCCCGGCACCTTGTATGACACAAAGTTGTGTCAGCAGTGCTGATAGTAAAATTCCGAAACGAAGAGCGGGTGAAAAACTTCCTCTTTGGCCTGGAGATAAAACTTTTCTGTGAATCGAACGTGAGCCCTAATGTCTAAGTTTTTAATCATCAAACGCGAGTCATAATGTATAAGTCTTCAGAAATAAAAACGGTTCATCTCGAAATCACTTCAAAGTGCAACGCCAGATGCCCCATGTGTCTTAGAACTATTTGTGGGGGCGAGACAAACCCCCAGCTTCCACTGGTTGAGCTCTCTTTGACAGATGTCCAAACCATTTTCCCAGAAAAGTTTATTCTTCAATTACAAAGAATGTATATGTGCGGAAACTATGGTGACCCCATAGTGGCTCGCGAAACTTTAGAAGTCTTTGAACATTTTCGTCAAGTTAACCCGCAGATTCACTTAGCGATGTTTACCAATGGTTCGGCTCAAACCGAAGATTGGTGGAAAAGGTTAGCAAGAACAGTCAATCTGGTTCACTTTAGTGTCGACGGCCTAGAGGACACCAATCACCTTTACCGTCGCGGCACTCATTTTAAAACAATTCTAAAAAACATAAAAATATACAAAGAGGCCGGTGGGAAATTTGTTTGGGATTTTATTGTCTTTAAACACAATGAGCATCAAGTCGATGAGATTCGCGAACTTGCGCTCAGCTTGGGAGCTGAAAAATTCAATCTCAAAAAAACCGGCCGATTTTTTAGCAATATGAAAATGGAGCGAAAAGATCAACAGGTGGTTTTGAGTAAATCGGGCGAGATTGAATACACCCTTGAACAACCCCTTTCACCCCAGTACCAAAATAAAGCCCTTATGAAAGAAGGTCTTCTCATAGAGAAGTATGGCAGTCTTGAAAAGTACCTTGATCAAACTCCGATTGATTGCAAAGTGGCCCACGAAAAAAGTATATATGTCAGTGCCGTTGGACATGTTTTCCCTTGTTGTTGGACTGCAAATCAGCTTTATCCTTGGTATTACCCAGAGAAAAAATCTTACATGTGGAAATTAACTGGAAAAATCCCCGGGGGGGTTGAAGCTCTTAATGCCAAGCTCAACCCGGTCGAAGAAATTATTGATGGAGTATTTTTTCAAAAGATTTTGTTAGAGAGCTGGAATGAAAAAAGCATTGAGGCGGGAAAACCTAAATGCTGTGCTAAAACTTGTGGTAAAGAGTTTGACCCCTTTAAAGCGCAGTTCTCTCCTCAAGCTCAAGCCTAGTTTCATCCATGAGCTCAGCCATTTCTGGAAATACTTTGTTAAAAGTCGTTCCGCGAATTTGATCCATGTGTTTAATGTATTCTCTAAACTGCGGCATTCTTTGAGACCAATCTTCCGACTCCATAAAGCTAACCATGCCTTTAAGACGATCGATGCCGTAACCACTGTTAATGAACTCTAAATCGGATCGATAATTTTCAAGCAGCCACTGATAAAAAGCTTCATATTTTTTTCGAATCTTTTGTTTCATCCACTTTGGAAATACTTTTACGTTTAAATGGGCTGGATGATAAACAAAATGATAATTAATCAGTCCAGCACCCAGTGGCCAAGGATTAATTTTTTTATAGTTTTGGGCCAACTTCCATTGAATAAAGTCAGGGATGTAATACATGTTTAGCATTTGAACGGCACAGGCAATGGTCACTTCAATATTATCTGGTGTCTGATCGAGCCGTCGAAACTGCCGTTCAATGTGATCCCACTGAGAAGGATAGCGAATGTAGTCATTCATTTCAGAAAAGCTATCAACACTGAAGTGAAAACGAACCCGTTGAAAATGATTCCAGAGTTCAAAAAGTTTTTCGGGCATTTCAATGCCGTTGCTATTGTAGCGAAGCTCAATATTTTGGGCATAACCGCGACGAATACACTCTTCAAGAAGATCATAGTGCTCTTTAATAATGGTACTTTCGCCGCCGGCAAAATAGAGTTGTTTCATGTGAGGAATTTGATCGTAAAGCTGCTCCCAAAAATTAGGGTTATCCACATGCCAATCGTAGGAGGCTCCATCCACCTGCCCGCGGTTGTCCCAAACCATGGTTTCTCGAAGCTCTTCGTTTTGAATTTTTGGGTAGAGCTTGGCCCAGTCAGAAACCCAAAGTGAACTGTCGTGAGGAGAGCACATAATACACTTAAGATTACACTTTGTTCCTAAACGCAAATCCACGTAATACATTTTGGGGGGCACGGAACCATCTTCTTGGGTCGCATCCAGTAATGACTTTGTATCCACGCGGGCATTCCAATATTCAGTTTCCCAATTTCGTTTTGAGCGATGTCCCGCCGACTCTTCTTTAAAGCACTTGCTACAGGAAGGCGGAATTTCGCCATTGAGCATCTGCTTTCGAACCGAGCGCATATAAAGATTGTTCCAACCGCTTAAAAGATCCGTATGGTTGAGGTTAGCGGGCTTTCCATTATCATTTTTAACAATACCCACTTCTCCGCCCCAAACTTTGTCATTGGTGGCCCCAGCCGATGAGGCGTTGGCTGTGCAACAAACTCTCATATGGCCATTGGGGCGAGTCGACATGTGGATCCAAGGAAGGATACAAAAAGTGGGACTTATAGACTTGGTATCAAAGGGTGTTTTGCTTTCATTTTCAGGATTCATCAAATGAATATCTCCCAAAGAAGTCCTCTTGCACACCCCAAAACGCACTGCAATGTTGCCGAAGAACGGGAGAGAACTTAATCTTTGCCGCGAGAGAGAGTGGCATTTATGAAACTCTTTCAGGTTTTTGGGCGGATAGGAGCGAGATGAAATTCGACATTATCTTTATCTCCTTTCGAGAGTCCAATGGCGACAAAAACTGGATTCATCTGAAATCGAGATTTCCAAGAGCCAAAAGAGTTCATGGTGTTCAAGGCATCGCCCAGGCTCATCAAATGGCAGCTGAAATCAGTGAGACGGAATTTTTTTTTGTAGTCGACGGAGATAATCGGGTCAAAGCAAACTTCCAGTTCTCAACACCATCGAACCTCAAGCTTAACAAAGAGACTATTTACGTTTGGAGATGCCATAACCCGGTGAATGATTTGATCTATGGCTTTGGGGCCATCAAACTTTATAATAAAGATCTTATGAAAAGTCGATATCCTGATCAATATGTTGATCTGGCCACGAACGTATCAGAAAAATATCAGATTGTTCATGAGGTGGCGTCTGAAACCCTCTTTTTTCTGACTCCAGAAGAGGCTTGGCGTGGCGCCTTTCGCGAATGTGTGAAACTAGCCTCTCGCGTAATTGATCGACAAAAAGAGAATGAAACCAGTGAACGGCTGAATACATGGTGTAAGGTGGTTAAAAATTATGAAAACTCCAATTGGGTTTTGCAAGGTGCGAGACAGGGAAAAGAGTTTGGAGAAAAAAATGCAAACGTTCTCTATAAAATTAACGACTACCAATGGCTGAAACAAAGGTTTGAAGAAAATGTCGAAAAATCTTTTTGAAGAGTCACAGCAAATTCTTTTAGGTCTCGAAGAGATTTATCCCGATCGTCCACTGATTTCAAAGGTGAGGTTTTTTATTGAGAAGCTCAATAAAAAAGAAAACAATCGAGACGAGATTTTAATCGATTCCTTTCAGATTTTAAAAGATTTAGGTGATTTTCCAGTCATAGACTACCTTAGAAAATTATTGGTTCCGGAGAATCCTCATCAAGAACTTCTGGCGCTGATCAGCCTCATTGACCATTTAACCTATAACCCCCTTTCTAAAAATTTGAAAATTATTTTGAAGAGTATGGAGATTTCAGAATCCGAGTTAACCCAAGTGCAAAAACAAATGATTAGCCTTTTGTCGGATTATGAAAAAGAAGAGGGTGGTTTGGTTTTTTCTCAGATCAAAAGTCTTTACTTGGAAAAAGAAAAATTAGTGTCGGTTAAAAAGCTCACACGGCTATTGGACACAATTTACAACAACACTCTTTTTGATCGGTTTCGCAAAATGGCTGAACATTTTCTTGGCTTGGGCTCTGACCTACAAATATTTGCCTTTCTTTATCAGGCTGAAAAGTTTGAAATTTTTGACAGAATTAAGCTTGTTAAAATGAATTTTCCTGAATCAAAAATTCA
>JBGSSY010000223.1:0-23968 GCA_041736775.1 Bdellovibrionales bacterium | reverse complement strand
TACGCGGTTTGGCCTCATATGAGTGTTTTTGATAATGTGGCTTTTCCTTTAAAAATGGCAAAAAAAACAAAAAGTGAAATTGAACAAAGGGTGTCTGAAATTTTAAAACTTGTGGAGCTGAATGGTTTTGAATCTCGAATGCCTAATGAGTTGAGTGGGGGACAACAACAACGAGTGGCCCTCGCCCGAGGTTTAGTGGCTCAACCCCAAGTTTTGCTTTTGGATGAGCCTCTTTCTAATCTTGATGCCCAGTTGCGAGAAAAGATGAGAAAAGACATTAGAGCCTTACAAAAACTTTTTAAAATCACGGTGATTTTTGTAACCCATGACCAATTAGAAGCTTTTGAAATGAGTGATCGCGTTTTTATTTTGAACCGTGGTGAAATGATTCAGTCAGGTTCACCGGAACAAATTCAAAATGCGCCACTCAATAGTTTTGTTAAAGAGTTTTTAGGAAACCATTAACCCTAAAAAAACAAAGTTGAGAACAGAGCTTAGCTGAGTTCCCCGGGACTTGGTAAAAGATCACAGAGACACTCTCTCCAGTACTCAGGAGCATCCGAGGTGTAATCAATTCCAATTTCAAATTTTTGTTCTCCACAGTATTTAGTTCGGGCAATAATTCCACTGATATCCAGATCCATGGCGGGGATAAACAATGAAACTTGTAAGCCAACAATATCTTCGATGTCGAGATTTTGTCTATGAATTGGATCACAAAGATCTTTTCGGGTTATCACTAAACGGAAACCACTGGGGGAAGCTTCCACCAAAAAACCACCATCAGAAATGGGAGTTAAATCACTAATGGACATCAATCCTTGGATGGCTAAAGGATCCAGTGCTTTTCTGTCGAAGTATCGTTTTTCTGATTTCATATAAACTCCTCACGGCTGAACACAGAGATGAAACACATTAAGAAATATTTCTGTTTAATCACCGTTGTTAAGAGTTCTTTCGGTTGATCTGGCTAAAAGTTGAGGTGCTCAGATAAAAAGAAAGATATTCACCTCCTAATTGAGTGGAGAAACCGATACCGTCAATGATTTGTGCAGCTCTACTCAATTTGAAACTGTACCAATTTGAGTCAACTTTTTGCCATTGAGTGCAAGTCAGTTCAGAGATGACTTTGATTCCAAGCGCAGAATTAAGCGCCTTCCATCCAGCCTCTTTAGCTCCAAAAAGAAGAAAGGGGTTGGGGCAGTTTTGGATTTCAAGGGGTGTCGAGACTCGCTCAATGACTTTTTGTGTGACTCGATGTTTACCTTCTAAATCGACTCCCAACAGATGGGTTCCTTGGCCCCATAAAAAGACACTGCCGCCCATAGAGTGAGAAAGACTTAAGCTCAAGTCGGGAACGTTTGGTATTCGATTTAAATCAAGTAACGAAGTGAGATCGTTTTGAATTCCTTGTGAGTTTAAGTAACCTATAATTTTTTTTCTAAGGATGAGTCGGTATTCCGGTATTTGGGTGTTAAGGCTAGGATCGTGAATGATCTCAATCGGAAAGAGAAGAAAATTTCTGACTGGCTTGAGGTCAACGATTTGAGTCATCTCTTGAGAACTTTACTTTCAGGGTCAAATGCTAAAAAACAGTATTCAGTATTCAGTATTCAGTTAATATATTCAAAACTCTTTGGCCACTCTACGCTTTTGCCTTTTGAGATATCCATCATTCTTTGCAGCGGTAAACGAGCTTTTTCAACTAAATGTTCGGGCACAGTAATCTCGTTTTCAAGGTGGAGAAGAGTATTATAGATTTTTTCTAAACTGCTGAGTTTCATATAAGGGCAGTCATTGCATTGACACTGTCCTTCAAAAGGGGCTTGAATCAATATTGCTTCAGGCCTGACTTTTTGAAGTTGATGAAAAATCCCCGTTTCAGTGGCAATGATAAACTGGTCGGTGGAAAGATTGGTTTTCACTTCGTTGATTATGGCAGAAGTTGAACCAATAAAATCAGCGAAGTTTAACACCGATTCTTCGCACTCAGGATGAGCAAGTACTAAGGCCTGTGGGTTTTCTTCTTTCATTTGAAAAAGTTTTTTAGCCGAAAACAGGACATGAACTTCACAATGTCCCGGCCATTGGAGCATTTTTCTTTTGGTTTTTCTCTCAAGATACCGCCCTAAATTTTGATCCGGTCCGAACAGGATGGGACGATCTTGTGGAATACTGGCAATTATTTTTTCAGCGTTGCTCGAAGTGCAGATGACATCGGAACAAGTTTTAACTTCTGCAGAACTATTGATATAAGTGATCGCTATATGGTCGGGATGCTTTTTGCGCCAATTGACGTAATCCTTAAAGGGTGTTCCCTCGACAAGTGAGCAGCCCGCATTTTTATCGGGCACAAGAACTCGCTTTTCGGGGCTGAGGATTTTCACACTCTCGGCCATAAAGACAACACCGGCGAGGAGGACTGTTGGGGCGGTACTTTCTTGTCCCATTTGGGCTAAAAAATAACTGTCGCCGCAGTAATCAGCCAACTCTTGAATTTCTTTATCTTGATAAAAATGAGCTAAGATCAAAACTTGATGTTTTTTTTGTAACTCTTTGATTCTGATCTTGAGCTCGGAGTTGTTCATGATTAGACATTTCCACTCTTTAAGGCCGTGATAATTGTCTTTGATAGAGTTTTGAGAGTTTCCATCACCCCAAGTCCTTTCTCAGCACAAGCTTCAAAGTCGGGAGAGTTGTATTTGTTAAGGGCTGAACGCAATTCTG
The DNA here is from genome assembly GCA_041736775.1 of Bdellovibrionales bacterium. Taxonomy (GTDB): domain Bacteria; phylum Bdellovibrionota; class Bdellovibrionia; order Bdellovibrionales; family JAGQZY01; genus JAGQZY01. The sequence continues at coordinate 21,241 of JBGSSY010000223.1, read as the reverse complement.
CAACCGAGGCAATATGATCAAGGTCTCTTTTGTTGTACTGAACAGCAAAGGGAATCTTTCTGATATCATAGCCTGAGAGTTCAAGATTTTTTTCCATATTTTTCATGGAAAGAATATTTTCGTCCATTCGATCCATCTGTGAATCAGCCACAAAAATAAGACCGTCCAAATTTTTGAGTATCAGGCGGCGACTGGCATCGTAGATCACTTGCCCAGGGACAGAGTAAAGATGAAAACGCACTCGAAGACCTCGAATCTCACCCACATCAAGAGGTAGGAAATCAAAAAATCGGGTTCTCTCAGGAGTGCCAACATCAAATTCCATCATTTCGCTGGTGGATGGATTTCCGGCTTGGGTGGTTTGATAGACCCATTTCAGATTGGTGGTTTTTCCTCCCAAAGAGGGTCCGTAATAAACGATCTTGCAATGAAGCTCTTTTGCCTCTTGATTAATCAGTGCCATTAAACCTCAGTCCTGTATGATAATGCGCGATGAAGTGTTCGATCATCAATATAATCGATATCACTACCCATGGGAATACCTTGAGCCAGGCGAGTGACTTTAAGATTAAACGGAGCGAGCTCTTGATGAAGATAGAGAACGGTCGTGTCTCCCTCAAGATCAGAATCCACAGCCAGAATGACCTCTTTGAGATTTTCAAGCTGACGAACACGTTGAAGAAGCTCCCGAATTTTGAGTTTATCAGGAGTAATTCCTTCGAGAGGAGAAATGGCTCCATGAAGGACATGGTAAAGACCCGAATAAGCTCCAGAGGATTCGATCTGCAAAATATCCTCGGGTTGTTCGACCACACAGAGAACCTCTGAGTTACGATAAGTATTTAAACAAAGGCTGCAGGATCCACTGACGTGATCGGTGTAATTAAAACAACTCTCACACAGGCGAATACTTTCTTCGACCATCTGTAAAGAGTCGCGAAGCTGTTTAGAAAACTGCGGATTTTTCAGTAAATAGTGAGTCAGTCGTTGTGCCGATTTTGGTCCCACTCCCGGAAGTCGACTAATTTCATGAATGAGTTTATCAAGAGTGGGTATTCGAAACATTAAAACAGCCCAGGAATATTCATTTGCCCAGTGAGCTTAGCCATTTCAGCATCTTGATCTTTTTTGGCAGTTTCAAGGGCATCGTTAAGGGCAGTGGTCAGCATATCTTGTAACATTTCTGGATCAGCCTCTTTAAAAATTTCAGGACTTATTTTTAAACTCGAAATATGATTTTCACCTCGAATAGTCACTTGAATGGCTCCACCACCGGAAGTGCTACTGTATTCTTTTAAGCCCAATTCTTCTTGCAGCTTTTTCATTTTAGTTTGCATTTGATTGGCTTGGCGGATGAGATTTTGCATACTGTTGCCGCGTCCTTGTCCCTTCATAACTGACTCCCTATGGTTGGTGAACTCTTCTTTTCGGTCACAACGACCTGAGTGATATTGTCTTTAAAAATGTCTTCTGCCGCCCGCACTAAGGGGTGGGATTCAATACTCTCTGATTCTTTTTTTTGTTTTTTCAAACGAGCCTGCTCTTCAATTTCTTTCGGAGAAAGTGTTTTGGGGCTTTGGTTTTTCTTCAAGAGTATAAAATCAACTTTTCTTTGATCTTGCCAAAAATTGATAAGAAAATTTTCAGTTCTTTCAATATTTTTAGGATCCTTAAGTTTATCCATCAGGAAAGACATTTTTTCAGGAAGGCCAAGCTGCAAACTCTCTTTATGCTCTTCAACAATGGAAGTGTGTTCAAGAAGAGCTCCTAAAAACCCATTCACTTGTTTAACCGCGTGAACAAACTCGGGCCAGCTGCGCCCAATGGGAGCAATTTCTGGAAGAGGCACGATCAGGTTTGATGGAGCTGCTTTTTTCTCTTGAATTTGAGGTGTGGAATTAACTGTCGACTGAGCCGATGAATCTTCTTGTCCAGAAGAAGATGCAACAGACTCCTGAGTCCCAGAGGAAGTTGAAACATTCTCCTGTACCCGTTCAGTTCCAGAAGAAGTTTTAGCACTCTCCTGAGTCTGTGCATTTCTAGAAGATGTTGCAACACTCTCCTGGGCCCGAACATTTTGCTGAACGGGTGGATTATGTGTGGTTTGTTTTCCCATTGTGGCAGCAGAGGAAGTGGTCTTTTGAACTTGAGAAGCCGGTGTTTTGACCGCCGTGCGAGAGGTTGATGCCGTGGTGGACCCGATAGAAAGAGAGGAGCTGAGCCTTGGGAGATAAAGAAGTTTAAACAGGAGCATTTCAAGTCCAAGCATGGGATCAAAACTGCTGGCTAACCTTTGCGCTCCAGAAAATGTCACATCAAACAAAAGATGAATCTCTTCCACTTTCAAATCAGTGGTGATTTTTTCAAGCTCTTCGACTTCGCTGTCAGAAATTTCAAGACTCTTTTGATTGTGACAGCCCATTTTTACTAAAAGACTATTGCGAAGAGTTTCAAGAAACTCTTCAGTAAAAAGAAGGGGATCAAGCCCCGCTGTTTTGAGCTGATCAATGGCGAGAAACATATTCTGCTCACTGGCAGAGGCAATGGCTTTTAAAATTTCAAGGAGAAGGGCGCGATCTGTGAGCCCAAGAACGCTCATCACCGACTGAAGAGTCAAAGAGTTTTGCGAAAAAGAAATCAGTTGATCCAGCAAGGTCAATGAGTCTCGCATCGAGCCTTTGGCTTGCTTGGAAATCACCCACAAAGCCTCATCTTCAAAAGAAATATTTTCTTTTTGACAGATATTTTGAAGATGATTTTTGATGTCAGTGATGGAGTGATTTCTAAAATCAAAGCGCTGACAGCGCGAGAGAATAGTCGCCGGAATTTTTTGCACCTCGGTGGTGGCAAAAATAAAAATCACATGATCAGGCGGCTCCTCAAGAGTTTTTAACAGAGCATTGAAGGCGCTGGTGGAGAGCATATGAACTTCGTCGATAATATAAATCTTATAAGCGCCAGAGCTTGGCATATAACCAATGGTGTCCCGAAGTTCTCGAATATGATCGACGCCATTGTTACTCGCTCCATCAATTTCAATCACATCAAGATGTTTATCTTCTTTAATATCCAGACAGGAACGACAGACCCCACAGGGATTTTGATTTTGTCGATCCAAACAAAGAAGAGTTTTGGCAATAATACGAGCGGTTGAAGTTTTTCCAGTTCCGCGCGGACCGGTCAAAAGAAGTGCGTGGGGAAAACGATCCTGTGCAAGGGCATTAAGAAGAGTTTGGGTAACATGCTCTTGACCAACAAAATCCACAAAAGATTGGGGTCTGAATTTTCGTGCAATTACCTGGTAGGCCATAGTTCCCCAATGAATGGATACCGATCGCTCAATAAAAACGATCAAAAAAGCGGTCGAGCAACCCCGTAGCACATAGGATACAAGTTACCGTTGCTTCCTTCCGGACCTGGCGGGTTTCGCGAGATCGCTATTGTACGGGACTCGACCGGCATCAATCTAACGTAGGGAGTCGAAGAGGGCAAGGTAAAGAGTGGATTACGGAATGCACAAACTTTACATTAGAGACAAGGCTTTGAGGCCGTTTTGATGAATAACACACGGGGTCCCCTTTGATTGAGAGTGAAATTCATTTTGAGGGTCATCGAGTAAAAATTATTCGCAAACCCCATTCGAGAAGTTTGCATTTGAAGGTTCACACCTCCGGGGAAATTAAACTTCACACCAATCAACGCACGCCAATGAAGTGGATTCTCCAGTTTCTTGAACAGCAAAAAAGCTGGATTGAACGCTCGGTCTTACAAATGCAAACTTTGCGAGAAAAAAACCCTCCCAAACATTTTAGAGAAGGTGAGGTTTTCCCTTATTTAGGCCAAAACTATAAACTCTCCCTCAGATACGGTGAAAAACTAGCCATATCCATGGTCGAAAATGAAATTTTGTTTAAAATACCTCTCAGTGAAACTGTACTGAACGATCAAGCCCGGGCGATCTATTTTGCTCAATTGCAAAAAACCTATAAAAGGACGGCCCAAAAATTGATGACAGAAAGGGTGAAGCTTTACCAAAACCGTATGCAACTTTTTGCTTCATCACTTCGTTTTGGCCAACAAAGATCCCTGTGGGGAAGTTGTTCTTCAAGAAACAAGATCAGCCTCAATTATAAATTGATCGTGGCCCCTCTTGATGTCATCGATTACGTCGTGGTTCATGAGTTGGCCCACATTCGTCATAAAAACCATTCGGCCGACTTTTGGAGTTTGGTTGATAAAACGATCGACCACCGCGAGAAATCAAAAAAATGGCTGCGTGAAAATGTCAACTGTGGTGAATTTTTAAAATCTTAAAAAAGAATAACTTGTTCTTAAATTAGCCAAAATAATCAGCTATTTATGCTCTGTAACAAAAAAACACTGTTGATCTTTTGCTCCAGCTTTGTCAGCCTATCAGAATTAAGAATTAAGAATTAAGAATTAAGAATTAAGAATTAAGAATTAAGAAATGAATGGTGATTTTTAAAGGGCTCATTCATTGGGGGAATTATGGAACAACCGGTTTTGGCAGAGTATGTCGATTATCGCAAGTATTTAGCCGATTTTTATCAATACCAAGTTCAACAAACCCAAGGACGACTGCGCCCCTATTCCTATTCTGATTTCTCGGCAGCCGCCAACATTAAGTCGCCCAATTATTTAAGATTAATTATTGAAGGAAAAAGAAATTTATCAGCCGATATGTGTGGCCAGTTTTCAAGAGCCCTTAGACACAATCGAGCACAGACGGCTGAGTTTTTATTATTAGTCACTTACTGCCAAGAAAAAGATCCCATGCAGAGAAACCGCCATCTCAAAGTTCTCTCCGAGTGGAGGGCTAAAAAGTCGATGGAAGCCGGTAAAATCAATACCGAAACATGGGAGCAAGTTTCCAGTTGGTTGGTTTGGGTGATTTACGCGATGGTCGATCAAGAGGGAGTGTCTTTTACTCCTGAAAAAATTCGAAAAGTCCTTCGCGGCCAAGTGAACGAAGCGCAAGTCTCACAAGCTCTTCAAAAACTGATTGATGCCGGCGACATAGAAATTGATCCTATTACCAACAAAGCCCGTAAAACATCTCTGACCATGAGTGGATTAGACGATATTCCCACCGAGTTGATTCGTAAAATTCAATCGGAACTCATTTACTTAGGCTTAGAATCACTTCACCAATTCAACCCGCAAGAGCGTGAAGTCAGCGGATTTACTCTGGCCATGACTGAAAAAGAATTTGAATGGGTCAGGTTTGAACTCAGAAAACTTCGCAAACACATTCAAAAAGAAATTTCTATGAAGAGAGAAACGACATCGGGAGAGAGAGTCTACCAAATGAATATTCAGTTCTTTCCCTTGAGTGATCCATCAGCTGAAAAAATAGACAAAGAACGCCCTGAAGAGCAGGCTGAATTGGTATAACGAATTAAGTTGGGAAGTTTCAAGAACGCGGAAAAAAAATCCGCTGAGGCCTTAGTCCATATGGTTTTAAATTTTTGGGGGGGGAGATAAATTTAAAATCGGTTTCTAAGGCTTCAGGGATCAGCAAACGTACAACATCAACAAACGTTCAACACCGGTCTATAGAGCAACCTTTGTGCCAAGTCTTAAGTCGAGCATGCAGGGTGAAGGCCTTAAAATCATTGTAAAAATGACAATTTACGGTTTCACCATGGGACCAAAAATGGCTTTTAACAGGTTAAAACCAGAAAATTGAGAAGCCCTAAAATCTCTACTATGGGGGTTGCTTTCAAATAACGCACAGTCTATAAACCAACCTCCCTTAAATGAAACAACTGCTCTTCTTTTTCTTTATGTTCTGTTTTTTTGCACCCTCGGCCCAGGCCTTAACCTGTGGGAGAGCGTTTGCATTAAGCCCCACTTCAGAAAAAAATCTCACCCAAATTTACATCCATAGAAACGCCCAATTTCCTTTAAATTCTACTTTGATCCAAGCGGCATTAGTCGCAGATATTGTGAGTTACAATGTTCAGTTGAACTCAACAATGAATTATTCAGCTGTGGCTCGCGCCCTGAATCGAATGCATAAAAAATACGATGTACCGGTGAGAATAGAAGTAGCCAACTTGCACCAAGAGCCTGGTGTTCGTTACCTACAAGAAAAGGATCTTCGTCGCATCACCGAGCAAATGCTCTATGTGAGTTTTAAAGGTCTTATGCAGGGGGGATATCTCGACGTTCCTTTGAGCCGTCGACAGCTTCTCTTTTGGCATGAGTTAAAATTATTTTTTGATAGTCCCATTTTGCGAGAGTATTCCCGTCAATACCGATACAAAATCAAAAGTCCTATGACTCGTGAGGATTTACTCAAGGTAAAGTCTGAATATTTTCAGCTCGTGATTAGTGAAGTTTTTATTTATCTTGAGAGAAGAATGCCAAACGGACTTAATTTAGAAGAACGAAATTTTTTGTCTTCCAGCTCTATTTTTAAATAAATTAATCACAATGGGGAATCGGAAATTGAACCTGTTTTTTTATCATACAATAACCCCGTGGATCTCTTGAATCGTAATCCGTAAATAAAATCTGTAATTGATTGCCTAAAACACTCACCGAATCCAGTCCGCAGTATTGGTGTCCCTCGACAATCATTTTCTTTGTTTTATTAGGACACTGTATGTAGGCCATGAGGCGGTTTGGTTTTTGGATCGGTTCTCCAGCGTATTTTGAGACCACTTCAATATTTTGTTTTTTAGAATTATTGAGCGACCACTTTCGATCTTTAAAATAGCCGTTGGGATCGGAATTGTCGGCCCAAAGAGAGAGCGGAAACAAAACCAAAATAAGAATTTGAAAAAAAAGTTTTATCATAGGCCTAAATCTCCGCCACATTATTGCGTTTAACAGGGCAGGCAATGTGAACATGGTCATTATGAAATTCATTGGTGGGTGGTGCAGAGCCTTGACAAGAAATTGCGCCGCCACCCTTATTGCCATTTTGTTGATGATATTTGATCACTTGCGCTCTCCAACAAGCCACAAATTGATCGTATTTTTGCTGATTAATACTATTGCTTCGACGTCCTTCTGCGGAGAAGTCAAAACTCATATCGGCTCCATTAATATCTTTACACTTTAAGCCAAAAAGATCGAGGGCATCACCGGTTGAATGACGGCTTGGTGTTCCTGAACCTGGGCTTGAGGGACTGCGAATCGATCTTTTGGCGTGTCCACCCACGCCACAAAAAGCGGCTTCCCTTTCACACCCAATATCCAAAAGACATTGAGGCATGGCAAAGTCTATAAATGTGGCGCAGTCTTTTGAAAGAGTAGCTCCTCTTTGATTGGAAACATCAGTGCTATTGCAATCTCCCCCACAAAAACCAATTTTACCATTTTGACCCTGTTCGCATTGCAACTCATAGCCTTGAATACTTCCTTCAAAACTGTCGAGAGAAACGTGCTCGGCAATGTCTAAAAATTGAAAAGCCTGCTGACCAGGTAAAGTAGGACTTACTGGAATTCCAGATGTGCGCGTGGCATCGACGGCCCATAGAGGTGATGAAATTAAACAATAAAGAAAACTCAAAAATACTGGAATCATCTCCCTTAAATTATAAACCAATTCGACGAGGACCGAAGAATTTTTAGAAAAAGCAGGACTTAGAAGACTATCTATAAAGGGTCCCTACCGAAAACAATTCTAAGGGGCGCTGGATATAAGACTTAAAACCAGTTAGCCTCTTAGGGAAAAATTTGAGTTTGAGAAAAAAGGAGAAGCCGTTTGATAAAGAAGAAAATGGGTCCTTCCCTAAAGTTTTCTCTTTGCTTTAAAGTAGCCCTGTAAAAGATCTTGGCTTGGTTTTTCAAGGTTGCCAGAGCTCAATTCTAAGCGGTGATTGAGTTTTGAGTTTTTCAATAATTCAAAAAGACTTTGTCCGCCCCCCTTAGGGTCAATCGCAGAATAAACCACCCGATCCAAGCGGGCCTGAACAATCACGCCCGAGCACATGACGCAGGGTTCAAGGCTTGAGAAGAGTGTATATCCTGTGAGTCTCCAATTCTTCAATTTCTGGCAAGCGCGGTGGATAGCTAGAACCTCAGCATGGCCGAGAGGAGATTGCAGCTTCTCCTTGAGATTATAAGCCCTTGAGAGAATTTGGCCGGAGTGGGAATCAACGATCAATGCCCCAACCGGGACCTCGTCCCGGTCCTTGGCTTTGCGAGCCAGGTTCAGGCAAATCTCAAGATAGTGTTGGTCATCTTTCATTGGGGCCCTCGGGCTGCAACTCGGTTGTTTTAGCGATTTAACTCTGCTATACCAACACTCTTATCGTGAAGGGAAGGTGATTCAATTGTCATTTGTTAAGTTACGTGAAGGTGAAGGTTTTGAGATGGCGTTCCGTCGTTTTAAAAAATCTTGTGAAAAGTCAGGCGTTCTTTCTGAAATTAAAAAGAGAGAGCACTACGAAAAACCCAGCGTTCGTCTTAAGAAGAAGTCCCTTTCAGCACGGAAACGTTCTGTAAAGAAAGCTAGAAAAGGTTTTGAATAAGCATGTCACTCAAAGAAAAAATTTTAGAGGATGTGAAAACAGCCATGAAGTCTCGAGACAGTGATACTGTCTCGACACTTCGATTTGTTGTTTCTGCCATTAAAAATAAAGAGATCGAAGTTCGGCCCCATTCATTAACCGACCAAGACTCAATGAGTGTCTTAAAAAAGCTAGTTAAACAAAGACAGGATTCGATCGAACAATTTTCGGCCGCTGGTCGCGATGATCTTGTTCTTAAAGAAAAAACTGAGCTTGCAGTGATTGAAAGATATTTGCCAGCTCAACTCAGTGAAGATGATCTTAAAAAAATCGTGCAATCAGCGATTACAGAAGTGGGAGCCTCTTCTCCTAAAGATATGGGTAAAGTGATGCAAGCAGTAACTGCGAAAACCCAAGGCAATGCTGATAATAAGCTTGTCAGTCAAATCGTTAAGTCCCTTCTCCAATAGGAGTACTCTCTTTGAGGTACGGCCAAGATTTTATTGAAAGAGTCAGGGATGCCAATAACATCGTTGATATTATATCTCAGTACACAGAGCTCAAAGGTCGTGGCCACCAGCATATGGGGCTTTGCCCCTTTCCGGATCATAATGAAAAAAGCCCCAGTTTCTCGGTTTCTGAAAGTAAACAACTTTATCACTGCTTTGGATGTAAGAAGTCTGGAAATATTTTTACATTTTTAGAAACTTACAATGGCTACTCTTTTGTGGAATCTCTCGAATACTTGGCGGGGCGTGCTCATATAGAGATGCCAAAATTAAGCGAAAATAAAGATCAAAAATCCACTCTCTCTCCTTCGCAAAAAACTCAAATGTTTCGCGCCAACAAATTTGCCGCGGTTTTTTATCATCAGAAACTCAAAAATCTTGCAGCCGATCACAAGCTCATGGCCTACCTTAAAAAACGAAAATTAACCGATGAAATTATCGATGATTTTCGTTTGGGTTATGCTCCTGAAGGTTGGGATGAGCTCACGCAAAATTTAGCGGAGAAGAAAGTTCCGACCAGTTTATCCAATCAATTGGGCTTGATTCGTCCTAACAAAAAAGGCGGGCACTTTGATCTTTTTAGAGATCGACTGATGTTCCCAATTTTTGCCATTGATAATAATGTCATTGGATTTGGTGGACGAATCATTGACCAGGGCCAACCGAAATATATTAACAGTGTTGAGTCAGAGGTCTTTAAAAAAGGACAAAGCTTTTACGGTATTCATAAAACCTCACCACACATCAGAAGTGCTGATCAAGTGATTGTGGTTGAAGGCTACATGGATCTCTTAGCCCTTTATGGAGCAGGAGTAAAAAATGCCGTGGCTACCCTTGGAACGGCTCTCACAGAAAAACATGTTATCGCTCTCAAGAAACTCACAAAAAACATAGTGTTACTCTTTGATGGAGATCAGGCCGGAAGAGTGGCGGCCGAGAGAAGTCTTATCCATTTTTTTAGTCATGATCTTTTACCCCAAGTCTATCTTTTGCCAGAAGGTGTTGATCCTGACGATTACGTTAAAGAAGTGGGGCGAGAAGAGTTTGTGGAAAAAATCTCCAAAGGAAGAGACTTATTTCTCCATCTTTTGGGCGACTGGATGAAGTCTTATGGTGGAACTCCCAAAGATAAAATCGACATGATTGAAAAGGTCAGTCCCTTTATTTTAGCCCTTAAAGATATTCGCCTTAAACAAATGTATGTCGAAGAATTAGGCCGTTGTCTGATTGAAGATCCCAAGAAGATCTATGCATGGATGAATACACAAAAACGACCCACTCAGAGCCCATTTGCCGCTCCAGAAGCTGAAGAGCCCAGCTTGTCAGAAAAAATCTCTCTTGAGAAAGTGGGGCAAGACGAATTGGTCCTTTTGGGGCTATCTCTTAAGTCACTGAAATATATGGAGTTTTTCATTAGAAACCAGGGGCTTGAAAGCCTCAGCCACAAACCCCTTCAGCAATTATTCACTGAGGTGGTGGCCAAGTATGGACAAGACCCAAAGGCTTTTGATAAGCTGGCCCACTTGGTTATTTCGAGAGTGGAAAACCCTGAAAAAATTGTCAACTTGATCAATCTATCGTCAGAGGATGAGGGCTTTGATGAGGACGCAAGTTTGTTAAAGGAGTGCTTTATTCGCGTTAAGGATCGGTTTCTCCAGCGCCAGGCCTCGGTTTTAGTGGCGCAAATGAAAAATCAACCGGATGACCTTAAACTGGAACGGTTTGTGAATATACAAAACGAACGTAAAGCATTAAAAGAATTAAAAAATACCCCCTTAGGAGAAATGAATGGCAAAAGGGAATAGCTTAGAGACTCTAAGTGTAGCTCAACAACAGAAAATGGCGGTTGAAGAGGCTGAAAGGCTGATTCAGATCGCAAAAAAAAATGGGGGAGATTTAAGCGTCGAGGAAATCGATGAGGCTCTCCCCAAACAGCTGGTCTCACCAGAAGCCCTTGATATCGTATTGCAGTCCATAGAAGCTCACGGAATTGTTATTTCTGAGCACCAAACCGAAGACGGTGGCGACGCAGAAAGTTTTCTTGATGAAAACACCGATGAAGAAGTGGACGATGAGGCCGCAGAAGCCGATGTAAAATCCAATGATCCTGTTCGACTTTATCTCAGAAAAATGGGGAGCGTTTCTCTTCTCACCCGAGAAGGGGAAGTTCATATCGCCCAAAGAATCGAAGCGGGAGAAAGACAAATTGTTCGCTCCATTCTCACTTCACCGATCGGAACTCGCGAAATTATCCAACTCGGTGATCGCGTTGATGCTGGAAAACTCAAAGTCAAAGCCATCTTTCGTGGTCTTGAAGATGAAGAGACTCAGTATGAAGAGCAAGAGTACATCGATAAAATCCATGAACTGATTGGTGATGTTAAAGATTACGAAAAGAAAGTGGGCAAAGCTTTTAAAGAGCTTATGCGAACCGACCTTAACAAAGAAGAGCGTCAAAAAGTTTTATCCATGGTCGATAAAGACCTTGAAAAACTGATGACGATTTTTGAAAAGATCAATTTCAATCGTAAAACCATCAATCGTATTGTGATCAAATTTAAAAATCTTGTGAACCGTATGACGGTCCTTCGTCGCCGCATTAAAACTGGCGTGACAAAAACTTTCTCTAAAGACATCGAAGAGCTTATGGCTCGCTATAAGAAAGTCGAAGAGAATGAAAAAGAATTGGCTCAGATGACCCATGATACGGGTCTCTCTTTTAATAAATATCGAGCCCTTTACCTTCAGACCATCGATGCTCAAAAGCGTCTTGATCGTTTGAATAAAGACTCACAGATGCACTATGAGTGGATTCGTGACACCCACACTGAAATTTGGAAAGGTGAAAGAGAAGCCGATCTTGCAAAATCAGAGTTGGTTGAAGCCAATCTTCGTCTGGTTGTTTCGATCGCCAAAAAATACACCAACCGTGGTTTGCAGTTCTTGGATTTGATTCAAGAAGGAAATATCGGTTTGATGAAAGCGGTTGATAAGTTTGAATACCGTCGTGGTTATAAGTTTTCAACTTACGCCACTTGGTGGATCAGACAGGCCATCACTCGCGCCATTGCCGATCAAGCTCGTACGATTCGCATCCCAGTTCACATGATTGAGACCATCAATAAATTGGTCAGAACTTCCCGTTATCTGGTGCAAGAGTTGGGGCGTGAGCCACAGCCTGAAGAGATCGCAGTGAAGATGGATATGCCCGTGGATAAAGTGCGTAAGGTGCTTAAGATCGCTAAAGAGCCGATCTCTCTTGAAACTCCCGTGGGTGAAGAAGAAGATTCGCATTTAGGGGATTTTATTGAGGACAAAAAAGTCATCAATCCGGCAGAAGCCATTGTGAATTTAAATTTAGCAGAACAAACTCGAAAAGTTCTTTCAACTTTAACTCCTCGAGAAGAAAAAGTTTTGAGAATGCGTTTTGGTATCGGTGAAGAAAGCGATCACACTCTTGAAGAGGTGGGTCAGGACTTTAACGTGACCCGTGAACGGATTCGTCAAATCGAGGCCAAGGCACTCCGCAAGTTGCGCCACCCTTCTCGTTCTGGCAAATTGAAAACCTTCATCGACTAATCATCCATCTTTGGGGGCTTAGCTTAGTTGGTTAAAGCATCCGGCTCATAACCGGAGGATCGAAGGTTCGAGTCCTTCAGCCCCTACCAACCTACGCTCCTGCGGAGCTTCGGTTGGCGAGCCAACCTTTGAAATCAAGAAGATTGTTGTTTGGAATACACGTAGGTTGTCCGCCGAAGCTCGAAGAGCGTAGGAGGACCAATCCTACACTTCCAATTTCCCCTCAGGGACTTTAGCTACTTCAACTATGCCTTGGTTCTCACAAATTCTCTTTACGTATCGAATGTTTTCAATTGCTGATTTGGGTCGTGGATCTAAGTCTGTCTGGATTTTTTAATGAAATCTCAAGTAAGAGAGGCCAATGATCAGATTCGATTTTTGGGCCTCTTCTGTAATTTGCTATATTCATGTTTTTAGTCAGGCAATGATCAATCGGGATACTTGGAAAAAGATAGCTTGTTGGCCAGGTGTTTAGTGTTCGAAAAGCAGTCTCAAGTTTTGAGTTTTTTAGAAAATCGTTAAAGACAGATGACCAAGGAGTGGTATTAAAGTCGCCGCAGACTAAGAGAGGTGATTGGATATCTTCAAAATGAAATGATAAAGTTTTTAAATACTGGTCTCTTACAAGAGTTCCATAACTTCCGATGGGCGGGAAGGCATGGAGTAGGGCTAAACTGATTTCCCCTATGGGTGCTTGAACTTTAAGTATCAGAGCGGGAATACTATTTTCTCGGTCACTGAACACTTTACTTACTTCTAAGGGATGCTGACTTAATATTCCCAGGCCAAAGTTACTTTCTTGAAGAATCATTTTGGAGTAGGGGTAAATGGTTTCAAGTTGTTTTAATTTTTTCGCCCATGCCTGGTTGATTTCAACAAGGAGTACAAAATTTGGTTTACTCTTTTCTAAATGGGAGATGAGCTTTTCTTTAGTTTGATTTTGAGAATTCACATTGGCATAAAAAACCTGAATTGAAGGTTCTTTTTTTTTAGTTGTTTCTGTGTACAGGGGCCTCCAATGTGAAAAAATATTATTTGCAAAAAAAGCAGAGGCAAAAACACAAAGAATTAAATAGAGATATTTCTTTTTGCTTATCCATGGCACCAAGGCCAACAAAAAAAGGCATATTAATAAAAACCAATGCTGAAAATGAACAAAAAGCGAGAAAATCCAACTTTGATTCTCAAAGTAAACTGCAACAGTGGATATTAAGATTGCAATAAGTAATAAAGTTGCAAGTTTATTGAGAATAGTAACCCCCCGGAATATTATCAATATATTGGGGAGCCTATTAGAATACTAGATATAGAAGTTTCAAGATTGCGGCGCGAAAATCATCACAGAATATTTAGGGAATTTATAAAAAGTTGATGGTGCTGCCGTCGGCGAGGGGTTCGACGATTTCGACTGTGCAGAGGCCGTTTTGGGGAGCTGAGGTTTTGACTAAGACGTCGCGGGGATCAACTTCGTCAGAAGTTTTGACGAGGGCAACGACGGGAAAAGAAGCGCCTTTATAAACGCCGCCGTAGATGACTTTTATGGCCTCAACGCTAAAAGTCTCATCACCTTTTCCGATTTGTTCTATGACTTGCTCTTCGATTTGTGCGCGACAATCAGAAGGAAGTTGAAATTCCTCTTGGTTGTAAAAAGCAGAAGCGTTGATAGAAAAAAACATTCCAAAAACTAAGCCGATAATAAGTTTCATAGTGGACCTCCCAAAAGTGGTATAGGCGTAACATGAAAGAGACCAAGTTTTAAATAATCTTAAAAACTTTAGGGTTTTAGTAAAAATGACATATTGTTTTGAGATAACCAAGGTAACAAAATTCAAGTTTTGTCAGAACTTATTCTCTCCCTCTTAACTAATTCTTGACGAAGGAGGGACTCAAAAGACCTTTCCTTTTGAATCAAGCTCTTTAGTTTTTATAAGGGCCTACTATTATTTGAGAGGTCTTTGCTCTGGCTGATAATATGAATATCTCTTTGTGGGAAAGGAATGGAGATTTGGTTTTCGTCGAGGGTGTATTTGATCTGCTCGTTGAGGTCAAAAAAGACCGGCCAATAGTTTTCGGTATTGGTCCATGCGCGGATGACAAGATTGATTGAGTTGTCACCGTACTGCCAAACTTTGACCCAAGGTTCAGGGTCTTTAAGAACGTCGGGATGATTACGGCACATATCGGTTAGAATTTTTATCGCTGTTCTTGGATCGGCATTATAAGAAATTCCAATGCTGAGATCCACTCGTCGAGTGGGTTGTGCTGTGAAATTATTGATCGTACTGCCCGCGAGGGGGCCATTGGGAAGGATGATACGTTTATTATCTAAGGTATTAATGTGAGTCGCAAAAATATCGATCGATTGAACGTGACCTTCATGACCTTGAGCTTGGATATAATCCCCTTTTACGAAGGGACGAAAAACCAAAATCAAAACTCCGCCTGCAAAGTTGGCTAAACTGCCTTGCAAAGCTAAACCGATGGCAAGACCACCGGCACCAATGAGAGCAACAAATGATGTGGTTTCAACTCCAATGGTGGAAGCAACGGAAACTATAAGGAGAACTCTTAAAATCCAATTGACCATATTCAAAATAAACGGGGCAAGGGTTGGATCGAGTTTTCTTCTCGCAAAAACAGTTCCAAGGAGACGGATTAAACTTTTGATCATTGAAATACCAATAAACAAAACAAGAATGGCCAATAGTAATCTCGGACCAAATTCAATCGCCATTCGGATGATTTTATCTTGATAGAGATTAATATTTTTTAGGACTTCTGTTTCTACATTCATTTTTAATCCTTCTAAGATTGAGGTTGAAGACAGATTTTGTTGGATTGGGCCAGAGCTCGTTCTTCATCCACCCATGATAATTTTTAAGCTCTCAGAGTCAAACCGCAGGGTCTCTTGACGGCTCCTCTTTGCTGTATTTAGAAATTGACCTCAGCATTAACCGTCATTAACGTCATCTTCATGTCATCCGTTTTTCCTGAAGAAATTAAAGTTTTCACCGATGGTGCCTCCCGTGGCAATCCTGGGCCAGCGTCAATTGGAATTGTCTTTTATGATCCCTCTAGTAAAATTGTGGCAGAACATAAAGAGAGATTGGGACTTCAGACCAATAATTATGCAGAGTACACGGCCGTCATTCGGGCTTTAGAAATCTGCCAGAAACAAAAAGTCAAAGCCGTCCAAGTTTTTTGTGACAGTGAACTTTTGGTGAAACAAATGAAGGGGCTTTATAAAGTGAAGGCTCCACAGATTCAGCCTCTCTATCTCAAGGCTAAACAATTGGTATCTCAATTTGATAAAGTGGATTTTAATCATGTTCGTCGCGAACTCAATAAAGAGGCAGATGCTCTTGCCAACCAAGCATTGGACTTCCCAAACTCTTAATGCTCTTAAATCAGAAGTGAGTAACTAATGAGACTCAATACACTGATCAGGGCTAATTTGATGGCAAATTTTGGTCTTTGATTTTTCATCTTACGTACACCTCAACAAGACAATGGTCCTATCGGTCAAAAGCCGCTCGACTTTAGCCCTCACAATAAATTTTGTTTCTCATCCCGACACTCATGGGGCTGAAGGCTGCCCGAAGGGACTTGCGGCCAAGTATATAAATACATGAAATAACTAGAAAAAATTGATAATTACTCTGTGCTATTTTTAGCGGATAAAGTCTGTTATAAGATTTGTTGGATCAATAGGCTATCGCACTTTTGTAAAAGAAAGTGAGGAAAGTCCGGGCTTCACAGGTCGCGCAAGGGGTAACGCCCCTCCATCGTAAGGTGAGGACTAGTGGAACAGAAAGAATGTCCAGAGCTATGATCTTTTGGTCGGGAACGGGAGACCTTAAGGGAGCTGCTGGAGTGAAAACAGCTAAACTCTGCGTGAAGCAAGATCAAATAGGGAAGTGCTTGAGTGTGACCGCACGATGCTTCCGGGTTGATTGCTTAAGGGTTGGAGTGATCCAACTCTCAGATGAATGGTAGCCCTCGACAGAACCCGGCTTATCGTTGATCCAACTTTAAGGGGAAGGTTTCTTGCAAAAGGGCCTTCCCCTCAATTTTTTTTCTGGGCATAAACCATTAATTCCGCCCCTTGTCTCCAGTCAGGCGAAAACTTCAGGCGAGTCCAATAATAAAATTGAAAACGACTTTGCAGCTTTTCTCTCAACTCCCACTCACTCCCCCCAAAATAGGGTCCGGTTCTTTTCGGGACGACAAAGAAGATTCCTAGAAGATGTCCTCTCTCCTCTAAATATTTTGAGTAAGAACGAACCAGCTCATTTCTTTGCTCGGGAGCAATGGCGCAATAAAGAGTGTGTTCAAAAATCAGATCAAAACTTTTTAAATAGATCTCAGGGAGGTTGAAGATATCGGCCTTAATAAAATGAATATGCTCAAGGTGGCCGTATCTTTTTTGGGCTTCATCAATCGCTTCTTGGCTAAAATCTATTGCCGTCACCACATGACCTTGTTGGGCTAAAAAAGCAGCATCATGTCCAAAGCCACAACCGGGAACAAGTATGCGACACTTGTTAAGTTTAAGTTGTTGTAAAAAACTTTTCAATTCGGGGTGGGGTTGATCCAAGTTCCAAGAGGGTGAAGGACTTTCAAGATATTTTTGGGTCCAAAAGTCTGAGTGTTCGACCGCCTCTTTTTTAATATAATAGGAGGGTGTTTTGTAGTGAGTTCCAAAAACAGTGATGCCATCATCACTAAAATCATCCACTAAATTAAAAAGTTCAGCTTGAGCGGCTCTTGAAAGAACAAAAGGAAGACCTTCTTGGGTCAGTCCATGGAAGCGATCCCATTCGTCGATACAAAGAGACTGAAGATCTACTTTTTTAAAAACACCATAGGGCATTTGAAGGGTTAAATCTTTTGTATCCTTATGAACTTGAAGTGCAACATAAGGTTTGTCGAAAGCTTCAACTAACAATGTGTCATTTTTAAACTCAGTGGTCACCACTCCATAGGGATCAATTTTTAAATGATTCAGAAGAACTTTGCCATATTCGGGATCAGAAACACGAACCCCGTTGGGGAGGAGAAAAAAACCTTCTTCATCAATAGCTATGGAGTGATTCATGAATAAGAGGTTTATACTTTGTTGGCGATTTTCGCATTGAAAAACCGCCTTTTAAAGGCGATCTGGATTAATTTTTTGGAGCCGGTTCCATCGGGGCAGTTTCTGTAGGGGTAGCTTCAGTGGGCTCAACCGCTTCAGCATCAGAAGTGGGTGCGGCAGAATCACCGGCCTCAGCATTATTCACATCAAAGGGATCAAGAAATTCCACTTTAATATCACCAGCTTGTTCGATTTGAGCTTTCCACTGGTTGCCATCTTCAGAAGTGATTAAGAAACTTCCTTTGCGATAAACTTTCTCTCTTTCACCCTTTTCATTGGGTTCAATGTAAGAAAATTTGAAATGGGCTTTCATTTTGCGTCCACTCTCAAGCACTTCGGTGTAAATTTTAGAAAATTCAATATCAGTGGCGTTGGGCTGATTACTTTGCACTGCTTGAGTCATGTATTGGGCGATCATATTGTTCATTTTATTCATTTGATCAATGCTGAGCTCTTCGGTTCTTTTAGAGAACCAGAATGTAAAAGCAATAAATCCAATGACCACTAAGAGACTAATATATTTCATCGCAAACCTCTTTAAATTGCTCTCGCAGATCTTAACAGTTGAGAGAGTCGGTTTATTCACTATAGAAACATTCTGCACTGCTTTTGGGAGCGAGTAAAAGGTATATGGGGAGAAGACGGAATGAGTGTTGTGTTGCATCAATTTGATGACGCAAGTTTCTAGTTCTTAAGGGGGTAAAGTTGTGTAAAACAGGGATCTTGTTTATGTTTTAGGGCTTTAGTGGGTCTTTTACTCAAAGCTCATCATGTGTTCTTTGGCGAATGAACCAAGACTCTGGATGAATGACCCAAGAGCTTTTAAAAGAGGAAGTCATCATGGCAATAATAAGCACACAGCTTGATACAGGTTCAGAACTCTTTAAAAATAACTCTCGAGCTCTATTAGCCCAAGTTCAAACTCTCAAAGAACGTCTCAACCAATTCAAAAAGGGGGGGGGAGACGCTGTCACTCAAAAACACAAAGCTCGAGGAAAGCTCACCGCTCGTGAAAGAATCCAAAAACTGATTGATCCGGCCTCTGCTTTTTTGGAGTTTTCAACTTTAGCCGCTTGGGATATGTACGAAGGCGATGCCCCAGGGGCAGGAATTGTGACGGGCATTGGAGTCATTCGCGGTGTCGAGTGTATCATCGTTGCCAACGATGCCACTGTGAAGGGTGGAACTTACTTTCCGATGACAGTTAAAAAACATTTACGGGCCCAAGAAATTGCCCTTGAAAATGGTTTACCCTGTCTTTATTTGGTGGACTCAGGTGGCGCCTTTCTTCCCAAACAAGATGAAGTGTTTCCTGATCGCGATCATTTTGGCCGAATTTTTTATAACCAAGCTCGCATGTCTGCCCAACAAATACCTCAAATCGCCATTGTGATGGGAAGTTGTACCGCCGGCGGTGCATATGTTCCAGCCATGAGCGATGAAAACATTATCGTCAAAGGTCATGGAACAATTTTTCTCGGAGGTCCACCCCTTGTCAAAGCGGCCACGGGAGAAGATGTGACGGCCGAAGAGTTAGGTGGTGCGGCCGTGCACAGTTACACTTCGGGCGTTACCGACCATTTTTGTGAGAATGATGAAGAAGCTCTTCTGAGAGCAAGAAGCATCGTTGAACATCTTAACCATCGTCGAAAAGAAGTTTTACAAGACCGAGAACCTGAAGAACCCATCTATGATGTTGAAGAAATATATGGAGTGATTCCTGAAGATGCTCGAATCCAATTTGACGTTCGTGAGATCATTGCCCGCATAGTGGATGGTAGTCAGTTTCATGAATTC
Source organism: Bdellovibrionales bacterium (assembly GCA_041736775.1). GTDB lineage: Bacteria > Bdellovibrionota > Bdellovibrionia > Bdellovibrionales > JAGQZY01 > JAGQZY01. Next base: position 1,733 of record JBGSSY010000223.1, on the reverse strand, counting down.
AAAAGTGGTTACGGCACGACCCTAGTCACAGGTTTTGCTCGAATTTGGGGAATGCCGGTAGGGATTATCGCCAACAACGGAGTTCTTTTTAGTGAATCGGCTCTTAAAGCCACACACTTTATTGAACTTTGTGAACAACGAAAAATTCCACTTATCTTTTTACAAAACATCACCGGATTTATGGTGGGTAAGAAGTATGAGAATGAAGGGATTGCTAAACACGGTGCCAAGATGGTTATGGCCGTGAGCAATGCTCGAGTCCCAAAATTTACTGTCGTTATAGCTGGCTCCTATGGAGCGGGTAACTATGGAATGTGTGGACGTGCCTTTAGTCCTCGCCAACTTTGGATGTGGCCTAATGCAAAAATTTCTGTGATGGGTGGTGAACAAGCCGCCAATGTTCTTTGTACCGTGAAGATGGAGCAAATGAAGGCTCAAAACAAAGAAATGAGTTTACAAGAACAGAAAGAATTTAAACAACCGATTCTTGATAAATATGAAAGAGAAAGTTCGGCCTATTACTCCAGTGCCAGGCTTTGGGATGATGGAATTATTGATCCTAAAGACACACGACTTGTTTTAGCTCTTGGATTAAAGGCCTCACTCAACAAAAAATGGGGAGACGCCGAACAGGGTGTCTTCCGAATGTAGGTGCCGATGAAAACAATCAGTCTGATTCAAAATCAATTTGTTGCAACCCTTAAACTCAACCGACCCGAAGTGCGAAATGCCTTTAACGCTCAGATGATTGAAGAGATCACTCAAGCTTGTCAGCAACTTCACACCGACGAAACTGTGAGGCTGGTTATTTTACGAGGTGAGGGTGAGAGTTTTTGTGCCGGGGGTGACCTGACTTGGATGAAGTCCATGGCTCAATTCACTCAAGCGGAAAATTTAAAAGATGCCCAAAAACTTTATGAGATGTTTGAAGCCTTTAAAAAAATTCCTGTACCGACAATCGCGTTGGTTCATGGACACGCCATGGGTGGCGGAGTTGGCCTTGTTGCGGCCAGTGATATGACCATTGCCCATGATGGAACTCTTTTTTCTTTTAGCGAAGTCAAACTGGGTTTAGCGCCCGCCGTAATAAGTTCATTTGTCGCCGATAAACTCAATCGCTCGGATATGTACCGTTACTTTTTGACAGCCGAAAATTTTGATGCCGAAAAAGCCTTGGGCATGGGTCTTATCCATGCGGTGACTCCGACCGATCGAGCAGAAGCTCTCCTTAATGAGTGGATTGAAAAATTGAAAAAAAATGGGCCGCAAGCACTGAGAGCGACCAAAAAACTTCTTGGGGAACTTTCACACCAACAGAATTTTAAAAACTTAACCACAGAGCTCATTGCCCGAATGCGCGTGAGTCCCGAGGGGCAAGAGGGGCTAAAAGCTTTTCTTGAAAAAAGAAAACCTCATTGGATCGGTCAATCAGTATGAGAGAAATTAAAAAACTAGCGATAGCTAACCGAGGGGAAGTGGCGGTTCGGATCATTCGAGCTTGTCAGGAGCTAGGGATAACCTCTGTCCTGCTCCATTCCAAAGCAGACATCGGCACCAGAGCGTATCGCATGAGTGATGAACAGATCTGCATCGGCGAGAGTGATGTCGGACTCAGTTATCTCTCCATTGAAAAGAATGTTGACGGGGCTCTGGCCTGTGGTGCAGACGCTGTTCATCCAGGCTTTGGTTTTCTTTCTGAAAATGCGGATTTTGCTCAAGCCCTCAAAGATAAA
>JBGSSY010000205.1:0-12780 GCA_041736775.1 Bdellovibrionales bacterium | reverse complement strand
ACAAAGCCATGGCTAAACCATAACCGCTATCATTGGAAATTTTGATGGCTTCATCGAGTGAATCCGTTTCGTAAATGGCAACGTTGGGACCAAAAATTTCCGTGTTCTGATAGATTGAATCTTTTTTGTAAGCCTTCACTTTGTAAATGCTCGGGGTGACGTAGTATCCTTTGTACTCAGGCTCAATGGCCTTACCTCGCATAATTTTTTCACAACCCTCTCTCAGAGCAATATCTTGAAAGCGCAAATAGGTGTCCATGGATTTCTCACTGACAAGAGGACCCATAAATGGATTTTCTGACCAATGACCGACCATCAACTTTTTGGCTCTCTCGTAAAAGCGATCAATAAATTCGGCTGATCTTTTTTTATGAATAAAAATTCGCGAGGTGCAAGAGCATCTCTGTCCGGATGACATATAGGCCCCGATGAGGCTTTCGTAAATGGCTTGGTCCATATTGGCATCATCCCAAACTAGGGTTGAATTTTTACCCCCCATTTCAAGGGCTAAAATTTTCCAGTAGTCATTGAGAGTGGCTTCTTTTATTTTCAAGCCGGTTTCATAAGAGCCGGTGAATAATATTCCATCGACTTTTTTATGGCTCACCAATCTTCTTCCGGTTTCACCGGCGCCTTGAACCAAGTTAAAAACTCCAGGAGGAAGTCCCGCTTCTAAATAGCACTGGGCCATCAATTGTGCCGTCGCCGGAGTCAATTCAGAGGGTTTAAAGATCACGGTGTTTCCAGTAACCAGGGCCGGAACAATATGTCCATTGGGAAGATGAGCTGGAAAGTTAAATGGACCTAGAACTGCAAAAACACCACGAGGGCGAAAACGAATGGCTCCGCCGACCTGAGGGAGGGCGTTGGGTATATACACATCTTTTACGAGTTGAAGCGACTCATTAAATGTCACATCAAATTTCCCCGCCAAGGCTTTGGCTTCGGTCGTAGCATCCCAGAGTGGTTTACCCGTTTCTCTGGCAATAGTGATCGCAAACTCTTCCTCTTTAGCGATAAAAAGTTCTTTAACTTTTTTAAGAAGACTGATTCTTTCCTCAAGAGACTTTTCTGACCACGTGGCAAATGCTTTATGTGCAGAATAACAAGCTTCGTCCACATGGGAATTTTGATATTTGATTTGAATCACTTCCTCATTCAGGTCGGCAGGGCTCATGTTGGTAAACTGTCCACTGACCGATGTCGGCAAAACAAACTCGCCGTTGATGAAATCACCCTTAAATGGAATGGGTTCTCGCTGCTTCATCTTTACTCCTGATGAAAGTTTATAAACAAATTCGTTCTATGATACCTTGATAAATTTTAATCGCTTTATGGAGATTATCAATGCCGATTGACTCGGTCGCTGTTTGTGAGTTTCCTTCTCGAATCCCTGGTCCAAAGACAAGAGTCTCCAGTCCCAACTTATGAAAGACGTTGGCTTCATTGGTCACCGGCTGAGTCATGAGCTGAGCACTCGGATGGATCGCTTGAATTTCGTCAAAACAATCCTTTGCAAACTCTGATTTTGGATTCATTAAAAAAGGTTTTTTGTGATCTCGAATACTGAAATTAGCCCCTCGCTTATCACAAAAAGTCTTTAAATCATCCATCCATCCTAAATACACCGATTCTTTAATCGCCTCAGGCCAACGAACGCAACCCATAATTTTTAGGTGATCCGAGTAAGTGCGAATCATTCCAATATTAAGAGTGGTCATGGGTGGGTCAAAATTTTCGTCCAAAATTCCGTCAAATTCTTTTTTCAGTTCCTTGATCTTTTGATAAATTTCTAGAACTTTTTTATTAATAGTGGAGCCCTGCAAACTCACCAAATCAAACTCCAGAAGAGCATAAACCGGAATGGTGTTGTAATTAGTTCCGCCATCCATCTCTAGAACCAAAAGATGGTCGGGTAGTTGCTCGAGATAATTAAAAAGATTTTCAATAGCGTTAATTCCTAAATGGGGCTGGGAAGAATGGGTCGCCTTGCCTCTAAACATTTTACTTTGAGTGCTTTGACCCTCACCCATGTCATGTTTTTGGCGAGCCTCCAACTCTTCTTTACTAAAAGGAATGGTGATTTCAATGTTAGCCAAGCCTTTGCCCGAATAAACTAAGTTAAAGTCGGTGGGCTCACTCACGAGAACGCGCTCTGCTAAAAGTGTTTTGTGACGAATAAGACGAATGGCGCCGCCCATGTTGTATTCCTCACCATATGTTCCCACAACGGCAAAACTTCTTTTTAGATTTTTTCCAACAAAAGCTTGGGCGGCATACAACTTACATAAAAAATCCAGTTTAGTATCCGCAACGCCAAGACCATAAATCTGTGAATTATGGATTGCGGCTCCAAATGGATTTTGTCCGTTTTTTATCCATAGACCAAATGATCCTGGGTCAACAGTATCAAGGTGGGTTTGAAGCATTAGGTGAACCTTAGCCACTTCATCGTTGGGAAAACAAATGAGATTCGCTTCGCCAATCCCCCTTTGGATCTCTTCTTCGATTTTAACTTTAAAACCAAGACTACGACCTAAATCGCCGAGAAAGCGACAGGCCTCTAAAGTTCCATTAGAGGGCGTGCTATCAATGGCAATCAATTTTTTACAGGCTTCAATAAAATCCATTAAGACCGATGAACTTCTAAAAGAGATTTTTCAAGAATTTGTGTGGCCACTTTGAGATCTTTTTTTGTCACGATCGCGGGAAGCAAAAATCGAAGCCTCATCGGATCCTTTCCACAGGTGAAGGCGATGAGTCCATTTTCAAACATGACCATTATGAGTTTGCCAATTTTAACAGGGTCGCCGGAGAAGGGGGTCGCGGCAATCATTAATCCAAGGCCTTCGGGGTCTTCAAGAATTCCACGACAACTGCCCTCACAAAGATTTTGAAGCTGAGACATAAATTCATTATGTATTTTAGCGATCTTTCCGCTGGGGCCAAAGTATTTTTTCTTTTCCATCTCCTCCATAATTGCAAAACCAGCAGCAAGGGCCGGTGTAGAGCTGGCAAAGGTGCCGGCAATAAGGCCGGGCTTAGGATTGTACTCCTCGGTAAAAAGTGTCATCCCACATTGGCCGGTTTTGGCGATGGCACAAATGTCGACATATTCAGCAAACCCCAGGGTTTGAAAGGCGTAGGGTTCGCCTGTTCTAAGAAAAGTCTGAACTTCGTCAGCCCAGATCGCAATCCCCTGTTTGCGACACTCTTCGAAAAGCGGAATAAAATACTCTCGAGGGGCCACTTTATAGCCCCCTTCGCCCAACATCGGTTCAAAATAAAAACTACTAATGTTTTGCGGATGTTCTGCAATGTGTTTTCGCAAAACTTCTAAACTTTTCTGACTGCTGTGAGGATCCTTTTTATCATAAAATGGAATTCTTAAAACTTCGTTGTAGCTCGGAAGTCCTTCTTTATATTTAGGATTATCAGTCACTTCGGCCATCATTGTCGTTCGGCCTGCAAAGGAATCTTTCATCGCTAAAATCATTCTTGCAGGAGACTTTTTTTGTCGCGCCATTTTGAGCGCATTCTCGTTGGCCATAGAGCCCGAAGGACAAATCCATGCGTGCTTCAGACGAGAGCCTTGGGCCAAATCAACAGCTTTCTGTGAAAGGTTCAAGTACTCTTGGTTCATTTGCAGATGACCTTGCATCAAAATGTCTGACAAACTTCCTTCGATACTTGCTTTGAGGACGGTGGGATGACTGTGCCCAAAAATATGGACACCTATGCCGTTGATAAAATCAATTTTAACACTTCCATCAAGGAGCTGAACATAAGGACCATGACCCAAACCACTGCCAACGTAGTTGTAAAAAAGATTGCGACCTCGCACTTTGTTAAACTGATTCATTAAAGAGAGGTACTGTTCTTTTCTTTTTCCATCAGGAGGAGTCACGCCCTTAATAGAATCGACGTCTTTCATTCTTGCTTTAAGGAGTTTATCAATTTGAAGATCAATTTTTTTGTTTTTAGACTTCGCTGCTTTAGACGCCATGGCTGAACCTCTTTTTCTTTTTTTTAACATGGGTTTTGATTTTTGTCCTCAACAGAACTGATCACTATGACCTTGGTGAGTTCATTCGGAGAGCGTGTTTTGACTTTAGACGTTAAAAGACCCGCCTGAACCAGCTAAGAATTTCCTTAAAAAAGGACTGTTTTGAACTCTCGTTTTGCCATCTGGGTTAAAAAATTTGAGATCTCGCCGATTTTGGGTACAATACTCTTTTTGTTCAGAAAAATGGAGCCCAATGAGTTTAGTTTTAAAAACTTTGCCTGTTTTTGTTATCTTTTTTATGAGTGTCACGAGCTGGAGTCAGGAAGATGTGACCGAAACGGCCCCGTCGACTCCCAGCGAAACCCTTTCTGAAGACGTTGTTCCTGCAGAACAAGACCTCAAGGACCCCCAGTTTATCGATGGAGTTAAAGCCTATCAGAATAAAAATTTTGACCTTGCAAAAAAAATTTTTGATTCTTTGCTCAAAAAACATCCCAATAACCCGAGCCTTCTTTTTAATCTTGGGCTTGTTGAGTATCAGTTGGGTCAAGTGGGCAAGGCCTTGGGACTTTGGCGGAGAGCTCAATTTATTTCTCCCCGCTTCAAACCAGCTCAAGCTGCCATTGAATTTGTTGAGGAAAAACTTTTTCCACAAAGTAGCAGTCCCTCTTTTCTCGTTACACTTCTGCAAACATTAACTCGCTTTTCATTTCATTTTTGGATGTTGCTCTGTTTGTTGAGCTTTTTAATCTTCAGTTGGATGGCGATCGATTATGGAGCCAAAAAGAAGAGAGCTATTCTTCAATGGCCTGTCGGTCTTTATTTATTAATTCCTTTGGTGCTCATTGCTGGGGTCCTTGCCTTTTTAACCTTTAACATGAGTCAACGGATTTTGGCCACGGTCATCGTCAATAATCAAATGACTTTTGTGTCGCCCTCAGAAAGCTCACCCACTCTTTCAGAGCTTACCGCTGGTCAGTCGGTCACCGTTGAAAAATTTCACGACAACTGGGCTCAAGTTAAAACGGAAAGTGGATCGGAAGGCTGGGTTCCACTTTCAGGACTCATTCTTGCCCGAGGAGATCAATAGTGCAAATTCTCTGGGAAAATATCCTTAAAAAAAGTCGGCGTCAGAGTGACCTTCATGCCTTTTTACAAAAAACTTTTTTGTTCCAAGATCTCAGCACCAATGAGATTCGCTTTTTAAAACAAATCGTTCATCTTCGTCACTTTCAACCCGGTGAATCCATTTTTAAACAGGGTGAACCTGGAGTGGGTCTTTATCTTATATTTGATGGCATGATTGATATTATTGTTAAAGATTCAACTCAAGAAACCTCAGACGGCACTCACCCTGACATTTTTATAACCCGCCTCAATAGGGGAGATTTTTTTGGCGAACTTTCCTTGGTCGAAGAGCAGAGTTTGCGTTCGGCGACAGCGGTGGCACTGCAAAAAACGACGCTCGTTGGCTTCTTTAAACCTGACCTCCTTCAGGTGATGCAGCGAAATCCCGCAAGTGGAAACAAAATATGTTTGCGGCTCGCCGAGATTCTCGGAAAAAGATTGCGTGAAACCACAGAGAGAATGACCCAACTCACCGTTGAACTTAAGGCCTACTCCGTTACCAACGAAAGCAAAAGCAGTGAAAAATTTTACACATCGTGAAAATCTAAAACTTATTTTTCTTTTGGTCATGCTCTTGGGCGCGTTTTTCCTTCTTTTGTTCATCAATAACTTGTTGGTTTCTCTTGTTCTCGCCTTTGTCGTATTTTATTCTTTGGCACCGTTGATCAACTGGACAGAGCGAAAGGGTTTTAACCGCAGCTTTTCAATTTTTATGATTTATACCCTTAATGCCTGTGTCGTCGTTGGCGCCCTTAGTTTTTTTATTCCTCTCCTCATCGAACAAGTTTTTCTTTTAGAAAAGGAGCTTCCCTTTCTGCAAGAGGGATTCCTTCAACTGATGACTCGAGTGGAGGGATTTTTACAAAAGATCCTTCATTTTGATGCGCCCCTTTTTAGAGATCGGCTGAGAGATTGGATGATCAACCAAACCAGTGAATATTCATCTCGCTTACCGGGACTCATTTCTGATTCACTCACCGTCTTTTTTCTCACTCCCTTTTTGGCCTTTTTTATGCTTCGTGATGGGCTTCGTATTAAACATAATCTGCTAGAGATGATTCCCAATAAGCATTTTGAAAGAGCTCTTAAGCTGGTTTACGATATGAACGAACAGATTGGAGCTTTTATAAGGGCTCGTTTAGCTGAAGCGCTGATTGTTGGTGTAGTGACTTGGGTGGGGCTCCTTCTTATTGGTTTCCCTTACGCCGCACTTCTCGCACTCTTTGCCTCATTGACCAACCTTATCCCTTATATCGGCCCCATTTTGGGTGCGATTCCGGCTTACATTATTATTCTGGTTAACCCCAACCTTCTTTTTGAGTCACTCAGCGTGAGTCTTATTGCCCTCAGTTTGGTGTATTTGTCGGCCCATCTGCTTGATGCGATTGTTATTATTCCAATGGTCGTTGCTAAAATCGTTAACCTCCACCCAGTCACTGTTATCCTTGTCATCATCCTTGGAGCACAGGTTTTAGGAGTCGTTGGCATGATCATTTCAATTCCGGTGGCCAGCCTGATCAAATTGTTGTTCTTTAGCTTTTATCCTCGTCAAATGGAGTCTTTTAAATAGAGAGATTCATTTGAGCGCCTTGCGACAATCGTGCTCCTCCAATAAGGAACTTCCGTCTCACCAACTACAGTTTGACATTAATAATGTTCTGACAATAGTATTACAGTTCTGATGACTAACTATCTTATATTACTTGCTTTTTTTGTAACCGGATGTGTCTCATACGACCGCTTCAATACTTCAACCGCAGAAGGTTCTTTTGGCCTCGCTCAGGAGCTTGAAAAAGATGAACGTTATGAAGAGTCACTGACTCAATATCGCGATGTGAAAAACAGATTCCCTTACAGCCGATATGCTGTGGCTTCTGAACTTCAAATTGCAGAAATCCAATTTAAAAAAGAAGCCTTTATCGAAGCACAGGGAGCTTATCAGCTCTTTAAAGAGCTCCATCCTCGTCACGAAAAAATTGATTATGTCACCTATCAAGTGGGCTTAAGCATTTATAATCAACTCCCTGACACCGTCGATAGAGATTTGTCTCTGGCACCTTTAGCAATTAAAGAATTTGATGTTTTGTTGCGCGATTTTCCAAATTCCAAATTTGCACCACTCGCCAAAGAAAAGCGGATTGAGATCATCAATAAGCTGGCTGAAAAAGAACTTTATATTGCCGATTTCTATTACCGCACTCAAGCTTGGCAGTATGCCATTTCCCGTTATGAAAAATTTTTGCAAGAGTACGGGGGCCACGAAAAACGAGCCCATTCTTATCTTCGGGCGAGCCAAGCTGCGGAAAAAATGGGAGATGAGAAGAAAAGAAATACGCTTCTCAGAAAGTTAATCAGCGAGTATCCTGAAAGCAAAGAGGCTCGAAAAGCCCAAAGGATTCTCTAATGTCTCGGCAAGATCCAGATGAACTTTTTCATGCGGCCAAAGAGTATTTTAATGAGGGTCATTATAAAATTGTTGAGCCCATGCTTCAACAGTTGATGATCATTGATGACCGAAATCCCGATGTTCATTATATGGCGGGAAGCCTTTTTTTCGAAAAAGGACAACTCAAAAAAGCTCTCAGTTCCTTTAAAAAGGCTCTAGAAATTGATCCCAATTTTACTGATGCCAGCATTGGACTCTCCATTATTCTCAATGATCTTGGTCGTTATGGTGAGGGAAAAAGAGTTTTTGAAGAAGCTTATGCTCTAATGAAACAAAAAGAGTCCTCTGGGTCAGAACCCTATATCAACGATAAACTGGCACTTAAACATGAAGAAATGGGTGATCTTTATTTTCTCTATAAACGTTATGAAGAGGCCCTTGAGAATTTTAATAAGGCTGCAGACTATTCAAAAAATAATCTGAGTTACAAATTAAAGGCCATCGACTCACTCATCAATATGAAGCTTCTTTCAAGAGCCCTTAAAGAGGCTCAAGCTCTGGAGGGCCGACACACACACCATGTCGATCTCCTTCTTAAGTTAGCTCAGATTCATTATCAATTGAACAACACTCATAAGGCCGAAGAGTACTGGGAAAAAGTTCTCTCCCAAGATCCCGAGAATAAAGAGGCTCTTCATCATCTTCGTTTTTCACAAAAAGAACTCTACATCAGCCCCTAGAGGAAACTATGGCACAACTTAAAGATAAAATGACACCTTTTATTACTAAAGAAGAAGTGCGAGAAGCCGTGGTCAGGTTGGCCAAAGAAATCGACATTGATTATCATGGTAAAGAGCTGGTCTTGATTGCTCCTCTCAAGGGTTCTTTTCTTTTTGCAGCAGATCTTGCCAGAAATCTCACTTCAAAAAGTGTTGTCCTTGATTTTGTTTATTTAAAATCCATGAAAAAGGGGCAGGCCGTAGAGATTAAAAAAGATATTGAAACCAATATCACTGGCAAACATGTTTTGATTGTTGAAGAGATTATTGATGCCGGTAAAACTCTTAATTTTCTCCTTAAACGCCTGAGCGCAAGCAACCCCTCCACACTTCGTGTGGTAGCCCTTCTTGATAAACCCGCTCGTCGAGAGATTGCTCTTAAGCCTGATTATATTGGACTTACAATTGATGATCGCTATCTTGTCGGCTATGGAATGGACTCTGAGGAGCGAGGTCGAAACTACTCTGACATTTACACCTTTTCGATGTAAATTGAATTTCATAAAGAAGAGATACTCCCTTTCGAAGAAAAGCGACCAACTTGAGGTTCTTTCCCATTTATTATTTTTTGAAAATCCCCATCCACTCTCAATGTTTCATTATTAAAAACCATTTCAAGGTCAAAAATGAGCTCTCCCTTTATTTGTCCATTCTCTTGTGGATCCAGAAAGGGAATTTTAAAAACGACAAATCCATTCAATAGATCACTCTCCAAAATTTCAATACTGAGTTCATCAACTCCAGGTTGGCTTGAAAACATCCGGCCCCCAAAAACGAGGTTTATCGTCAGACTCTGGTTTTTTTGGGGGTCTACTGAGAAGTAAAAGTCCGTTAAATGGGGGATATAATTTCGATCACCAATGGTTTCAAGTAAAGCCAGGGCTGCGGCTCCCGCTTTCTGTTGGAGGGGAAGAATTTTTTCTTTCTTTTCAAAATCCCAAAGCTTTTTTATTTCTAAGCGCTGGGCTTGATTGTTTTGGCAAGAGCGAATGATTTCTTGCTCCGCTGGATCTTCACTCTCTAACCATTCATCCACAATAAGGATAGTGTCATCGCTCGGGTCACAGAGAAAGTCCTCTGGGCTACAAAAACTATAACAGAGCGCTGTTTTAAACTCATTCTCTAAGGTTTTTTGTGTCCCTTCATATTTTGTTTTAAGTTGAAGTTCCAAAGGTTCAATTTGAGCAGAATAAAACTCAACTTCTTCACTGAGCCTTGTAATTTTCATGCGAGAGAGAACTTTTTCTTCAAATGAAAGTGGGAGGAAAAGATTCTGCTGTTCATCCCATCGGTCGGTTGGCCAAAGAAAAAGTGTGGGGCTTCCCATGAGCTTAAAGTTGCCCACCAAAGAAGAACTTTGAAATGGCTTTTTCTTCACAACCGGAGGGTTGGTCGGAGCGTAGGCTGGTGTGGCCGAAAAGGAGCAACCTGCCGAGTAAAGACAAAAAAATAAACCGATCCCGAAAAGGTGAATTGAATTTTGCTTTTTTAAATTTGAACTCATTAACATCTTAACCTCTGCCATTAAAAAAAGATGGAAACATCCATTGACCAAACAGAATTGTGTCTGACATTACGACCATCGATAACCTTACCCACACCCACTGAAGCCATCATGGGAAGGGGAAATTTTTGAGCCTGAAAGAGGGGTATGGTTGAAAAGGTTGTTTGTAAAAAAGCCGCTTGCATAAACTGTTCAGTCTCTACACCAAGAACTTCATAGCGCTCGGGAGAGGCAAGGCTCCCTCGCCACTGATCTCTTTCCTTATAAGCAATGGTATAAGAACCACCCACGCCGAATGTCGGCAAAAAAGAGTAGGAGGCCCCAAGAGACGAGTAAACTTGATCTCCCAAATCTCGAGAGGCTCCATAATCGACATCACTTGATAGCCTTTCTTCATTGGTGAATGGGATTCGCGTTTCTCGCGTATCGGAAAATTGTATGTTCACGCCCATTTGTTGAATGATGTTGAGTCGAGCATTCACAGGAACTTCAACCGTACTCGCAATACCGTAATCCAGCTGTCCATCACCGGGTGTCGGATCAACAACTTTATTCACATCACGAACATGGGCGGTGGGTAAGGTTATTGTGTTGGTTAGGGCCCAAGAGTAGTTAAGGCTTTTGTGAGCTAGAAACTTAGCCACAAGAACCACATCTCCAAGACGGGTCTGTTCTTCTGATTGAAGGGGCTTATAACCTTTATTTGAAATCTCAGTGGCAATCACATCTGTGAGTTTTTCTTCAATCAATTGGGTTTGTTTTTGGCTCTTTTGTGAAAAATTATCCACCAACTGCTGAAGCTGGGGGGTGCCAACAAAACCAGTGGCTATGGATAGATTGGTGTACACAATGGGAACGGCCATCGCCAATGTCCATTTTTCAGTTAAGCCATAGGCAATGGTTGGAAGTGTCACTACCGCTCGAGTATTAATATCGGCATAAGATGTGCCCGCTATGGTGTCCAACTCTACACCCTGATTTCTCAGTTGAGACTCAACATTGAGTTTTAAATTTTCATTACTTTCAGCTTTTAAAAGTCGTCCGTAGGACAGCTGCTGATTAAAGGGCTCTGCGACACCAGCCGTGACACCGGTATCATTATACCAACCATCCACCATCGTGGTGATTCCGCCCACTCGCACATTTCGAACACCTTTGGGCAAGACCGCGGTTGAGCCTAAGGAAAATGGGGTGGTTAATCCTGCCGCCCAACTTGTCGAAGAAAGCAGGGTGAAAAGGATTATCAAACTCTTCATTTTTAGTTCCAGTTATCTAAAAGATTACGAGCAAGGCGAAGGGCCTCTCGATTTTCAGGTTCTTTTCCTACAGCCAAGGTTGAAAAGTCAGCGTTAATAAATAATTCTAAAAACCGTTTCGCTTGATTTTCATTACCAAGTTTATAAAGAGTTTCAGCGAGATAAACATTATTGAATCCGTTGGAGCTGTATTTTTGTCCCTCAACAAGTGTGTTTTGGGTTGCTCTTTTAAGAAAATCTTCTGACTTCTCAAGATCTCCACCGAAAAGTTTAGGCAGCATAAAGTTAATTCGACCAATTGTTCGGTAGGGCCCATATTCATGAAGAGAGGCATATCCAAGCCAATCGATGCGCTCCATAAGACCAAGGACTTCTGGAAGTTTTCCAATAGAAGAGGAGATTCCGTTAAGACTACCCCATTGGGCTAAGCTAATACCTTTTGAATACAAAGCTTCGGCGAGAATCAACTCTTGTTCATCGCTCAGCTTATTCAGAAGATCGTTAACTTGGCTTTGAGTGAGTTCATAGGCTTTAGAGCTATTCACACCAAGAGCATCAATCACTTGATCGGCTAGTTTCATCGCTTTTTCATGGGCGGCTTTTTTTTCTTCAACCGGGGTTACAGCCGAACCTAGAAAATAAACAGCGCTGGTTTGTGCATTGAGAATCACAAGTTGTTGGATTGTATCGACCTCAGCGGCTAAAGCTTGTTCGTAGAGCTCTATGGCTTCCCTTACTTTAACAACACCTTCAGGATTGTAATCACGTTGTGCAAATGCAAGTTCAGCTTGCTGGGCGAGAGTGTTGCTGAAAACGGGAACCGATAATAGAAAAATAGAAAGAACTAAGAATTTATGCATGTAACCCCCCCAGGTTCATTAATAAAAAGAATGGAGCGAAACTAGAACTCCTCTCTTTGGGGGGAATTTAAATGCACTGAGGAGTAAAAAACAAGGATTCTTTGCCCTCGCAACAGAAAACAAAAGAATTGGGCTTTCTGCGTTAAACTATGACGTTTACTAAGAAAAACAAAAGCGCCGTGGATACAAATAAAAGAAGCATGCTATTAATCACGTTAAGATCCCCCTGTTTTTAATAATGAAGAACTTAACAATGCTTGTCAATAATCTGTAAAATATTTTTTTTAAGCTCTGACTTCACCTTAATGAACGATATGACCGATGAGATCATAATCATGACTATCCGTAATCTCAACCCAGACGCGGTCGCCGACTTGAGCCTCACCCTCATTGATTAAAACGACCCCATCGATCTGAGGGGCTTGGGTGGCGGTTCTTGCCTGGAGCAAAAGGTCGGTTTCTTCGCTGACTCCATCAACCACAACCTCGACTTTTTTACCAATGTACTGGCGGTGTTTCTCTCGACTAATCTCCATTTGAAGTTGCATCAGTTGGTCAAAACGTTGTTGTTTAGTCTCCTCATCAACAGTTTGTTCAAGAAGAAAACCCGAAGTCCCTTCTTGTGGGGAATAAGTAAAACAACCGACCCGATCAAACTCTTGTTCTTCAATAAAATCCAAAAGTTCATGAAACATCTCTTCGGTCTCTCCAGGAAAACCGACAATAAATTGAGTTCGAATCACTGCATCGGGAATTTTGGTTCTAATTTTAGTCAAAACTTTTTCAATCTCTTCTCGAGTCATCTGACGGTTCATCACTTTAAGCATGTGATTATTAATGTGCTGAAGTGGCATATCGAAG
>JBGSSY010000143.1:0-2210 GCA_041736775.1 Bdellovibrionales bacterium | reverse complement strand
TAGTTTCAAAGTAGTGAGCATCCCTGTGGGCCAAGGGGTGTGGATTGGGATTACAATGGGTCTCGACTTTATTCAGAAAAGCTTCGAGTCCCATAAAAGGCTCTGAACTGGCCATGCTACCAACCACAATTAAACTCGCTTCATCTTCGCTATTATCAAAAAGTGACCACGCATAAAGTTTCGGTAAAAAATAAGACCAAATGTTTTGCGCCGTTGATTTTGGATACTCTTGGTTAATTAAGCTATAGAGTTGATTGAGGTTATCTTCAATGGGCTTATTTAAGCTCCAACGAAAAGGTTTATTCTTTACAAGAAATTCAGCTTTTTGAGTATCGAGAGTAAAACGAACCGCTCGATTTCCAGAAAACTGAACTGAAAAAGAATTTTTTGATAATTTTCTCGCTTGAAAAACGTTTTTTTTGCCAAGGAGATTGCGAAATTTTTGATATTCCTCAGCAGAGAGCTCGGACTGAATCTTATCAAGATAAACGAGAGCATTGTTAGTTGATGTGAGACTCTGAATTCGTTTTTCAATCGCTTTATCAATAGGCTTTTCTGAGTTTGCAAAAGCCAAAGAAGCGAACAATGATATTAAAATGAAAGTTGAGATACTTATTTTCATCTTTCCCCCTGAAATAAGCTTCTATAACTACAACATAAAGAACTGGGCACATCAATAGTTAATAAAACTGAGTGGGCCCATCATGCTCTTTGGTTTGGGCCGTCAGTTTTTCCGGCCTTGGGTTAGGCTGTGGGGTTTGATCTATCGAGTAGCCTCGCTCATCTCCTTCAAAGGAGGAGTCCTGAAACACCTCGGGCGGTGTCTTGTTCCCGCTTATTTTCTTCAATAATTTCGAACCTAATGATTTAAAATCAAGAAGTATAAGAATAAAAGCAGGCAGTGCAAACAAGGTCAGAATAGTAGAAAAAAGCAGGCCCCAACCCAAAGAAAAAGCAAGGGGTTGAGTAAAACCTGATTCTCCGCCCAGTCCATAGGCCATCGGAAAAACCCCGCCCAGTGTGGTTACGGTGGTTAAAGTGATGGCGCGAAGGCGACTGGACGCTCCTTTAAGAATAACATCACGATTAAATTGGCCGAGCTTTCTTGCTTTATACAACATCTGATCCACCATAATCAGTGAATCATTCACCGACACACCCACTGTTCCCAATAAGCCCACTAGCGACATCATACCCATCGGCATATCATGGAGATAAAGCGCCCAAACAATTCCCATTAAACCAAATGGAATAGGGAGACCCACAATAAAAGGAAGTGATAGAGAGCCTAAAATCAAAGCGAGAGTAAACATCACCAGAGCAATACAAAGAAGAGCCACTTTTAGTGCCCAAGCTCGGCTATTGGTTTCTGCTCGGTCGGCATCGAGGAGAGCGATTTCATAGGTTGGAAATTGCTCTCGCATTTGAGAGGTTATTTTTTCACCTTGTTCTTTGGCGATAGTCAAGTTCATGCTTTCTGAAGGTTTAAAGGCGAGGTCAAAAGTAAAGAGTCGTTTACCATTCTTATGTTGAATGGTTGCCAGTTGTTTTTTCTGACTCCAAGAACCCAGTTGACGAAGGGGAACTGAAAGTCCCAAGGTGTTCAAAACGGTCATTTGATTGAGTTGTTTTTCGTTAATTTGATCAGCACGTTCAATTTCAGTATAAATCCATTGGGTTTCACCAAAAATTCGAATTTGCATGAGCTCATGAGGAACAAAATAAGAGCGCAACTGTTCCGTCAAACTGCCTAAGCTCATCTGATGCTGGGCCAATCGGTTGGTGTCAGGAGTAAAAATCCATTTATCATCAAACTCATTCACTTCTTTAACCAATTCAAGACCCAATTTTTCATTCTCAATCTGATTTTTTATACTGGCTTTAAGATCCAGATATTCGACATCTTCATTTCCAGCGACTTCAATAGTCACCATATCTTTTTTGGTTTCATCCTGGTCATTCATTTCTCGACCAACCGTAATGGTTTCAATCTCTTGATTTTTAAACCCGTCCATTTTTTGGCTCAGAAGTTCAGTGTATTGTTTTTTAAGTTCATTGGGGTGGGAGATTTGATCACTGATGTGCACGTCAAAGCGGGCGTAACGGTAACCGGTGTAGTTTCGACTTCGGTGCCACATTTGACCAATCGAGGTTTGAACCCCATCAAATTTATCTTTGGGTAAAGTCAAAAGGTACTTTTCAATAGGTGC
>JBGSSY010000094.1:0-22903 GCA_041736775.1 Bdellovibrionales bacterium | reverse complement strand
GCCAATCACCTTCCAATTAAAAAAAAATACAAGGTTAAAGAATGGGGTGGAAAAATACCTCACCCGTATTTCGGATTTCTGGATGACGTTGGACATTTTGAAACCGATTCAAATTATCAAGTAAAGCCAAATATTTTCGTTGTAGGAATTTTTGGCGGATCGGTGGCCATTGACGTTTTTAACACCAATCAAGAAACTAAAAGAATTGAGCAGTTTTTTTCTAAAAAACTGGGTTTGCCAATCGACCATATTCAAGTCGTTAACTACGCCTCAGGGGGGTACCGCCAACCTCAACAACACAATATTGCAGCATTATATGGAGATTTTGTTGACTTGGCAGTAAACATTGAGGGATCGAACGAGATGAATTACCTCTACGGAGATTTATTCCCTCATTACTATCCCCTCTATACCGCTTCCCAACTGTTTTTTCAGTCTAAGGAAGTTTTAGGACTCATTCCTTCATTTATAAAGGCTGTTGAAAAGAGAGGCGAAATCGCAGAAAAGTTATTAACAAAGAGTTACACTCTTCGCTTACTCGAATTAGTCGACTTGATCAGATATCGCATTTATGATCAAAATCTTCAGAAAATGCATCAAGATATTCGACCTCAAAAGCATTCGTTTTTTACAAAAGAAGTTTCAAAAGAATACGAACCAATGAAGCATTTAAAGTTCTGGCTGAAAATGTCTTGTTTACAGCAAAACAGTCTCTCCATGCGGGGAGTAAACAATTTTTTCTTTGCTCAACCCTTTCCCTATTTGTTTAAAAAACCAAGTCAAAAAGAAAAAATATTTCTTTCAGACAATTCAGAAACTAATAAAAAATTGGGTGATTTTATGAAAGAAGTCGATTTTGATCGAATTTCTTCTCTCGGTTTAAATATTGAAAGTCTCTTAAAAGTTTTCTCTAACAATCAAGATGAATTATACACCGACAATTGCTGCCATTTAAATGAAGTTGGCAATGAATTACTGTTGAAAGAAATTCTGGCTCGACTCGAGAATAAATTTTCTATGAAGCCCAGACTTTGTGATTACGCGAGAGTTCAGGATTATCTTTCTGAGATTAAAAAATAAATTTGTAAGAAACAAGATATTAAGAAAGAACTCCCACAAGAGCTTTATCTATTTTTTGTTGCACCCTAATAAAATTTCTCTAAAATAAAGATAATAGCCGATCCAATTCTCAACTTAACCTTTCAAAGTAAGGAATTCATGTGGACTTTATCTGACTGGCATAAGCTACAAAAAGCTAAGCGTCCGACCCTTAATAACTTTTCAAGTTTTCTTTTCATCCTCTTCTTGGGGCTTGCAATTTTTTATTCGAATTCTATGTGGCTTGTCGGCTGCCTTTTTACTCTCCTATTCTATTTCACGTACCCCCCTGCCATTTCTTTTCTCAACAAAATTTGGTTTCAGTTGGGCTTATTAATGTCCTGGACCTTGAATCCTCTTTTTTTATCTCTCATTTATCTATTGATCTTTCTTCCGTTTGGATTTCTTATTAAAAAAAAACTTCATAAAAGCGATGGGAATTGGGTTGCTAAAGAAAAACAGTGTCGTTTTGATAAAACTTTTTAGGAGCACATGCGGATACTTGGACTTTCTTGTTTTTATCACGACAGCGCAGCTGCAATACTCAATTCCGGCCTCCCCGTTGCCGCAGCCCAGGAGGAACGTTTCTCTCGAATTAAGAACGACCCTTCTTTTCCCTCTTCAGCAATTCAATTCTGCCTCAATCAAGCAGATATCAAGCTTTCGAAACTCGATGCCGTTGTCTTTTATGAAAAGCCCCTACTAAAGCTGGATCGACTGATTGATACATTTTTAAAAATCTCACCTCGTCAGATCGGTTCATTTGTGGATTCTTTTTTTGAAGCCACAAATAAAACTATTTTTTTGCGTAGCCAATTGACCCAAGAACTGAAAAAAATAGATGCCGATTTTGACGAAAATCGCCTCTTGTTCTCTGAACATCATTTGAGCCATGCTTCGAGCGCCTTTTTCCCCTCGCCGTTTGAGAAAGCTGTTGTTCTAACCATGGACGGTCTTGGGGAATGGGCTACAACAGCTATTTCTTTAGGTGAAGAAAATTCTCTTTCGATGATCAAAGAAATTCATTTTCCTCACTCTCTTGGTCTATTTTATTCTACCTTAACTGCTTTTTGCGGATTTAAGGTCAACTCTGGTGAATATAAATTAATGGGTCTTGCGCCCTATGGAACACCTCGATTTTTTCAAAAAATGCTCGATGAGTTAATAACCCTAAGAGATGATGGTTCTTTTCGCTTAAACTTAAAATATTTTAATTTTTCTTCGACCAAAACAATGTTTAATCCAATGATTCAGTCTTTTTTTGGAACTCAACCTAGATTGCCTGAATCACACATTGAATCTATATATATGGACATCGCTTCTTCTACGCAGGCTGTTTTGGATGCTGCAGTTTTAAATATAACTGAAAATTTATCTAAAAATCAGCACAGCCCAAACCTTTGTATGGCGGGAGGTGTTGCTCTTAACTGTGTGACTAATTCTAAAATTGTTAAAAAAGGCCACTTTGAAAATATTTGGGTTCAACCTGCCTCTGGAGATGCTGGTGGTGCACTTGGCGCGGCACTGGCCGCCCATAGTCTTCATTTTAAACAACAGCGCTACTTTAAAAAAACAAAAGACAGCATGTCTTTTGCCTACTTGGGCACTGAATATAATAACGCGCAAATAAAAGATGTGCTGGATGCCTTCAAAATAAATTATCAAGAACTCAATGAAGCCGCCCTACTAGAGATGGCTTGTCAATTTTTACTCAATGGTAAGACCCTCGGCTGGTTCCAGGGTAAAATGGAATTTGGCCCCAGAGCTCTTGGCTCTAGATCAATACTTGCCGACGCTCGAGTTGTTGATATGCAAAAAAAACTAAATCTCCAAGTTAAATTTAGGGAGTCTTTCCGCCCCTTTGCCCCTATTGTTTTACAGGAAAAGTATAAAGAATGGTTTGAAGGCATAGTCGATAGCTCACCCTACATGTTATTTGTTGATGAAATCTTGCCCGCACACCAAATTTTCAACAAAGAACCCTATCTCGATAGTATAGATCGCCTCCATCGTCCACGATCTAAAGTTCCAGCTATTACTCACCTTGATTATAGTGCTCGGGTACAAACCGTTTCTGAAGATCAAAACTTACTTTTACATAAATTAATCTCTCTTTTTGATAGGCAAACTGGCGTGCCGATACTAATTAATACGAGCTTTAACGTTCGCGGGGAGCCCATTGTTGAATCTCCCGAAGATGCCCTTCTCTGCTTTTTAAAAACAGACCTTGATGCGTTATTTATCGGTCATTATTTAGTAGAAAAACGTTTGAATCTATCTAAAATAAAAGAGAATACTAAATCTAAAAATTTGGATTGATATGAAAAAAACAATTTATGAACTTTGGCAGTTTGCAATGGAAAATAAAAAATGGTGGCTAATCCCATTTTTTATAATGATTTTATTTTTATCTTTTGTTCTCTACTTAGGAAGTGGCACTGTAGCCTCACCTTTTATTTACACCGTATTTTAAGCGGCTATTAGAGGCCAATGAAAAAGCTCAAACATATATGAATAAAAAAAAATTATATCTTCTCATCTCAGCAATTATTGTTTGTTTCATAATTGCAGAAATTATTTGCCAATTTAAACTTGAAGATTTTTTAGATCACAGCATCCAAAAAAATATTATCTTGGCACAAGAAGGTCTTCTCATTGAAGACCTGCAAGACAAATTAGGGAATCCTATGGATCTTAATGGTCTACAACCAAAATTCCCTCATCCTTTTTTTGGATACACGAGACCTCTGACAAAAGATAATGCCTCTCTTAACTCAGAGGTTTATGGTTTCGTAGAAAGACCCGAGCTTCTTGACCTTAAAAAAGATAACAATACCGTCTATATTGGAATTTTTGGTGGGTCTGTTGCCGCTCGATCTTTACTTTATAAGAAAGACTTGGAATATTTTGCCGAAAAATTGAAGATAAGTACGCCAAAATTACAAAATAAAAAAATCAAAATATTGAACTTTTCTTACTCCGGCTATCGTCAACCACAGCAATTTATTCTCTTTTCTTTTTTTCTTGATAAATTAGATTACGCTATTAACTTAGATGGGGCGAACGAACTTTCAGGAAAATTAGCCCCTCACTTCCCTCAATATTTTCCAACATTAATGGCTTCCAGGCTTTATTTTTCTGGCAATACTTTTTCTTCAAAAATTAAACAAGCCGAAACTTTTAAGGCCTACTTACTTGTCAATAAAATTAACTCCTATCTAAAAGAAAATCAGATTATTTTTTCTACAGTTCGCTCTTTTCTCAAGTCTTTTAATATTTATCTATGGAAAAAAATAGAAATAGACTTGCTCCAACAAGAAAAAGATGTAGATTCTTTTTGGGCGCTTCCGGATCAAAAATCAATGATGATAAAAAATATTGAAATATGGTCAAACTTTGTGAGACGTCAAGCCGCTCTTTCGAAAGCCTTCGGCGTGAATACTATTTTTGTAATTCAACCACTTCCATTCTCAAAAGTAAAAAAATTATCAATTGAGGAGTCTCAGTTTATTCAACAGCTGCCTAGCGAACAACTCCTCTATTTTCAGTCGGGTTATGCGCTCATGCAAAATGAAGTAAGCACGCTAAGGAACATGGGGATTTCAATTTATGATGCCAATTCCATCTATGCCAACACCATAGATTCGGTTTTTATCGATGCCTGTTGTCATCTTAATCAAAAAGGAACCCAGCTTTTACTAGATGGAGTGGCAAATCATTTATCCAATGTTATTAACAGTGAAAGATAATATATATCTTTTTAGTTTTTCACTTTTCGACTATCTTGATTCTTTATTTAACAAATCTATAATTTTTTGGCTTAACATTTCATTATATTTTTCACTAGGGTGATCTTCCAAAACTGGATCAATCATCCAGCCTACCTTAGTTCCCTTAATTCTTATATCAGTGATTTCTACTTTTTTATCTAAACAGGATTTCGCATTTTCTAAAAAAGCAAACCACTTATTATCTTCATCAAAATGTGGGAAAATAATATTCAGTTTTTGCAGTCTTCCATTGAGTTTATCGTTGAGCTTTACATAACTATTGTTCATTATTGCGCAAAAAAAGAGTTTTTCATAATTAGAGTCTAGAACGGGCACGTAGTCTGGCAAGTAATTCACTAAGTGCAAATGACCAAGAAGATAAAATAGATAGGATGAATACGGTCTACCATCGTCAAAACTACCTCTGTCAATTAAGGACTTATTATCTCTATCAAGCTCATAAAAGGGACCGCCACCACCCTTTTTTGCAATCCAGGAGAGTGACCCCATTGCTCGACGCCATTGAAATCCATAAAATAGATAAAACGCGTTAACAGTTTGATAATTTTTAGAGATTTGATGTTCAAATGGGAGCTCATCTATTTGTCTCATCATGCCACTTGGACTAAATCCTGGAACAGCATAGTTTAACGAATCCCTATTGGACTTGATACTAAACAAATACGGAAGAGTCTGCTTCTGAGATAGTCCAGTTCCAAAAGTGTAGGAACAACCAAAAAACAGATATAAATCAGGCGAGTCAGATTTTGTATAGGTTTTGCGGCGACCCCACTCATCTGTTTCTACTTCCTGATGATAAATGAGTTGCCCTTGATGTACAAAATCAAATTTTTTATGACTATTCGGCTCTAACGCTATCCTTAAAGTGCTTTTGTTAATTTTTCTAATTTGAAGTTGGTGGGATAAATCGAAACGATCTTTGCCATAAAGCCTAAGGTATGTTTCTGCACCCAAAATTGGAATCAGAAGACCAAAAAGAATAAGAAACGTTTTATACAATTTGTATTTCATCAAAATCTTTAGTGACCCCTAGTTTTTTTATAGCATATTTTTAAATTTGAGCGAAGATTTAATTTTCTGTGGGAATGTCAAAGGGATGTTGTGAACAACACTCAAAAGTGAGTTGGCCGCAATCAATACTTTGGGAGATCAATAAATTAGTAAAATTTCATAAATATTGTGACTAAAAACCTTTTACTGGGCGACCCATCCACCATCAACGGCTAAACTTTGGCCAGTGACATAAGTCGAAAAATCGGAACAGAGATACACAATCGATTTTGCAACTTCTTGAGGCCTTCCAATACGTCCCTGGGGAACGCTTTTGGTTAATTGTTCCTTCAGCCCCTCTGTTTCCATCAGTCTCTCAAGCATGGGGGTCATGATTGGACCAGGACAAACGGCATTGACTCTTATATTTTGACTGGCGTACTCAAGTGCAGCCGTTTTTGTAAGACCGATAATTCCATGTTTACTGGCGACATAGGCAGAAAGACCTGGAAATCCAATCAGACCAGCGATTGATGAAATATTAACGATCGTACCGCCGCCTGACTTAATCATCTCGGGAATTTCATACTTCATACAAAGCCAAACACTTCTTAAATTGGTATCAATAACTTTCTCCCAATTTTCAAGGGAAGAATCAAGCAAAGGAGCCATTGCGCCTTCAACACCGGCATTGTTAACAGCACAATCCAAACGACCATACTTTTGCATAACAGTTTCAATTAAATTTTTAATTTCTTGGGGCTTTGAAACATCACAACTAATGAGGAGGCAATCAGCCCCATTGAGCTTCAGTGCAGTTTGTGTTTCATGGGCACGATCAAGATTGATGTCAGAGATAGCCACTTTGGCTCCACAGGCTGCAAACTGAAGTGCTGTTTCGCGGCCAATTCCAGTTGAAGCACCCGTCACTAAACAAACTTTATCTTTAAAATTCAGAGCATTTGATTCCATAATTCCCTCCTCAATTCAACTGACAATACTGCAATAAAGAGCAAACAGCAAATTGAGTGAATACAAAAAAAATAAATAACTTTTAATTTGGCATGGGTTTTGTTCTCTTAACCAGCGAAGGCAGTTGACCTTCAATTTATGAGACAAGTTGACCCAACTCTTATAAACAATGGGACAAAGAATCTCTTGAATAACTTTTAATGCCCCGAAATAAAAAAATTTATACGGAGGAAATATGTATTTTGAAATTGGACAAGAGATGATTAAGTACCCCTACGTGACGACATCAAATCGTCCCATTGAAGAAGCACTGATTTATATGAAAGACTGTAATATTAGACATCTACCCGTCGTGGATCAAAGTGGTTTAATTGGAATTGTCAGCGAAAGAGATATTCTTTCATACCGCGGCCTCAACAAATCTGACGAACTCACTGTCGGAGATATTATGTGCAAAAAACCCTATGTCACTTCTCCCCAGGAACCTTTGACCAAAGTTCTTCAAATCATGGCGACAGAGCAAATGGGCTCAGCCCTTGTTGTCGATGGAAAGCGTCAATTGGTCGGCATTTTTACAACCACGGATGCCCTTCTCCTCCTTGCAAAAATTATTGATGATGAACCTCAAAACAATGAAGAGAAATCAAAGCCCTCGATGAGAGAAGTTGTTGAATGGAACCTACAAACGCCGATAACCGCTCTCTCATAGCCACTGTCTCAAAATGAGTCAGTTGTAGAAGCGCCCTAAAACGTCACCATGACTGTTTTTTTTGAGCCAGGGATGAATTCAATCACTCTCAGTGAGAAATAGCTCGGCACCAGAATTGCTCTAATGAGTATCAGATGGAGTTAACTATGTACGAGAAAAATAAAGACCTAATACTAGTCACACTTTTTGGCTTTATTTATTATGCCATCGTGATCGCTATCAATAAAGATTTAACCCGTATCCCTCTTGGAGAATATTTTCTTACCCCTTTTATTATTGCCATTCTTATGGGTGGATCTATTCGACGCTCCAGTCAAATGATTGAATGGCCTTTGTGTTTCTTTTTTGGAGGAACTCTTGCTTCACTTCAACTTGTTTTTATTCTCTCAATATTTGGTCTCAACTTTAGCTTTATAAAATTGGCTTATACTGTTAGCCAAACATTTGCTTGGTTTGGCTCAGTATCCGCTTTGATATTAGTGGGAATTCTTATAGGGGCTTTTTTGAGAGCCAGTTATAACCTCGCTCTTGGTTCACTTAAAATGCCGACTGATTGATTTCCAATCAACTTATAAACTCAAAAGTGGATAACGCTTTACAGTCTGCTCAATCGATTTCTCTTAGTGTGAATTAGAGATCAAGAGATTTCTCAGCATAAAGCAGACTGCCTCCATGAATTAAATCCACTACCTTATCCTTGACTGACCAATTCAGAACGAAACAGCCCCAACTTCGACCGGGGATGACATTTTCTTCTTTGACATAACTTCCACCGTGGATAACGATTGCACGAGCACGAGTTTTAGAGTTTGTACTCGAAAGACCATCCAAGCGAATAGAACGACCGTATTTTCCGCTATATATTTCTGAAACCCTAAAGTACCCGCGTGTACTCATTTTTGACTCTGGGATATTACTCAGTTTTTCAACAAAACCGTCATGGGTGGAATCACCTCCAAGCCCGTGGGTGGTACGATGAGTTCTCACCTGACCTGTGCTCATGTTGACTATAAAAAAACGAGCTAAATTGGATCTCATGGAGTAATCCACGATCGTCATATATTTTTTGTTATTAAAACCCGCTTGATTCTTATCAAAAAATAACACTGCATTAGTAAGCAATTTTTGAGGAACTATTTTCTCTGGATCAAGATGATTATATTTAGACAAAACTTCCATAGAAAAAGGGATAATTTGATTTTCGATATCGCCAAAAGTTTCTTTAATTTCAGCTTCAGCTTGGTCTATGTTTTCTTGGCTAGGAATATCATAATTTTCAGTCTGACCTGGCTGGACAATAGGCTCTAGACCTGCTGAACATCCTGTAAAAACCATCCATACCATAGCTAATAATATTTTTCTAAGATGCATACCGAACTCCTTGTTAGATTCACTGACTAAAAATTTTTCGGTTTTTTAAGATTTTTATTTGAAATTATTTTTATAATTTAGATTAAAGTCTTGTAATTCGTTTTCAGAGAGAACAAGAGTCCTTTTGTGAAGTCACTTAATAATGCTTCGGACGTTTCGGAAACTTTGAATTATTTTCAGAGCTCATCAAAGCTGATATTTGCTTTTCAACTGGAAATAAATTTGATTTTTTTAATCATCTGAATGAAATTTTCAATCGAATATTTAACAATGTTATTTCTTCCATCCCTCACTTCGATCAGCGTTATGACTTCCGTTTTTTGATATTTTAGATTAGATAGAAGTAAGAAATTCTGTGAGCTTTTGTAGTCTCACTCTCAGAGATAGGATGTCTTGATGGTCATAAAATGGTCTTTTTTGTTTTTTCATTTCTTACTTTTATCAGTGCCAACTTTTGCTATCGACCCATGGGTGGGCTCTAAATATCTTTATTCCTATTCTACTGAAAAGGAAATTGTCTTTAAAATTGAATTCAGTGAAGATTTTCAGGGTCGCCTCCTCACCCGAGATGGTTCTTCAGAAATCATCTATTCAGCTGACTCTGGTATCATCAACATGAGGACTTTAGATTTTGTTGGCTACACAACCTATCCGTTTATTTTGCCACCCGGTTCAACAAAGTACCAACAAGTGGCTCAAGATAATAGACTTCTCAGTTTAAAACTTTCAGGCAAAGAAGAAAACACTCTCCTCTCCGAAACCTGGCAAGGTTGTTATCAATACCAAGTCGGGTCCCAAATACTTAAAGAGTGTTTTGTTCACGATGATATTATGACTGATCATTTAATCTTGTCTTCGGAGTTACCCTCTGTGACACTTCCTGAATTGAGCAATCAAAAAATACTCCTCCCAGTCCATCAGTCGGAATCTGTTTATCTTAAGCTCAACAGTGATTCATCTGTCACCCTGATCGATAAAGATTCAAGACTCACCAATTTTAACGTCAACCGTTGGGAGATCGAAAATAATGAACTTCAATTAATGACCACTCTTGGAACTTTCATTTATAAAGGGATAAAGAATATCGAAGGGGTGATCAGAGTGATCCTGGAGGTGCGTAGCCAAAATCCCAGAATACTTATGTCTGCACTTGCGCTAGACTATGAATTTGATACCACGCCTCTTCGAAGCTTTGATCTTGTCGGCGACTATAAGTCATCTCTCGTATCGACTCAAGTGACCCATGACCTCATCTACAGCTTTAATGAAAACAATTTTGGCGGGTTCGAAACGACTCACGGTCAGAATCTTTATTTCATACCCTGGACCTGGGAATTTAAAAATAATCTGATTAAAGCTTTTCGTTACAGTTCGAATAATAACCCACTCCACTCAATATCAGAATTACAGTCTTGCATCAGTAGTTATAACTGTGAAATCAGTATTCAATCATCCTATAAAATACTCAATGTGAAAGGGAGTCGATATACCTTGATGAGAATTATGGAATACACACCGACAGAGAAACGAGTCGAAAAGAATCTTTCTGTTTGGACGTTCTACAAATATTAATAAAAATGAAACTCTTAAAAAATCAATTGATGAAGGGGGGAGTGGTTTCATTTTAAGTTTAACCTCTGTAAGCCGCTTAGTCTTAAATCAATAGTAACTAGGGATTTAACTCTTCAGCAAAGATCTTCTCTGTAATTTTCCAGAATTTGTCTTGTTTTCTAGCAATTACAAACGCGGGCATTCGAAAATACTTTTGAGCCGCAACTATTTGAGCGACAGATTTTATATCCAACCTCATTTCTGGTTTTTTCATATGTGATCTTAAAAAATTGATATTAAATTTTTTTAAACTATTTTCATTATTTAAATAATGGATCTCAGAGAGATATTGTGCATTAAAGTCGTAATATTTTACTTCTAAAAAGGAGTTACCATTCTTATCATGACGTTCAATCATCTCAATTGAATCAGGCTCAAGAACATGGGAGAATTTTGAAAGTTTAGCTTGTTTCAGTTTCGCATCCGCATCTATGAGAACGTTTTTACACTTCGAACAAGAACGAGCCGTAATATCATTTTCAGAACCACATTCATTGCAGATTTTTGAGCGAAATCGATAACCACAGGGTTTAAATTCGTAAGTTTCAAGGTCTTGGATACCCCCCCGACATTTTCGACCGTAATGTTCTGCAACTTCGCCTTCATCATCTATTTTGCCCCAAAAATCATTAACAAATCCACACTGAGGACAATGAACTTGCACCAAGACAGATTCTGGAGTTGTTTTTCGGTCAGAAATCTCTGGGCGATAAATATCGTACTTCATCCCTGTATAATCCAAAATAAAACAATCTTTTTTATGAGCATCAAGCCTTAATCCACGCCCAATGATCTGCTGATAAAGACTGACCGATTCGGTTGGACGAAGAATGGCTATAACATCGACATGGGGAGCGTCAAAACCCGTCGTCAGAACGGAAACATTGACTAAATATTTAAACTTTTTATTTTTGAAATCTTCAATTATCTGATTTCGCTCGTGATCTTCGGTTTCACCAAGAACGATACGACCTTGACCCTCAGGCAAACTTTCTAAAATTTCTTGGGCATGTTTAACAGTACTACTAAAGATCATAACTCCCTTGCGATGGTACTGTTGAGTGATGTCTACAATGTTTTTAACGATGAGAGGGGTCAGTCGACGTTGTTGCCTTAACAGTTCTTCAATTTGGGAGTTGGTATAAGGTTTTCCAGAATCAATAAGTTCTGAAAAATCGTAACAGGTTACGGGTATATCAACTTTAACCGGAGGAGTTAAAAAATTATTTTTAATCATATACTGTAATGGCAATTCAAAAACACATTGCTTAAAAAAACGAGGTTCGGTGGTATTGACCACACCTTTATGGCTATAGTTGTAAATCCAACCGAGCCCAAGGCGGTAAGGGGTCGCAGTCAAACCCAGCACACAAAGACTTGGATTTTTAACCCGTAATTTTTTGATCACTTGCGCGTATTGAGATTCAGCTTCAAGCCCCACTCTGTGGCACTCATCAATCACTAACAAAGTAAAGTTATCAAAAAATGAGTCGGAAGCATTTGCGACTGACTGAATACTGCCAAAAATCACTTTATGACTGGAATCTTTTTTATGAAGTCCAGCTGAGTAGATTCCTGCCTTTAATCCATAGCTTTCATACTTTAAATGGTTTTGCTCAACCAGTTCTTTGACATGGGCTAGAACAAGCACACGCCCCTTTGCAATACTAGCCAATTCAGCAATCACTAAACTTTTACCGGCTCCCGTTGGCAATACAATGACGGCCGGATCGCGTTTTTTTTTAAAATAATTGATGGTGTTATCAACGGCTTCTTTTTGATACGGACGGAGTGTGTACATGACTTCTCTTTTATATAACAATAGAGTGGCTCAGTGATAATTTTACCTTTACTGACACGCCGTGGCCCTGTCAAACTAAGTGACTCAAATAATATGAAAGGAGTGCCCATGAAATCAACCAACATTGCCATCGTTGGCTCTAACCGAGGTATAGGTTTACAACTGACAAGACAGCTCTCTCAAAAAGGCAATAATGTCTTCGCTTTTTGCCGTAAAAAATCAAAAGATCTTGAATCTCTCTCAACTGTTGAAATTATTGAAAATTTTGATGTGTCGGATACAGACAAGATGAACAGAATTCTTGAGAAAAAAAGTCTAAGAAACATAGATCTTATGATCCATGTCTCTGGAGTTTTGAAATCAGATCATCTTGAAACTGTGGATGAAGAAGATATTATAGAGCAGTTTAAAATCAACGCTCTGGCCCCTCTCTTTTGCGTGAAAGCTTTCCTTCCTTACCTGAGTCCGATGGCCAAAATAGCGCTGATCACCAGTCGCATGGGTTCAGTTTCCGACAATACTTCGGGGGGCATGTATGGTTATCGAGTTTCTAAGGCCGCACTCAATATGATTGGTAAATCTCTCGCTGAAGACCTTCGAGTTCAAAAGAAAACTGTTCTTTTGCTTCATCCAGGTTTCGTCAAAACAGATATGACTGGACACCAGGGACATATCAGTGCTGAAGAATCGGCCAAAGGCTTAATCAAAGTGATCTCTGAAAAAACTATGAGTGATACCGGAACTTTCTGGCACACCAATGGTGAACCTTTACCTTGGTAACTGACCCTTTGAATTCTCTGAGTTTTTTTAATTCCGTTAGTTTTGGAATAACTTCTTTTACTAAAAGTTTGATTTTAAAAACTTGAGGAAAAAAATCTCTCATCCCAGAATCTTAAAGCGCTAGTCGAAGATGAAAAAGATTCATTTCCAGTAAAAGAACGTGAGCTTTTTTCATCTCTCCTTATTTATCTTTATAAACTTTCCCTAAAAGGCCATAATTCCCAACCTACGGAGAGTTAAAATTCACACTTATAAGTTATTCTTCTTTTTATTCCTTAATTTGACGGCCTCTTGGTCTTGGTCGAATCCCCAAGCTTGTCATATCATTTTTCAAAACCCTTCTTCAAAAGAATCCTTAGATGAGTCTGAAATTAAACATTTTTTTAAGATTAACGATCCAGTCTATCGTGAACTACGTACTGGGCCTGAAAGTACTGAATTTCTTTTTTTACAACAAATTCTCAATAAAACCTCCAGCCCCCACTTCCTCAAGCAACTGAGTTACTCACTACGACGTCATGAATTTCAAAAAAACCCATTGAGCGATGGAAATTCCTTAAGAGAATTTGAAGCACAACGAAATCTCTATTCATCACAAAGAAAAGTCGACTCACCGGTTCTTATTTGGAATATTGTCCATGCTCTTCAAAATCACCTTGGTCGAGGCAATCTCTCAGAAAGAGAGGCCTTCTTTTTTGCTGAAGTTCTCGGCAAAAAAGTAAAAAAGGAAGATTTTCTCGTTACCAAAAATGAAGAAATAGAAAACCTCAGTCACATACAACTTAATTTCTTGATTGAAGACATTGCTGCACTTGTGGTCAAAAATTCTCGCTGGAGAAATGCCTTAGAAGCCCTGACCCAAGAAAAAGGGTTCGCTCAACTCCTCAAAGGTCTTATTGGCCATCAACCCGTTGCCCTCAATAAAGTTGATTTTGAAGTTCAAAAAGTTTTTCGTAAAATGCTAGATTCAATTGAGTCTGGACACTATCGACTGGGTCAAAGCTTAAAAGCGCAAGATGAAGCCTATTTTATTTTTGCAATTCTAATGACTTATGGTTTACGGGGTGAGTTCACTTTAGCTCTTCATTTGACACAAAATTATCAAGTCAAAACCTTAAATCGTAACGATGTCATCAATAAATTTGAAGAAATTATTCTGGATGGTGGCGCGACTGAAAGTCAAACTCTCACCGATGTTTTAAATCTTGTTGACCTTACACTTTTCAAGACTCCCTTTCCATTGAGTGAAACAATGATTGAACCACTGTTTATTCAAAGCCTTCTCGATCGCTTTCTTCCACTCAAATCAGCAGCTCTCTCTCGATTACCTCAAAAACCTTCTGAAGTCAGAAATCTTGTCACTTTGCACACTCCTCAAAGTCAAAAACCCTCTAGTCCTCAAAACCAACGTTTTGAAAGGGTCCTTACAAAAAATCCTAAAAAACGTAAAAATCAAGAAAAAAAGTCACCTTTGCATGAAGAAGCTTCACTCAAAAATGAATCTGTTATTGAATATACATTATTAAACACTCAAGACCATGTCTCTGATAAAGCCTATACCTTTCAAATGGCTCGACAAAGTTATGAAGGTATCCAAAAAATTATTTTCAGCGAAACAGTTATCGATTTTTTTAAAGAAAACAGCCAAGAAATAATTGATCCCTTTATCAAAGCCCTCTCTTATGGATTTACGGCTCGGGATGGCTCAAACGGTATAAAAAAATTAGTGGCCAGCGAAGGCCTTTCAAAAAGTTATTACGAGGTCAGACCTGGATCCAGTGGCTACCGTATAATCTTGACCCGTGAAAACGGATACTGGAAAGCCATTGATATTTTACACAAAGACGATATTGATCGTTATTTAAAAAAATAGTTGTTTAAAAAAATTTTAGTAATCAAATAAAAACTATGGAATTTATAAACCCAATTTAAAACATCAAATCAATCGTAATGAAAATTCCATCACCAAAGGGTGGTTTGTTCAATTATTTTACTCTAAAGACCAGTCATCGTATGGACCAGACCAATGAATCTCGACAGGAACATTCTCCTTCTGACATTCGTCGCCTTTGTATATAGGATAACTGATGATGATTTTTTGCTCTAATGTTGAGTAGTCGAATTTAATATCCTCTGACATTGAGGAGCCTAAAGAACTCCAGGCTAGACCTGGTCCTTTGATTGAAAAATAGAGTTTATCTAAGCCTTCACTATTGATGGCTTTTAAAAGAAGAGAATCTATTTGCGCCGTTATTGTGACCTCTGTGATCAAATCTTCCCAGATATTTTTGTCAAGAAAGAGCTTATTCGTAATCAAGGTATTTTGTTGCATGATTTTGGCTTGTGAGGATTCCTCATCCAGTCCCAACAAATATATCGCCTCTCGAATCACTTTGCTTCTCTCCAGTTGACGGTGATAGAGCAGTTCGCAAGAAGGACTATCCATAAGGCTTTGATATTGAACTGATTGAATTTTGATATCGTAGGATGCCATCGCCAATTGAAAGGTAAAGAAAAATTGAATAAACATTTGGAACTCCCGTTTTAAAGAAGGGGCAGGAAAAGCCCCGCCCCTATTTTAATTAAACACTTTTTTTATTGAAACGTGCTTGAACCCACAAGTTTAACCATTTTTCTCTCTTCAACTGTTTCGTATGCTTCACCGTCAATTGTTTTAAGCAATTCACTTGTCGCTTTTGAGCTTCCAAAAATAGAGTCCAGAACACGAAAGCCAGCTGCACCTATTTGACAATACATATGAGGACATTCTTGAAGCTCGTCTGCGATGGCGGTTGCACCATTTTTACCAGTCACATCAATCAGAGCAAGGGCAGAGGCTTTACCGTCGCTACGAACATCAATAATCTGTCTCAGAGCTCGATCCATAAATTCAGCTTTAATCGTCTTGATGTCCTCATCGCTGTATTCAAAAGAGGAATCATTGGATTCTGAATGAAAAGTGATCCAAGAGCTTGTTTTTCTATTATCAATCAGTTTGTTCAATGTTTTGCGAGAAAAGAATCCACCTTTTTTTGAACTTTCTCGTAAAATATGGACAAACTCTTTGAAATTATAGCTCACAGAATATCTTCTCTTCATTTCCACCTCGTACTCATAAAAGGCTGTGGCTCTTGCGATGGCACTCAGGTTTTCTAAATCAAAATTGCTCATTGAACCTAATTCACGGTTCATCGAACACGAACCAAGAGCTGAAAACTCAATCTCGCCGGAAATACCTTCAGAAAAAATACTTTTTTGAATACCTTGTTCTGCTTTATATCCATTTCCACTCTCAATAATAGCTCCAACGTCATTCATAAGAGGGAGTAATTCTCCACTGGCCAGACGCAGTCTCTTGATGGCTTTCATCTCAACAAGGTTTTCCTCTTTATCAAAGTTTTTTTCAATAACTGATACATAGTTGGTTTTGAGCGGGATTTTAATAAAATAAACCCCCGTTTCTTTATTGAGCTCCGCAAATTCATTAACGAGGTTAGAATAATCCGAAACTAATGAAAAGCCTCCAATTCCACCTTCCATAAGAGAATAATCACCTTTTCTTTTTATATAACGCTCATAACTTGAAAAGAGAAGTGTTAGAGACTCTTCAATTTTTTTCTGAAGACTCACAAGTTCTTCCATAAGTTCTTCCTCGGTGGTTCCTTCTGGGATATCACCCGAAGCTATGAGGTCTTCAAGGTCAGCAATTTTCTGTGATTGAGCTTGAACAGTTTTTGCATGATCTTTTTCAACAATAGCGTTTAAGGAATGACTCTCTTCAAGAGCATCAATCGCTTCGCAAGTTTTTGAAGAAACCGTGGGGCTGTAGCCATTGATCAGAATATGATTTTTTTGAGGAGGAAGAATGTAAGCCGTCGCACAATCTTCGCTAAAAAAATAGCCTGAACTGTTTTCTGGCTCAACCAGTTGCACCGAACACTTTGAATATTTAGTTGGAGTCGCACTTACGACTACAGGAAACAGAATTGTTGTCATTAATCCACCCATTAATTTTTTATTAATAAACATTTTTATACTCCTTAGTTAATATTAAATAGTTGTTGATGTTGTTTTTGAGATTCCCATTGATGACACATTTTTTAAGATCTAATAACTGAGCTCCAAAACGGGAGATCTCATTCACTTGACTTGATTCAATATTTTGATGATGGGGGTAGAATTCAACCCACTCTTCAAAAAACTTTTGTCCGCAATGAAAGCTACGACTTTCAGAGGCACCCTCTACCTCTTGCTCTATACTAAAGCGACTTTCAAAAAAGAAAGATAAGCTTTCGATATCCAGGTTAAGTACCGGGTTTTTACAGCTCAGGTTTTTTTGGCATTTAAGCTCACCCCAAACCAATTTGGGGTTTGATGGATTTTGTGGATCGGTTGGACTATTTTGACCAGGGCCGGGACCATTATCGGTCTCGACACTGTCTTCATAACAAGCTGACAAAGTTAAAATGACTAAGAGAGAAAGAAGATATTTCATTTTTTACTCCCCGGCCATGAGTGATGAAGTTTTATCGACAGCAAACTGAACATTGATTTGAAACTGGGTGTATTCAGCTTCATATTTTTGCAAACTTTCTGTGGTGCACTGAAGCTGAGTGAATTTCATGAGTTTAACTCCTGTTTGATCGGGAGAAACAACTTTTCGAATAAACTCAAGAGCCACATCGTTTTGGACCTGAGCAATTTTATTTTGTTGTTTTAATGACTCAAAAACTATTCCGGCTTTAAAAAACAGTTCATCGCTCGAAAGCTTTCCCTTGAGGGATTCACTCCAACTACTATAGATCTGTTGAGCATCTTTATTCTGTATTCTTTCTTCGCGCTCGATAAAGAGGTCCTCAGAATACATTTCTCGAACAATATTGATTTTTGCCTTCCCCTGAATGAGGTCACAAGCAAAGTCGTCCCAGTTGGTTAAAGTGATCTCATAACTTCCGATAGGTGAATTGGGTTTCAATTGAGTCAGAATGGCATCTTCAATTTGGCTTTTTAATTCCTCGGGAAAATTCTGCTGACTGATGATTGAGTCCGGAGACAACTCAATTGAAACCTTAAATTGATTTGTCTTAATCAACTGATAAGGATCATTACTGAATTGTTTTGTATCCGGTAAATACTGGGTTTTTAATTGATAACGATTCATGGCTTCAGCTTTTCTAAAGCTTGTTAGAACAAACGCTGAAGTGTTGTCGTACTTGGCACAAAATTTAAGAAATCCTTTGTAATCCTCATTACTAGGATCAGGCTTCACAATCGAAGTTTGCACTGTTTTGGTGAAAACTTCCTCTGGAAAAAAATTATTATCCTTATCCAAATATCCATCTAAGCTCAGACTCACTCCAGGTTGAGAGACTCTGTGGGTCTTCCAAGTGGTTTGATTCAGATACTGATTCATTTTAGGGTTCTCTCCAGAACAAATTTTCGCCTGTGAGATCATTGGTAAAAGTAGACTCATTATTAATAGGGCTTTCATTGCTTACTCCTTAGTTTCTGATTGAGGTAAAAAATAGGAATTATAGGTAAAGGGTTCCATGTGATTGACACCGACGGTTTTTGCAAAGGACTGATTAACGGTGAGAGAGGCACGTAGCTGATCGGGGGTTAATCCTTTCCAATTTGTTAATCTATAAACCGACTGATAACACATCTTATCGAGAGGTGATGAAAAACACTCTGTATCCCCATTTGCACTAAAGGCCATACCATCAGCCACTTTATTCACAGGTCTAGAATCCATAATCTCTAGAACACCATTGGCTAACAAACTATCCATATAGTTTTGAATGTAGGTGGCAAAAAGATCGATTTTGAGTTCTTTTACTTTCTGCGGTGAGAACTGAAGGGCATCGGATCCCATTTGCGAAGTCCAAGTGAAATCAAGGTACTCATTCATATCGTGTTTGATTTCGTTGAGGAAGAGATCATCTAATGTAAAACCAGAGTTATCATTCGTTGCAAGGTGATTCATTATTCTATCGACAACGGCATTATTTTTAAGAGCTACAGAGTATCCATAAGCGGCTCGCTGATGAACGGTATATTGACGACTAATGGTAAAAATGGGTTTTTGTGAATCATTTTTAAGTTGCCAATTCATTTCTTCATCAAGGTAAGCGCCAAGACAAATTGAGGGGAGATTAAGGACGGCTTGCAGCTGCATGCCTTCGTTGGCAAGGACATGGACAATTCCTGTTCTCTGGCTTTCTTTAGCTAATTCAAGAGGAGAGTTGGAGGATAGAACACTTTGCCATTTTTCTCGCTCGGATGATTTTCGATAAAAGAATGTATAATAGGAATCAACAATATTGGCCTCTCTCACATCCGGAAATTTGTAACCAATTTCGGGTTTTCCGTTTGGACCTTCAAAAATAAACTCGTAGGGATTATTTTGACGAATTTCATACAGATCATCGGGTAAAATTCGGGCGTCCACTGAAATTGAAAAAGTCGCTCCGGGAATCTCTCCATAGTTTTTATCTTTATCATTGAGAGTCTTCTCTTCTTGTTCCTCGAGCCAGTTGATGTAACCAATTCTTCTCTCTATCTCTGCTTGGATTTTTTTAATTTTTGTAGGATTGGTTGTTTCAATTTTCTGCAGTCTTCTGATATGGGCGTGTTCGTCTGTAATACCCCGACGAATTTCAACCACTTGTTGTTCTGATAAATTAACCGCCTCACAAAGATCAAGATTGCTGCTGATTCTATAGTCAATCAATTGCTGCCCGACCAATTCCGGTCGAACAAATATGGTTTGGCAGTCATCACTGTTTAAAAAATTATAATCTCTAATCCCATCAATATGACTTGCCCCTTTAACGCGACAATTTTTTGAAGGATTCATTGATGGCACGGTTTGATCGACCTGTGCACCGGCCGTCATACCCTGCATGAGAACAATGAAAGCCCCCATAATAGATGTTGTTGTTCGTTGATTCATTTTCATCTCCCACTCCGTTTCTTTGGTTTTTTTATGAGGGGTTTCGTTTTCAATGAGACCCCTTACTTTCCCTTAACTTGCTTGCCGGTAAGAGCAACGGGGGTGCCAAAGCCTTTCTAGGAGCCAGATTGAACCAATTGCGTTTAAAGCCAAAAAAGTGCGATTTTCGAAAGATTTTGTCCGAAAATTCGGATCATCTTCCAATTTTAAAGATGGAATTTTAGGCTGAAGCGAAATGGTTTGATTTAGGCGTGGCATTGAGATTGCTCTATAGCCTTTTTGATAATGGAGGGCTTATGTTTAAGAATGTTTTTATAATTATAGTTATAAGTGGAATTCTATGGAGTTTACCCAAGGATTCTTTAAGTCCATTGAATTTTGGAAAGCTTCAGTTCCTTTTCAATTTTAATCAATCTTTTGTGGATGGTGAAGAAAATGAATTGAACCAAGACCAATTATTGTTAAAAAAAGAGAGTTCCTATGAACAGCTCTCCACAGTTGAGAAAACCAAGGTTCATCTTCAAGCCGCAGAAATTGAAATAGCCAGCCTTGAAATCAATGAATTAAAAAAGAAGCTGAGTGAAATCGAAAAAGAAGTTTCTCAAAAATCCTTTCCTGACATCGTCATAAAAAATCATCTCAGCGCATCTGATCATAAAGAATTAGTGAAGCTTCTTGTTTTAAAAGAAAAATTAGCTCAAGAGATATTTCGTACGGAATCGGAATTGATAAAAAGGAGTCTTTAATGAAAACCCTCATCTTTATATTATGTCTTGTTGGTCCCCATATATTGTTGGCCTACAACTGCCCGAGCACAATCATGGAGAGCAAAAAGGCACAGACCCTTTATAAATGGATGAATCGCTTTAGCACCACAAAGACCCTCAATGGCTGTGAACTTGAAATTACCGTTTGTGAACCCTTACTCCCCGCCAATGAAACAGCCCCCATCGCTGAAATTCTTGTTAAAACGGCTGACCAAAGATGGGCCTATTTGAGTGTCGATGTTCCTCATCAGGCCGATCAACGTTATAAAACCACGGTAAAGGCATCAAGCAGAGCCATTTACTATAAAAAAGAAGACCGCTACTTTGAACCCATCAATGGAAAAACTGAAGTCTGGCAATTTGAACTTCGCACCAACTGGGACGATAAATCCCAACTGGAATACCTTGAACTAGGCCTTTACACCACCAACTCCCAGCTCAATCAACCCAACGGTAATGATTCACACTGGTTCAATTGTTGGCCTAATTAAAATGATTAACCGGTCAGTAGGAGTTTATCTGTTCAATTAAAATCGAATGAATTGAATTCAGTGGTATGATCTTAAAAATATATATGCTGGGGTTTCTACTTCCGTGCACAAATTACAGGTCTCAAGTCCCTCTTGCGTTCATTACCACCGTTACCAGAATAAACGACCCCGGTAGTAAATCCCATCGTTACGACATGATTAGCACCTACCTCTGAGGAAGAATAATGCCATGTACCTGATGAGAGAGCTCCGGCCAGGGGACCATCATTGGCTGCTGATTGCCAACCTCCACTATTGAATATGGGCCATAGAGGTGTGTCTGGATCCCCAGGAGCCACTAAATTTTTAAATATAACTTGCAGTTCATAAATAGCTGGCAAGTACCAATCGTCTTTGCCATAGCCTTCTAATGTGTTTGTTGCGGCCGGGTCACTTGAGCATTCAGCGGGTACAACACCATCGGGAGCATTAGCGTGCTGTTCTCCAAGACAGTAGCAAGCTAGAGCGGCCATGTGCCGCTGATTTCCCACCAGTGTCTCAGCGTCTGATGCGATCAATGTATTGGTGTTATATTCACCAGTAATGCATCCAGTTTGAGAGGTAGAACAATTAACAACGGGAGTATCAAAACCATTATCGTTCGAGGTATCTTCTTTGTAAGAATAATTCCCCGGAAGTTTTTGTTGCCTTACAAAAAAATGAACATTTGTGTCTGGAGTCAATCCTGCGTAGACGCTTCCATCGGCACAAATATTCCCAGGGTTAGGACAGTCTACCGGGCCATTTCCATTATTTACGACAACATTAAATGTGCGATCAACTGTGTTGCCAGAACCATCTGTTGCTCTTACTGTCACCGCGTAGTTGCCAGCAGAGGAAGGAGCCATACCAGAGACAGTACCATTGGCTGCAACGTTGAGCCAGCCCGCTCCACTTACTTTGGAGTAGGTGGGTGAACCACTTTCATCGCTCGCGGCAACAATCGTGCTCACCAAAAGATTGATATCTGAAGTTGCGATCGTTCCAGATGCCGTAACCCAAATAGGACTTATGGTATCGACAGGACCACAACGAAAACCGCCGGTGGCAGCATCAAAAGTCACCGGTATGTTATTGACACAAGCTCCTGGATTAACAAAATGAGGTCGTGCTGTTTGCCAAATAGTTCCATTGCAGACAAGGACCATCATGCGACCCGATCCGCTGCCGTCAGCATTTATTGTTTGAGCCCCGTTGGGTTTTCCCGTACAGCTATCGCCAGGAGAAATATTCGTTCCAACGAGTTGAGCATGGCTTGTGATATGAAAACTTACGACCAAAATTAGAATCAGTTTAAGCCACCATTGAAAAAGTCTAAACAAAAACAGACACCTCGATAAGGACTTACAGGAATTTGCAAAATTGAATAGAATTCCTTTGCTCATAAAATCTCTGACTCTCTGATCTCTTAAAAACAACAAAACAAATAACTAAGTCCTGTGTTTCCCAAAGTGAGGCAATTTTTTGTTAGAACTCGACCTAGTGAACAAATCGGCATTTTTCTCAAAAAACTTTATGAGGTACCTGC
>JBGSSY010000080.1:0-19790 GCA_041736775.1 Bdellovibrionales bacterium | reverse complement strand
CTGGTCAAATTCATGCCTAGTCTTATTGAGAATCACGAGCGACTTGGTCCTCGCCCGTTGAAGTGTCAGTATCTTTTTCAACCTGGGTGAGTCCCCACTTAAAAATTATGGGTCCAAAAATTTCATTCAAGGTGACCACGGCAATGGCAAGAGTTGCGATCTGTGGGCCCACCTCGGGTATTTTGTCATAAACTATAACGGCTAATCCAATGGAAAGCCCCGCTTGGGAAATAAAAGGTGTAAAACCATATTTTTTAAGCGCGACCGGACTATCTGCTAATTGGTGGGCCACTTTTTCAGATCCCCAAGTTAAGAAAACTCTCATCAGAAAAAGTGACACAACAATGGGCCAGATGGCCATAATTTCTTTGAGATGGAGTGAGGCCCCGGCCGTTGCAAAGAAAAGAATCATAATCACTGACGAAAGGGATTCAATGGTCAAAATCAATTTTTTAGATTGGCCTGAAAAGTTGGTCACGACAAAACCGGCCACCACAAAGACCAAAAGAGTATCATAATGAAGATAGGAACACAGGGCTGTTACACCATAAGAGATCACAACGATAAAAAGCATGGGCTCTCGTTGAATCAGCCAAAGATAAAGAATAATAAAAAGTCCAAAGAATGTTCCCGCCGCAACAGAGGCAATAATTTCCCCCAGAAGAGGACTTAAGATAGAGAACGAAAATTCATGATCGGGATTGAGGACAGAGGTCGCTAAAGTCACAACAATTGAAAAAAGGACTAATACTAAAACATCAAGCACGACAACAATTCCAAGAGCATGTTCAGAGAGTTTATTTTTTATTTTTGTTTCTCCTAAAATCGCAACTACAGCTGCCGGAGATTTTGAAATTGCAATAGTGGCAAAAATGGCAGAGAGCACTATCACAGCCGACAAATCCAGACTTTTAAACTCTGGAAAAAAATCTCTCATTAATACCATTGTGATTGTGATACCAGGACCGATGATGAGGATGTGAGACCATGTGGCGTAAAATAAACTCTTAAAATTATTTTTAAGCATTTGAATGGTAAATTCACTTCCGGCATGAAGAGCGATCAGCGCCAGTGCAAGACTGTTCACTAAACGCAACTGCTCAACCTGTTGATCTCCAACAATTGAGAGAACAGACGAACCACTGAGTACTCCGGCCGCTAAATAGCCGGTAAGGCTCGGCAAACCAACCCGCTGACAAAGTCGACCCATGGCAATTCCACCCAAAACTAAAAAGCCAAGGCCAAAGAGACTATTTCGCTCCATGGGAAAACCAAAAAATTGATCCATCAAAAGATAACTGAATAAAACGAGGGCTACCGCCAATAAACTTTTAAATACAATCTTCCATGTCACATCTTCACTGTGTCCACTCATAAAGAAGTCTCCTCAGCGACAGATTGACCAAAAACCATTTCAAGCACTAAAGCCAGGAGGTCATTCACAATAAAACCGATACAAAAAGTACTCAGAATAAATAGAGTTTGTGGGCTGTGAAATTTAGAAAGATGAAGAGAAAGTGCCACCACAATAGCCAGTGGAGAAATAGGAATCATGCGACTTAAAATCTCCATCATTTGAGCTCGCCTAAAACCAAACCAAACCAAACACCACTTCATCAAAAAGCGAGTGAGGCAAAGTACAATCCCTAAAGAAAAAGTCTCTAAACTCAGATTAATAGAGAGACCCGAGAAGAAGGCCACAACAAAAAGTATTGGTCGCTCTGTCTGTTTGAGTTGGGGATCCTGACAAATTCCATATTTATGAACCAAACTCAAGGTCCAACCGAGTGATAATCCAACAATGACTTCCAGCAAGCCCATGGAAACCGACCACCCGGCACCAAGAACACAAAGTCCCAAAAGGGTAAGGCGAGCATAAGAATCAAGCTCTTGGCGGGGATTGATAATTAAACGACAAACAAATCCGAGCAATGCACCTATTAAAACGGGATAGATCAACCCTGAATAGGAATGGAACCAGTTGATTTCTGGATTCATCAATCTAAAAAGGCTCAGAAAAAAGACAAAGAGCAGAAAAGGATTTTCTTTAGAACTAAAAATAATAGAACTCAAGACGAGAGAGAGAGAGAATGAAATTCCAAATTTTTCATCTAATATGAGAATTGAAAGCGAAAAGTCCTTTTTCATAATGATGAGATTGATAAATAGAAAGGTTAAAAAGAGATAAATAAAATAAGTCAAAAAAATGGGAATCAGTTTCTGAAATTTATCAAAACTGATTTTCTTCTCACTCAAGCGGATTCCGACGAGAAAGGTGAGCCATAGCAACGAAACTTTAATCGCCCAGCTCAATGAATCACGAGTGGAAGGCAGAAGCGGGATGAGACCAAAATCAGGAGAACAAAGAATTCCTAAAATCAACGGGATTGATAGAAATGAAAATGACTTTGCTCGACTGATAAAATCCAAATTCGAAAAAAGAATCGTTAATGAAAATATCCCGAGCAAGACGAGAATGGCATTCAATGGAGTATCTCCCGAAGCGTCTCGGTCAGATGGATCTGGTTTTGATTATGGGCTTCAGAAAGAACATCAAAGAGGGCCAGCTTTTCCTCGGGCCGATGAGCTGTGGTTTTAAGTCTGATAAAATACTCCTCAGCATTCATGGCA
Organism: Bdellovibrionales bacterium; assembly: GCA_041736775.1. Lineage (GTDB taxonomy): Bacteria > Bdellovibrionota > Bdellovibrionia > Bdellovibrionales > JAGQZY01 > JAGQZY01. The sequence continues at coordinate 17,159 of JBGSSY010000080.1, read as the reverse complement.
CGACAACTTAACTGCACATTAAGTTCTTTAGGAAAAAATTGATTGAGCTGATTTAAAGTCTCTTTCAATGAAAGATTTCTTTTAAGGCCAAAATAAAACTCTCTTTGCGGTACTTCTCGACTTTCTGAGTAAGTTTGAAAGAGAAGGCGAATCATAGGAATATGAATTTGACCACCCTTCGAAGGGACAAGTGTCACTTTATAAAGATTAATATCCGTCACTTCTCCACGATCCTGACCCACCTGCAACCATTCACCGAGTTTGATGTGCCCTTGCCAAACAATAAAACTTCCTGCTGCCAGGGAGGCTAACACAGGAAGTTGTGATAAGACGACCACAATGGCTGCACCGATAAGAATAATCTCTAAGGGAGTATTAAAACGGCCAAAAACTGAAGCCACAGTGAGGGGAAGAAAAAAAACAATCAGAATCACAGGGCCCCAAAAGCCCACAACCAAAGTTCGATTCTCCTGCAAAAACTTCCAGGAAATTCGACCCGAACGAACTCCCTTCAAATAAAGTTGAAGCACTTTAAGAGAAAGCTGAAGAATAAATAATAATGAAAATGCCAGGATAAGGCCAGGAATTGATTCAAAAAGTGATTGAAAGACTTTAAAAGTTCCTTCGAGCAATTCCGCAAAAAAAGTGCCCATAAGATTTCGAGTAAAACTGAACTGACCAAATATCGCCGCTAAGGTTGTGAGAATGACCACAAGATAGGTCAGCATTCTCCCCACAATGAGGAGGGAGGCTAATAAACCGCCTAGAGTTTGCCCAGAAATCAGAGTTTCAGAAAGAAAAGTCAGAGGGCGCAAACGATCTTTTTTAGAATCGATCAGTCGATCTGCCTGATTGAAAAGAATTATCACTCTGCGAAAGACGACAAAACCCAAGAGTCCAAAGAAAACAGAAAGAAAAAACTGTAGAGCAAACTTCTGGATTTTTAATCGATCCGCGGTTTGGCTGACAAAATTAATTATTTCTCGAGAAGAATAATCAAGATACTCCTCCATGGTCAAAAAGCCAGCCGCTGCTCGATCCCTATCCGTCAGCTCAAGAATTTTATAACCACGAACTCGAACCTCAATCAGCTTTCTATTTTTTTGATTCACGTCCACCAAACGAGAGTCGGGGGAAAAGGGCTCATCAACACTCAACGCCTTATCAAGAGCTAAGCCAGCCGATTTGGCTCTCTCAAGAGCGACCTTCTTTTCAGCTTCACTTTCATAGGGTAAGCGAAAAAATGTTTTTTCTTTATAAAGTATAGGAACACTGGTGATTTCCTTTTCAAGGATCTCATCAGAGCCCTGATCATTCACGGACGTCACACCCAGAACAGACTTTTCTGGAACTGACGGATGAGCCACAGGCTCTGGATTTTTAGCAGGACCTTCGGACTTTTTCTCGCTCTCCGCCAACTCCGGCAAGGGTGCCTTTTCGTTTTGCAGGGCCGGAGTGGCCGTTTTAGTATCAGCCCCTTGAGCCCAAACACGCGCGCCAAAGAAAAGCAGGGAGAGTGTAAATACCAAATAGAATGAATAAGCCTTTAATTTCACGCTGAAACTCCAATTGAATAATTGAGACATACCCCAATCTATCTGATCCCCCACAGGAGTTGAAGATCAATTGCGTTAACCCTCTGTGAAATGCCAATGACCAGAATGGTCCAGTAAAAAAGATTCAAAACTCAAACCCAAAAAGGAGGCCGCCCACGCGGCCGACAACATTTACCAACTTTATCCCCAGGGAAATGCCAATGACCAGAATGGTCCAATAAAGTTGGTCGGCCCGACTGGATTCGAACCAGCGACCTCAACCACCCCAAGGTTGCGCGCTACCAGGCTGCGCCACGGGCCGACACAGGGTCCTTTTGTCACTAAAAATCAGGTCCTTGTCAATGAGCATTTCCTCAACAAGGGGTCATTGGGGGTGGACTGATCTCTGCAAAAGATGTGTCCATTGATAAGGTTTAGGGCTCAAAATCCTATTCCCTTATTGTTCTTAAAAGTGACTAGAGTCTATTCAACCCCCTTCCCACTGGTCTTTAGACCTTGTCCTTTCTTATCTTATAAATATGGACTCTATTTTATAAATGTCTGATCCGATAAACTGGTATCAAATATGAGGGAGGTCCCATGAGATCATTCATTCGAGCTATTCAACTTGTTCTTCTTTGCTTATCTGTGAGTTTTTGCAGCTCTACACCAGAGTTGGAAGCGACACCTGAAGCCAGTGAAGAAAATTACCAATCCAGTGGTGTCTACAACGACATTGAAAACGAATCTCGAAGCACAAGTTCTGAGCCTTATTCCGACGACGACTACGGACAAATGGATGATGAAGGTGCCGCTGATGAAGAACTTTTTGCAAGCGAAGGGGTTACAGTAGAGGAAGTTCAAGATGAACCTGCTCCAGCCACTCAAACGGCGCCAAAAGCTAAAAAAGCAGTGACTAAAGCCGCTCATAAGCCCAAAAAATCACAAGCGATGAGTAACAGTCACTCACCGGCATTTAAAAATGGTATGTACGGTGTGAAAAAAGACTGTCGCATGCACGGTAAGCCAAATCTTCAGTCTAAGAAACAAGGTTCAGTGAATCGCGGTAAAAAACTTTGGATGGAAAACCATGATAAAAATTGGGTCAAAGTTTTTAAGAAAAGTGGACCCGTTTATATCAATAAAAGCTGCTTATAATTTTTTAGACATACAAAAATGAAGAATAAAAAAAGGCCTCTCATAAGGCCTTTTTTATTTATAGAATGACTTTAGAATAAACTCACAAAAAATTAGAGACGAAGGCTCTCTTTTGCCTGACGAATATTTTCAAGTAAACTTTGAGCAAAAATCAGAGAGTACTCATTGGTGACCGTCCTTTGATCAGGAACAGATGTAACAACAGTTTGGACCGCTTCAACATGAGGTTTGTCTTTCACTTGTTTTCTCAATTTACGAAGAGCACTTTGTGCCCCTTCAATCGAAAAACGATCTTCATGGAGAAGTTTTTTAATCAAAAGAGCCGTTTCAACATCTCTTTTTGAATACATTCTTTGTCCGTTTTTTGATTTTTTGGGCTGAAGAATGTCAAACTCAGATTCCCAATAACGTAAAACATACTGCTTCACGCCAACATAATCCGCGGCTTCACCAATTTTAAAGGCCATTTTGTCGGGAATATTAACAATCTTTTGTTGCAGTTTGTGGGTGGGAGAAATCCACTCAATTTCAGAAACTAATTTGTCATCTTCGCTCGGAATCTCAGTAGCTGCATTCATTTCTTGAAGTTCTTCCGGTGGAGAAGTTCTTACTTTTTCTTGCTCTAAAGCCTCATCCACGGTGATGACCACTTGGAAGTTGGGATGGGTTTGCTCAAGAAGTCTTTTCCACTCATTCATCGTCTTCGCCCGTATATTCCTGTCCATTGAGAACGGCTTTTAAAACTTGGCTCGGGCTAAAGTTAAGCACCCGTCTCGCACTGATGGTAATACGATCACCGGTCTGTGGATTTCTTCCGATTCTTGATTTTTTTTCTCTGACTTCAAATTTTCCGAAGCCTGAAATTTTAACTTTTTCACCACTCATCAAACGATCTTTGAGGGTGCCAAAAACCAACTCGACCAACTCAGAGGCCTCTTTTTTTGAGAAACCGATCTTTTCGTAGACTCTCTCAACGATATCGGCCTTGGTCATTGTTGATTTGGAAACGTTCTTTCCTGCCATTGAGAAGCCCCCTTAGATGCTTTTAGCTAGGTATAGGCTACCAAGTTACTGAAAACTTTCAAGTTTTATCGAATTTCTAGCCCTAGCTTTTGACAGACAGAGTTAACAATTTTGTCTCTGAGCTGATTCACACTCTCATCATTCAGGGTTTCTTTCTCGCTCTGAAAACGTAACCGAAAGGCAATGGACTTTCGTCCAAGGGCTTCAAGCTCCTTATCCTGATAAAGATCAAAAACTTTAATTTCGGTCAAAAGTGGCCCTGCCCCCTTTTTAATCTCGGTGAGAATCTGATCGGCTGCTAAATCTTGCGGGGCCATAAAAGCTAAATCACGCTCAACAAAAGGAAATTTTGCGAGAGATTTAAACTGTGGCGAGCGAGGCTGACGAATCGAGAGGCTATCAAGATTGAGTTCACACCAAGCCACTTCATTACGAATTTTAAGTTGATCCTTGAGGGCCGGATGAAGGCTTCCCATCAAACCAATATTTTTCCCTTCATAAAAAAGAGAGGCGGATTGACTGGGGTGAAAACCGGGAGGGCAATTTTTAACAACTTCATTCTGTTGCCAACGCCAATTTTTTCCACCGAGAGAAGTTAAAAGAGCCTCAACCACCGACTTCAATTCAAAAACCACAAAGTTTTTCTTTTCTTTATTCCACAGAGTGGCGTTTTGCCCCCAGAATACAAAGGCCAGACGATTTTCTTGCAGAAATTTTTTATCTTTTTGCAAAGAAACTGGAGCGATTTCAAAAAGTCGTCCGTTGTGGTGCCCATGTCTTTCATTGAATACAAGATTTTTAAGAAGTGAAGGCAATAAGGATTCTCTCATCACTGAAAGTTCATCGCTGATGGGATTAAGAAGCTCAATCGCTCTTTCTCCACCACTCAAACCAAAAAAAGAAGAGCCTTGTGAGTTTTGCCAAACTTGATTGTGATCTAATCGACCAATAAAGGCATAGTTGAGGGCTTGTTTAAGACCCAAACCAGTTAAAGTTTTGGTCACTCTTCGAGTAAAAAGATACATTGAATCGTGTCTTGAGGGCTCCTGAGAAAGTTCAGGAAGATTTTCTGAAAGAGAGTCATAACCATTAAGCCTTGCGAACTCTTCAATCAAATCTTCTTTGATATTGATGTCCCAGCGAAAACTAGGTGGAGTAATCTCAAATTGATCACCACTCATTTGCACTCTACAACCCAGTCTTTCCATCCAGCTCTTAAATTCAGAGGCTTTAACTGTAAAACCTAAACGTTCACTGACTTGGCCAGTAGAAATCATTATATTTTTTCGCTGAAGCGGATGGGGATAAAGATCGACATATCCTTTTTGCACTTCTCCACCGGCACAGCTTTGGATCAAGGCGGTCGCTCGATTGAGGGCATTGAGAGTTTGCTCAGGATCAACTCCACGAGCGAAGCGATAACAAGAATCTGTTTCTATGCCATGGGCGCGAGAAGTTCTTCTCACCCCTTCGGATTTAAAAAATGCTGATTCAATAAATAAGTCCACTGTTTCAACACTTACACCAGAGTCAAGTCCACCCACAACTCCAGCAAGGGCGACAGGCTTTTCTCCGTCGCAAATCACTAGGTCTTGGTTAGAAAGTTGAATGACCGTGCCATCGAGAGTGGTGAAAGTTTCAGCGTCTTTGGCTTTTTCAATTTTAAGGGTTTGTTTTTTTATTTTCTTTAAATCAAAAGCATGAAGAGGTTGACCATATTCAAAAAGAACATAGTTCGTTACATCGACTACATTATTGATCGATTTAAGCCCAATGGACTCTATTCGATTTTTCAGCCAATCGGGAGAGACTTGAACTTTCACGCCTTTGATCATACGACCACAGTAACGTGGACAAGACTCTTCATCTTTAAGTTCAACGTGAATTTGATCATCAATATTGACTTTGGTTTCCTTCAATTCCGCAGAAGGCATTTTAACTTTACGATTAAGAAGGGTTGAAAGCTCCCTTGCTAATCCAATGTGGCTGAGACAATCGGCGCGATTGGGTGTGACATTCAATTCAAACACAACATCCGAGTATTCTTTCACTTCAGAAAGGGGGGTGCCGATTTTCAGATCTTTATTGAGAATGAGAATTCCTTCAGAACCTTCAGAAAGTCCCAACTCATCCGTTGAGCACAGCATGCCAAAGGAATCCACTCCGCGAATTTGGGAAGCTTTGATTTTAAAATCACCCTTAAGGACGGCTCCCACTTGAGCCACTGCCACTTTGTCGCCGGCTTTATGATTTTTAGCTCCGCAAACAATTTGCAAAGGTTTTTCATGTCCTACGTTCACTTGGCAAAGGGTGAGTTTATCTGCATCAGGATGTTTACCCACTTCTAGAAGCTCTCCCACCACAACATGGTTCCAGTGAATTGCTGGACTCACCATCTCTTCCACTTCAAGGCCAGCCGCCGTTAAAATCCGGGAGAGCTCACCTAAATTTTTACGATAATCATCCAGTTCAATATATTCAGAGAGCCAATTGAGAGAAATTTTCATGATTCAAACTGCCTTAAGAAGCGAACATCGTTTTCGACAAAAAGTCGGATGTCATTGATTCCATATTTTATAATTGCCATTCTTTCAATTCCAAAACCGAAAGCAAAACCTTGCCACTCTTCGGGGTTAATCCCTGCTTGTTTTAAGACTTCAGGATGAACTAAGCCACTGCCTCCAATTTCAACCCAGCCAGTTTGACTGCACATTTTGCACCCCTCTCCTTTACAAAGAGGACAAGAGCAATCCACCTCAGCTGAGGGTTCCGTGAAGGGGAAAAAGCTGGGGCGAAAGCGAGTTTTAATTTCTGGCCCAAAAAATTCTTTAATAAAAAAAGAGATGGTCCCTTTGAGATCAGACATGGAAACTTTTTTATCAATCAGAAGAGCTTCAATTTGATGAAAGTTGGGAGAGTGAGAAGCATCACTGTCGTTACGAAAAACTCCTCCTGGAGCAAGAACACGAATCGGAGGTTTTTCATTCTCCATGGTGTGAATTTGCACAGGACTGGTGTGAGTTCTCAGAACATAACCTTGCTCGACATAAAAGGTATCTTGCATATCGCGAGCAGGATGATTTTCCGGAATATTGAGTGCCGTAAAATTGTAATGATCGGTTTCTATTAATGGACCCGAGCGAACCGAAAAACCAATGCGACTGAGAATATCCACGATCTCATCGATGACCCGAGGGATGGGATGGGTGGCACCTAAAGACACATCAGGTCCGGGTAAAGAGAGATCTAATTTTTCCGTTTCTAACTTTTTATTCAGCTCTTGGTTTTTTAACTTTCTCTCTTGCTCAAGATAGATTTCATCCAGAGCCACTCGCACCGTATTGAGTTTTTGACCAAACTCCGGGCGTTCTTCTTTAGGTAGACTCCCCAGTTCTTTCATTAAAAGAGACAGGGACCCGGTTTTTCCAAAAAACTGCACTTTGACTTGATAAAGATCGTCACTATTTGGAGCCATGAGGATGGCTTTTTCAGCTTCGCCTTTGATCTTTTCTAATTTTTCCACTAACATGCCCCCATAATTAGTGATTTGATCAATATATTCAACCCATTCGGCGGTGGCGTGGCGCATAAAAATCAGAGCAATTTAAGTCCCTACAAAGGTCAAAAAAAAGGCCCCAAGCGCGGTGTTCATAAAGCTCCGGTGAAAATCTTTAATTTCAATGAAGCCAACACTCGCCTGCAAGATCTTTTCTTTAACCACGGCTTTGGCGACATCATCGATCACGAGAAAAGAGAAAAGCTCACTCGCTTTTATCTTCTTCTCATGGAAAACCAAAAGAGAGAAAATTTTACTCGCCTCACCTCTCTTAAAGATGTGGGCATTAAACATTTTATTGATTCAATGATCGTCAATAAACAAACTCCCCTCAAGTTTCCCCTTCTCGATATGGGTACGGGCCCTGGATTTCCTGGGATACCCCTCAAAATACTCTTAGGACCAGAGAAAAAAATAATTTTAGCGGAAGGTGTGCAAAAACGTGTGGAGTTTTTAAAAAAGGTTCGGGATGAACTTAAACTAGTGAACCTCGACATCATCGGCAGAAACATTACCCCCGACTTTGTCTACCCAGTCGGTGGTGTGATCACTCGAGCGCTTGAAGACGCGCGCAATACATTGGCCAACGTTTATAATTGTTTGCCCTCTGGAGGTTGTGTTTATCTCATGAAGGGACCTAATGTTGACCCCGAAATTAAAATCGCGCTTGAAGAATGGGGAGATCGTTACAAATTAGAAAAAAATAAATCATACATCTTGCCCAATACACCCCATGAGCGAAGGCTTCTTGTCTTCCGTAAAATTTAAAGAAAAAGGAAGATAAAAAATGGTTCAAATCGACAGCCCACAGAATGCTGTTTTTAAAAGTCTTCTTGAATTGACAAAAAGTAAGGGTGTTAAAGATCAATCCCGAGCCCTTGTCAGTGGTGAAAAGATCACTCACGAGATTTCTCGATTGAATCAAGCTTGTTTTTGGATTTGCACCAAAGACCAACTCCCCAGTGGTGACAATTCAAGAACTGTTGTTTTAGCTCCTGAACTCTTTAAAAAACTAGATGTGTGCGGCACTCATAAACCCCTTCTCTGTGCTGAGTTTAGCCCGATAAAAGATTTGAGCGATCTTGATCAAACACTAGCCACACTTTATGTGGCTCTCAGTGACCCGAATAATTTAGGTGCTCTGATTCGCACTTGTGCCGCTTTTGAATGGCCACAGATTGTTTTGCTGCAAGAGGCCGCCCACCCCTTTTTGCCGCGGTCGATTCGCGCCGCAAGCGGAACCTGTTTTGCCACTGTTTTTTTTAAAGGACCATCGATCAATGATCTTAAAGACCCAACTCTGTTCGCACTGGATCGGGGCGGAAGAATTCTCAAATCTCAAGATCTTAAAAAAAATATGAAATTACTGGTCGGAGAAGAAGGGCAAGGGGTACCCTCTCATTTTGTCGGACAAAAACTGCAAATCCCGATCTCTAACAAGGTAGAATCTCTCAACGCGACTATTGCCACCAGCCTAGTGATCTATGATTGGAGTCGAATTTAATGTTGCAGATGCAATCCCTCTTTGGACTTTTTGCTTTTATCTTTATCGCTTACCTGTTTTCAAACAATCGAAATAATATCAGTTGGAAAACAGTTGGACTAGGACTGTCTTTACAAATTGTTTTGGCCCTTCTTGTCCTTGGTGTTCCCAAATTAGGATTTAAGGGACCACTGCAATGGCTTTTTATAATTGCCAACGATGGAATATTAAAAGTCTTAAGTTTTACCCAAGCCGGAAGTTCATTTATGCTCGGTCCTCTCGCCGACTCAAGCAAAAGTGGTTTTATCATCGTTTTTCAAATCTTACCCATTATCATTTTTCTCTCATCCCTGATGGCTGTGCTTTATCATATCGGAATCATGCAGTGGATTGTCCATTCCTTTGCTCTTGTGATGCAGAAAACTCTTAAGCTTAGTGGAGCGGAATCTCTCGCTGCTGCGGCCAATGTTTTTGTCGGTCAAACCGAAGCCCCACTTATCATTCGTCCCTATCTCAATAAGTTAACCTCCTCAGAACTCTTTGCCGTGATGACTGGTGGTATGGCCACAATTGCCGGCTCGGTGATGGCAGCTTATGTCGGACTGCTCAAAGATGTGATTCCCAATATTGGGGGACATCTTCTCACCGCCAGTATTCTTTCTGCACCAGCGGCACTGATCATTGCAAAAATTATGGTCCCCGAAACCCAGATTCCAGAAACACTTGGAAAAGTCCCTCGAGAAAAATCTAACGAACATATCAACATTATTGAAGCCGCGGCCAATGGGGCCAGCGATGGAATGAGACTCGCCGTGAATGTTGGCGCTATGCTTCTGGCGTTTGTGGCTTTGATTGCAATGGTCGATGCCCTCTTCATTTCTCTGGGCGAGTGGATCCAATTTGAAACTTGGGGAGTGGCTTTAACTCCCGAATTTCAATTGGCCAAAGGTCCTCCGCAACTCTCTTTAGCTTTTCTTTTTAGTTGGCTTTTTAAGCCCATGGCCTTTCTTATGGGGATTCCAGCCGTCGATACTGGAATGGCTGGAGTTTTGATTGGAAAGAAAATTGTTTTTAACGAATTTATTGCTTACCTGGATTTAGCTCAGTCCAGTGAGAGTCTTAATCCTCGCTCTTCGATAATACTCTCCTATGCCCTTTGCGGATTTGCTAACTTTTCTTCGATTGCGATTCAAATTGGTGGGATTGGACCCCTGGTTCCCCAAAGAAAAAAAGAAATCGCTCTTTTTGGACTGCGCTCAGTAATTGGCGGTAGCCTTGCCGCCTTTATGACTGCTTGTTTGGCTGGAATGTTGATTTAATCGAGGGACGTTAGTCTAGATTTAAATTCACTCCCTCAAGTCAGACCGAAAACCCACCGATCTATGGAATGACGATAAGCCGCCTCATCAGGGGGAATCAGAAGAAGCGTTTAAGCACTTCTCAAGCTCACTCAACATGTGGAACGTCGAGCGGCTCTATCGTTGTTTTTTTGTCCATCCCTTTCTTCTCAATAAAAATTTGTTTCAATCAGCCTCAAACAATGACAACGAACATTGTCTATTATAGAAGAATATCAGAATCAATTTTCATAAAGGTGGATGACTTTGTTATTCGTAAATAAAATTTTTAAAATCACTCCTCAACTTCTACTGATCGGTGGCCTTATGCTTTCAAAATCTCTTTTTGCCAGTGACAAGCAAACTTCTCCTGGGCTCAATCTTGGAGAGCTTAACCCCTGTGGAGCTAAACCCAATTGTGTTTGCAGTGTCGATGCCAATGACAAAGATCACTTTATCGCCCCGATTGAAAATGAGAAAATTGACCAGCTGTGGTCACAATTAAAACAAAATTTAAAACTTTGGGGTCTCAATGTCGTTGAAGAAACAGATAATTATATTCATGCCACAGCCCAAACCAGAATTTTAAAATTTACCGACGATGTTGAATTTCTTTATCAGCCTGAAAAAAAACAAATTCAAATGCGTTCGGCCTCTCGGGTGGGCTACTCCGATCTCGGTGCAAACCGTAAGCGCTTAGAAGATATCCGTTTTAAATTGCACCAATCCACAAACTTCAAATAAAGTCAGAATCTTAAATTGAGTGACATCTGTTGCCTGGGTGCGACTCCTTTTTTCTCCTCATTGACTCCCCAACTATCCACTTATAGAAAGTGGACTCAACCGGGGGGAAACATGAATATTACAATCCGTAATTTAATGATAATCATTTCAATGAGTTTTTTAAGTCCAATGGCACAGGCCAATGCAACAGCAGGAGCTGTCGAAACCGCCCAGTATCTTTGTAAAAATTTTGGAAACTCTGTGTGTGCGGTCAAAAAAGCGACAGGTCAGTGCACCCACTCATGGAGTAAAGATGATGTCTCTGACCCGATGTTCTTTTGCAAAAAACACATTGGTCTCTCAAAAGGTCAGAAAAACAATAGCAGCAATTACTTCTGTAAAGATTTTGGTGGCTACGTTTGTGCTGTTAATAAAAAACACGGTCAGTGCGGAGCCTCTTGGGACAAAGATGATGTCACAGACCCAATGTACTTTTGCCTCAAACACCTCGGTCAGGCACAAACAAAAACGATTGATAAAAGTAATTACCGTTGTAAAAAAACGGGCAATGGTGTCTGTGCACAAAACCTAAAAACCGGCCAATGCACTCACCAATGGACGAACAAAGATCACGATAATCCGATGTATCAATGCCAAAAATATCTTAACAAAGGCCATTGATTCCAAAAAGTCTTCTCTCACTGAGAGCTTTCCAGAAGAGCTTGACTGAATAAAGCGATCAGCTAACCTCAGTCATGCTTCAAATCACCGACCTTGAAAAAAGTTATATTGGAGAGAGAAGTCTTTTCTCTCCATTTTCAATTGAAGTCAGTCACAGTCAGTTGATTCAGATCACAGGGCCCAATGGCGCTGGTAAAACGACCGTACTTAAATGTATTGCAGGCTTTCTTTCTTTGGATCGCGGACACATTATTTATAGTAAAAATCATAACCCTTTTACTCAGCATGATTCAGATAAGATACAACGATTCACCAGCTTCTGTGCGGCCGAGGCCGACGGACTATTCCCTCAACTCAGCCTTGAGAATAATTTTAATTTTTTTAAAAAATTCTACCAGTCTGACCTTGAACTCAAAACTCTGTTCGATCAATTTGAGCTGACACCCTACACCTCGATTTCTTTCCAAAAGTGTTCCTCCGGAATCCGTAAACGGGCCTCCTTGGCTCGATCTCTCATTAAAAAAGCCCCACTCCTCCTTTTGGATGAGCCTTTTGCTAATCTGGACGAAAACTTTAATATAAAACTATTCTCAATCCTTGAAAGATGGACTGAGAATAATAAGTCATCGATTATATTGACAAGCAATCAAGCTCTACCAAACCTGAATAAAAATATAAAAATCTATGCATTGAGCCCCTCAAAATGAAAAGTTGGATCTATCTCCTCAGTCTTTGGTTAAAAGTGGATTTTAAAATCAATAGCAGCTATCGAAGTCGTTGGTTGTACCTCACCTTTCAATTCTTCATAACCCTCTCTTTATTTTATTTTATCTCTAAAACCGTAGGTGACATTGAATTGATTGACTCCAGTTATTTTGTTTTTGTCAGTTCAGGCTTGGCCCTTCAGTCACTTCTTTCAGGATTTTCTCAAGGCACCACTCAAAAACTCAGCGAATGGCGTGATTACGGTATGCTCGAAGAACTTCTTTTAAGCTACCACAGCCCCTACAAAATCCTTCTTACCGCAGGATCTTCGTTTTATTTCTTATCTATTTTAAAAACAGCTCTGTATCTTTTTATTTTAGAGATTATGGTTGGACTTCATTTGAACGTTATCCTCTTTGCAATGAGTGTATTAACAACTCTGGTGTTAGGGCTTCTCCTTTCATTGGTTTCCTCCTGTTCTTTTATGGTTTGGAAGAAATTTGGGCTTCTCGATATCTTTGGTAAAATTTCGGCATTTTTCTTCTGCGGAACTTATTTTCCTGTTGAGGTTTTACCGAACCCACTCCAATGGGTCGCTTCCATCAACCCCATGCTCTATTTAGTTCAGTTGTTTCGTTACTCTCTTTTCGAAGAAGGAGTCTCCAACAGGCCCATTCATTTTAATCAATTTTATTTAGTGATATTTTTAAGCTTTGGGATTTTAATGGCACTGAATTTTCAACTGATGAAGTTCACTCTTAAAAAAATAAAAAAATCAGGAATTTTGAGCCATTTTTGAGTAAAACCAAAAATACATATATTTAAAGCTGTAACGAACCTGGTCTTTAATCAGAAACTTTAAAGTATGATAACTTAAAAAATAACTTCTCGGTGAGACTAAAAACGATTCATTTAAAATTGAACTCAGAAAACAAGTTCTTATCTTTTGCCTTAAGGACATCAACACCAGTCCCTTTTTAAGGACTTTATTTTTTGGAGTCGTTATCAGGCTCAAAGAAAGATAACACGAAATCAAAAGCTTAAAGGAAAGGGCTTTTTGCCAAAAAATATCCCAGTTTATTTCTTCTTCATATTTTTCTACAAATCTCTGTATATCCACCAACCAAAACAACTTTAAAAAGTTGTGTTGAAAAGCGTAGTGACCACAGAGGTGGATGAGTTGCTCTTCGAGACTCAGACAAAAACAATTTTTTATTTTTTTGTGTTTGATGAGATCAACCTTGGTGAGTCCAACACTCACATTTTCGTGCCAAAAAAGTTGAGTGTGCAACTCGATTGTAACAGACAGACTATGGATTTTTTTCTCAAAAACAGATTTAAAAAAATTACCAAGCCATTTTTTTTCTTTCTGCTTGGCATAGCCTCGATCCAGAAGATGTTTCTCTATAAGCTCGGAATGCTGCGGATCAATCAAGAGATCAACATCAGAACAAAATCTTTCACCTCGATTGGGGTAAATGTCATCAATCAAGGCATAACCTTTAAGTAACACTAAAGAAATCGATTTTGGTTCTAAATCTTGAGCCAATGTTTCGATCTCTTCTATGACAATGAAATTTCTTGCACAGTTCTGAATCCAAGAGGACTTGTAAATGGAGTTTTCTGGATTCTGGCAATAGAGAATCCCTTCAAGCTTGTTTTCTAAAATAGCCTGAGGAGCGAGCTTATTGAAACTCAGTTCGCGAACCATAACCTGATCCTGATAAGTTTCACATAAGTAAACAACAGCAATTTTAATATTTTTCTTTGTAACCAAAAATTATGAACACCTATCATTTGTGATAAAGTGGATATTCTTTTATTATTCAGGAGAAGTTCCGAGGGTTGATTATTAATCTTAACCACTCTTCCCCAAGCTGTGCGAGCTTCGTCTTGAAGGAGCGACCAATCTCCTTTTAAGTAAGAAGAAGAGTCAAAGCCTACAATGCGATGAACAACCCACTGCTTGTCGATATTGGTTAAAACAACTTGTCCCGGTTCTAATTCATGAATTGGCATGGGACTTTGAAAATACTCTACTGATATTTGATCCCCTTCTAAGAGGGAGGGATACATACTTTTTCCACTAAAAGTTACAAAACTCTCACTATTAAGGAGGGTTTTCCCCTGACTCATTCTAGCAAATTCCATTTTTAGATTCTTCAAAGACTTGTCTTTTTACACTCGCCACCATTTCACTAAAGGCTGTCACCTTAAAGGGATTTTGGTGTTCATTTTTAGCCATGCCGGGACAGTGATCGCAGAAGGAGTAATTTGTCTTATCGAGCGACTCCATATCTTTAACTCGAGGAGTGCGCCATTTAAGAGCCTTCTCACTCATCCAGAGAGTTTGAAAATCCTGTTCCTTAAGGGAACCAAAAGGCTCTCTGATTTCAATACAAGGAAGAAGTTCCCCGTAGGGATTAATCGCACATTTTCCTTTGGCGGCATTACAGATATAGCTACTATCGGTATCTAAACTGGGAGTCGGCACTGATTTTTCCCAACGTTTCGCTCTCTCGCGGTAAAACCAAAGAAGATCTTCTCGGCTGGCCCTCATTTCTGTGGGCTTTAATTCACCACTTAACTTTGGAGTTATATTGGGGTCAACTTTGAGCTCGAGATTTCGGCTCACACTCCATTCATAAAGTTCAAAGACATCATGAATATTTTCTTTGGTTAAAAGATTATTCAGAGTGACATTAAGCCCTTCAGCCAAACAAAGATCAATAGCATGCATCAGTTTTTGGTGAGAGCCTTTGACTTGGGTGATTTTATCATGAATCGATGGATTGAGACTATAAAGACTAAAGGTCACATTCTTTAATCCCGATTGCACCATTCTCTTCGCATACTCTTGGTCAGTAATCTTAAGACCATTGCTAATCGTCGAAACAAAAAAACCAAGTTCTGTCGCTTTTTGACTGACATCAAAAAAATAAGGACTCAAGAGCGGTTCTCCACCCATGAGAACAATATAAAGTGTTCCAGCCTCTCTGAGCTTGTGTAAAATATCAAACCAGTCTTTTAGACTGAGAATTTTCTGGGGATCATCTTTAAATTCGTCAATATAACAATGTGTGCATCGCTCGTTGCATCGGTAGGTCAGCTCAATCGAAGCTTGAATCGGAATTGCAGAGGCCGTTGCTTTTGCAAGAAATTGATCGATGATCATAAGGGCACAGAATCAATCAGCTGATTGCTCTTGAGTGAATCAATGAACTCATTAAGATCTTTTTCGGCCTCTTCTGGTGAAACCTCAAAATGATCCTGGATTTGATCTTTGATCACCTGAACTGTATTGGTTCCATCGATTTGACACCAAATAAAAGTCCCCAGTTCTGAAAGTTCAAAAGAAAATTGATTGATCGGATCAACCACAAGAGTTTCGCCATTGATTGTCTGCCATGGACACTTAGGATTTTTTTTATAAACTGGATGGGATAGATCTGACATAGGCTACGACCTCCTTATTTTTTGTGAAGTGAAGAAATTGGATTTGAGTAAGAGTTTGGATTTTATTCAAAAGAGTAAAGATTTGATTGATTTGTACAGGGCTCAACTTTTGCCAAAAAAGGCCTGTCACACTCGAAAGCAAATACTGCATTCTATGGGCTTGAATGGGTTGACAGCTCAGCTCTTGGGACTGAACCAACCAATAAAGGTTTTTAAGGTGATACTGCTGACCAATTTGATCATGATTAAAAAATCTTTGCCCGACTGTCGCCGCTTCGACTTGAATTTTATGATCTGAAACTGTGAGTAAAGTCATGTCATCGCCAAGAATAGACTCTTTATCAAAAAATGAAGCCATAGTTGTTTTGCCGGCACCAGAGGGTCCAAAAAATAAAGCCGGTGTGCTCTCATTAAAAACAACACATGAACTGTGAAATAAAATTTTATTGATCTCTAAAAGTTTTTCTGGGAGGAGATAGCGAAGAAAATTATAAAATCCATCTTCTATTTTTTCATAACAAATAAGCTGAAGATGAAAGGGACTTACCTTTTTGACAAAAAAATCTCTTTGCCAAACAAATTGATCCTCAAAAAAACAATGGGGATCCTCGATTTCATCCCATTCACTCTCTGATTCTTGAGGGGGAGGCGCTATCCATTCTATAAAAATTTTTTGTTTTTCGCTTCTTATCCAACTTTTCGGAAAATAAGATTGGAGGGCCGCTAACAGAGGCTGATTTTTTAATTTAAAACTCAGTCCGACACCATGAATTTCAACATTAAAGTGATACTCTTGACTGGATTTTGTGAATAATTCTTCCCATTGTCTAAAGGCTAACTTTCTGGCCTCAGGAAGTAAATCGATCATGAAAGGAGTTTATTGGTGTTACAAAAATCGGGAGCACCCGAGTTTGCTTTTCGACCACCGCTGGCCATTCCGTTACAAAGGGCGCCAAAAGTCATGATCGATTCTTTTGTGATTTTAGGCTTTTGGTACTTTTTTTTCTTCTTCTTTTTATCTTTTAATTCTTCCATAGTTGCCCCTTTTGTCTCCACACTAATCTAAAAAGAATGACTCTTTAGAAAGCAAATTTGAGTTTGTTAAGAACTTTGGGGTTTGTCAAGCCAGTACCCATGGAACCCTAAGGGACTATGATGTTTAAGCCAGATTTTTGTTATAGGCCCATCCTTCAATTTACCTTTTTCAAACAAAGCAAGAAAACTTTTTTTCTTTTCACCGCTATAAACCAGTGAAGAAAGATAAGGCGATTCTTTATCAAGGCTTGAGAACTCAAGAGACTCTTTAATATATACATAATTAAAAGTTATCGATCACCTTTTGCGCACCAAAAGCTTTGCGTTATTTTTCAAGGGATTAAATAAATCTTGACTACAATATTTGAAAATTTCGCTAATTTAACTCTTATTTTAGGCTCTCTTTTTAAAGTGCATAATACGAATTATATGATCTTATACTGAATTTTTTTTAAGCTTGATTGATG